>JBFKEA010000306.1:0-1947 GCA_041619375.1 Spongiibacter sp. | reverse complement strand
GGACTGGAGGGTCGCGAATGCGCCCCGGTCAGCGCCGGCGAAATGCGCGAAGTGATGATCGCGCATTTGCAAGCACTGCACCGTTTCTACGGTGAACATCAGGGCCTGCGTATCGCGCGCAAACACTGCGCCTGGTATTTGCAGGACTTCAATAACGCGGACTTTCGCCGACAGTTCAATCGGCTTGATGACGCCAGCGCACAACTAGACGCTGTACAGAGCTTTTTTGAACAGCACAGCGAAAAATTACAGGATGCAGCAGCATGAACCTTAGCCCTCTTAGCGCTGCCGAGAGCAGCCCGGTCAGCACCGCCCCCGCTGACGACATTTCTCAGGCCAAAACCCTGCGCGACAGCGTGGCCATTGCCCTGAACAATTACTTCTCCAATCTCGACGGCCAGGACGTCAGCGACGTCTATAATATGGTGCTGTCGGAAGTGGAAGCACCACTACTCGAAGAAGTAATGAAATACACTCGCAACAATCAGACCCGCGCATCACAGATGCTGGGACTGAACCGCGGCACGCTGCGCAAAAAGCTTAAACAATACGACTTGCTTTAAATCCGCCACCGCACCGAGAGGAACACCGCCCGGATGACTACCGAGACGCCATCACGCCCCGTTAAACGCGCGCTTATCAGCGTATCCGACAAATCAGGCATCGTCGATTTTGGCCGCCAACTCACCGAAATGGGAGTTGAGCTACTGTCTACCGGCGGCACTTATCGCCTGCTTCAGGACAATGGCATCAGCGTCACCGAGGTCGCCGATTACACCGGCTTCCCGGAGATGATGGATGGCCGGGTAAAGACCCTGCACCCCAAAGTACACGGCGGCATTCTCGGTCGCCGCGGCACCGATGACGCCGTGATGAGCGAGCATGGCATCGACGCCATCGACATGGTGGTCGTCAATCTCTACCCCTTCGAAGCCACCGTCGCCAAGCCTGACTGCAGCCTGGAAGACGCCATCGAAAACATCGATATCGGCGGGCCCACCATGGTGCGCGCGGCAGCCAAGAACCACCGCGATGTCGCCATCGTCGTCAACGCCTCCGACTACGATACCGTGCTTGAAGAAATGCGCGCCAACAATGGCGCCACCCTGCACAGCACACGCTTTGATCTGGCCATCAAGGCTTACGAGCACACCGCCGCCTACGATGGCGCCATCGCCAATTACTTTGGCCGTCTGGTTCCCGGTGGCAGCGACAAATTCCCGCGCACATTCAACAGCCAGTTCCACAAGGCTCAGGAAATGCGCTATGGCGAGAACCCTCATCAGGACTCCGCGTTCTACGTCGAGCGCCACCCCAGCGAAGCCTGTATTGCCACCGCCACCCAGTTGCAGGGCAAGGCCTTGTCCTACAACAATATCGCTGACACCGACGCCGCGCTGGAGTGTGTTAAAAGCTTCACCAAGCCGGCCTGCGTTATCGTCAAGCACGCCAACCCCTGTGGCGTTTCTGTCTCGCTAAACGGCATCGGCGAGGCCTATGACCTCGCTTTCGCCACCGACCCTGAATCGGCCTTTGGCGGTATTATCGCCTTTAACCGCGAGCTGGATGCCGCCACCGCCAAGGCCATCTGCGACCGTCAGTTTGTCGAAGTCATCATTGCCCCCAGCGTGAGTGATGAAGCCCGCGCGGTGGTAGCCGCCAAGAAAAACGTGCGCCTGCTGGCCTGTGGCGAATGGGACAGCCCGCAAGCGGCCTTTGACTACAAACGCGTCAATGGCGGCCTGCTAGTGCAAGATCGCGACCTCGGCATGATCACCTCCGGCGAGCTGCAAGTGGTCAGCAAGCGCCAGCCGACCGAGGCCGAAATCAACGACCTGATCTTCGCCTGGAAGGTCGCCAAGTTCGTTAAATCCAATGCCATTGTCTACGCCAAAAACCGCCAGACGATTGGCGTTGGCGCCGGTCAGATGAGCCGCATCAACTCCG
>JBFKEA010000305.1:0-2023 GCA_041619375.1 Spongiibacter sp. | reverse complement strand
CTCGACACTCAAGGCGACCAGCTTTGCGCGCACTATGCGCAGTGGTTTGACGCACTCGAACCCGCACAGCGCGAGGAGTGGCTGCGCATTAGCGGCCGCCGCAATCAACAACCCGCCACCTAGCGTGGCACCCGGATTGGCGCAGCCACCACGGTGCCAGACCAAGATTCAGGCGAAAGTATAATGACGTCCAGTGACAACCAGCCCTCAACCGAGCACGACCTAGACGGCGTAGTGTGCCCTGCCTGTGAAACCCGCTTTCGCTGCCAGCTGACGCAACTGGCGCTGGCCGAAGGCCTGCTTCGCTGTGGCGTCTGCCAACAGGTATTCAACGCCCTGCCCCAACTCAGCCAGGCGCAACGCCAACAGCTCAGGCAACTCAGCGAACCACAACTCGCTGAACCCAAGGCGGCGCCCGCCGCGGAGCCGACAATAGACACCGCGCCGGCAACCGAGAGTGAGACCGCCGGACCACGCCGAGGCCAAGAATTACTAGAAGGTCTCAACACGGTCGATCACGGCTTTGAATTTCACCGGGCACCGCAGCGCCGCCGCTGGCCCTGGCTGCTGCTCAACTTCACCGCCATCTTGCTACTGTTTAGCCAGCTCGCCTACTGGCAGCGCGACCGGCTACTTGACGAGCCGCGATTGCCCAGCGGGGCCAGACAAACACTGCAGCGCCTCTGCCAGCAATACCTCAATGACTGCGCTGGCGAGACCAGCTCACCCAGCATGGAGCAAAGCCGCGACATCGTCAGTCAAAAATTACTGGTGCGCCCCCATCCCGAAGCCAGCGGAGCACTGCAGGTCGATGCCATTTTGCTTAACCGCAGCGACAGCAGTCGCGACTTCCCGCTGCTGCGGCTGCGTTTCAGCAATATTCACGGCGACGAAATCGCCAGCCGCTTGTTTCAACCCAGCGAGTACCTGGCCGGCGAACTCAACGCCCTGTCGCAGCTGCAAAGCCGCCAGCCGGTGCATATCGCCCTGGAAATCGTCGACCCGGGCAGCGCTGCAGTCAACTATCAGCTAGAGCTATTCAGCCACCGCTAACCCCCGCCGATACACTGGTTATTTTCTGAGCGCAAGACTACCGAAAGCGAATTCTAACAAGTAGAATAGCGGCCCTGTTTTCCCACGGTCACTCCTGTAACGGGGCATGGCGATGATCCAGATTGGTTCACACAAGCTCCCCGCACGCGCTGTATTAGCGCCAATGGCGGGCATCACCGATCTACCCTTTCGCCAACTGTGCCTGCAATTTGGCGCGGGACTGACCGTCTCGGAAATGCTGATTAGCAACAGCGAACTTTGGCACACCCGTAAAAGCCACCTTCGGCTGGCCAAAGATGAAGGAGCTCTGCGCTCAGTGCAGATCGCTGGTGCCGATCCCGCAATGATGGCCGACGCCGCCCTGCGCTGCGCCGACATGGGCGCCGACATTATTGATATCAATATGGGTTGCCCGGCCAAAAAGGTGTGTAAGCGCGCGGCGGGCTCAGCCCTGCTGCGCGAGCCCGAGTTGGTAGAGGCCATATTGCGCGCAGTGACCGCCGCTGTATCGGTGCCGGTCACACTAAAAATCCGCACCGGCTGGTCGCCGGAGCAACGCAACGGCCGCGACATTGCGCGGCTCGCCGAGGACTGCGGAATTGCCTCGCTGGCGGTGCACGGCCGCACCCGTTCCTGCCGCTTTAACGGCGAGGCCGAGTACGACAGTATCGCCGCGATCAAACAGGCAGTGTCGATGCCGGTATTCGCCAATGGCGATATCACCAGTGCCGCAAAGGCCGCGGCCGTACTCGCAAAGACCGGTGCAGACGGCGTGATGATTGGCCGCGCAGCCCAGGGCCGCCCGTGGTTATTTAGAGAAATAAATGCTGGACTGGAGGGTCGCGAATGCGCCCCGGTCAGCGCCGGCGAAATGCGCGAAGTGATGATCGCGCATTTGCAAGCACTGCACCGTTTCTACGGTGAACATCAGGGCCTGCGTATCGCGCGCAAACACTGCGCCTGGTATTTG
>JBFKEA010000304.1:0-2123 GCA_041619375.1 Spongiibacter sp. | reverse complement strand
CCGCACTAAAAAGTAAACCGCAAGCTCACATCCAACTGGCGCGGCGCAATCGCCTTGCCAAAATGCGCGCCCGACAAGGTCGGAATATCGCCGCTGCCTTCCAGCGCATGCTTGTCACCGGCATTGCGCAGAAAGGCCTGTACTGACCACTGCTCGTCGTCATCGCTCAAACGCATGCGCAAATTGTAGGTGCCGTACTCCGACTGAAAGTCAATCGGGTCCTGGTCGGCCTGCAGAAATTTGTCGTCTTCGTAGAGCAGGTCAACCCCCACCAGTAAACCGATGGGCAAATCCCAGAGGTCGTGAAAGTAATTCAGGCTGAAATTGGCCTTCCACAGCGGCGCATTGGCCAATGGCCGACCAGTTAAATCGCAGGGCGTCTCCTCCCCGGCCGGGCAGGGGCCATTTTGATAATCAGTGAAGCTGGCGTCCAGATAGGCAACGGCCAAATTGCCGGAGATTCCCCAAGGGGTGACAAAGGCTGACTCCAATTCCGCGCCCTTGGAAATCGCCCCCGCCGCATTGGAAATACGGCTGACATTGCCCTCGAAGATAGTGAGCTGCAAGTCTTCAAACTCAGTGTAGAACGTCGCAAAATTAAGCGAGGCGGCGCCGTCAAACAAGCGGGTCTTCGCCCCCACCTCGTAGGTCAGCGAGCCCTCCGGCTCAACTTCGGTAATTTCCGCACGCACCGCCGAGCCGCTGTAGCCGCCACTTTTAAAGCCCGCGGCCACACTGCCATAAAAAGTCAGGTCATCGGCCGGCATCCAGCTCAACGACAGCTTAGGGCTAACATCTTCATCAACGCGTTTGTCGATTAAACGGTACTCTTCCGCCGTTACCAGCTGGGTAAACACCGGGCCATCGACATCGGTTCCGCCAGTGAACAATTGCAGCTGCTGATCGACATGCTTAACTTCTCGAGACACGCGAATACCGCCGGTCAGCGACCACGACGTATTAAAATGCCAACTGGCCTGTGCGTAAGCCGCAGTGCTGAAGTTCTGCTGATCGCCATCGATCAGCAGGCGCTCACCCGGGCCACCGCCCACCACCGAAGCCAACACCGGGTCTAGCGGCCCTACCGCCACCCCCGTCGCCGACAGGCCGGTGAGCAAATCTTCCGGGCGCGGCGCGGCATCAATAATAACCTTGATTTGCGTATCGCTCTGCGCGGCATAGACACCGGCAACATAGTCAAACTTGCCATCCAGCATGCCCAGCGGTGAAACAATGCGCAGCTCGGTGCTCAACTGTTCATAATCCTCACCATTAAGGAAGTACAACAGCGGTATCGGCGAAAAGTCCAAATCGCTATTGGACTCCTCCTCCAGCGTGGTCAAGGCATTGATCCAGGAAAATTCATGCCCCCACAGCTGGGCGTTCAGGCGAATATCGAATTTACTACCGGTCTGATAGGTTTCGGCCGGGTAGTCCTGGGAACTGATTTCGTTAGACGGGTCCATTTCCACCCGCGGATCGTAAAACTGCATCAGCTGAAACTGTTCATCGCTTGCGGTTTGCACCTGAAAACTGCCGAGGCGGAACTCCTGATTGGTATCAGCTGCTGACACAGTCATGTCCAGCCAATCGAGAATATCCCAGCGCAGCTGCAGGCGGGCGATCCGCGAATCAACACTGCCCTCATCGCGATTCAGGGTGGTGTTGTAGACGGCGCCATCGCGCTGGTTCACCATCCCAGAGGCGCGCAGCGCCAGACGGTCATTGAGTGGAATATTGGCGGTCGCGGTGTATTTTTCCAAGTTTTCGTCACCGCCGATCGCCTCGCCAGAAAACTCCAACTGCTGACTCGGCTGCTTAGAACGAATGCTTATTGCCCCCGAGATGGTGTTCTTGCCAAACAAGGTGCCCTGCGGGCCGCGCAGGATTTCCACCGATGCAACATCGAGAAAGGCGGCATCGAGAAACGCTAGGCGACCTAAGTACACGCCGTCGAGGAACAGGCCGGCGGACTGTTCAAAGCCCTTATCAAAGGGGGAGCCCAAACCGCGCACCTGCAAGCTGGTAAAAGGTGCGTGACTAAAAACACTGAGGTTGGGCGTATAATTGGAGATGTCTTCCATGTTGCCAATATTGGCATCGGCCATCATTTCCGCCGACAT
>JBFKEA010000303.1:0-2190 GCA_041619375.1 Spongiibacter sp. | reverse complement strand
GTTGGCCTTGGGATTGGGTGTGGTCAGCAGCTTTTCACCGTAGAAAATCGAGTTGGCACCGGCAAAGTAAGCCAGCGCGTGCATCTGCTCGTTCATCTCTTCGCGACCGGCAGACAGGCGCACATGCGACTTGGGCATCAGAATCCGCGCCACGGCAATGGTGCGGATAAAATCGAAGGGATCGAGATCGGCGTTTTCGGCCAGCGGCGTGCCCTCGACGCGCACCAGCATATTAATCGGCACGCTCTCGGGGTGCTCGGGCAAATTCGCCAGCTGAATCAGCAGGCCGGCGCGGTCTTTCACCGACTCGCCCATGCCGACGATGCCGCCACTGCAGACTTTGATGCCGGCATCGCGAACATTGGCCAGCGTATTCAAACGATCGCCGTAGGTGCGGGTGGTGATCACCTCACCGTAGTACTCCGGCGAGGTATCGAGGTTGTGGTTGTAGTAGTCCAAGCCGGCATCGGCCAGCTCCGCCGCCTGCTCGCCACTGAGCATACCCAGCGTCATACAGGTTTCCAGGCCCATTTCCTTCACGCCCTTCACCATCGCGGTCACATAGGGCATGTCTTTTTTCTTCGGCGAGCGCCAGGCGGCACCCATGCAGAAGCGGGTAGAGCCCTGCGCTTTCGCCGCGCGCGCCTCAGCCAGCACCTTCTCCACTTCCATCAGCTTTTCTTTTTCCAAGCCGGTATCGTAGCGATTGCTCTGCGGGCAGTATTTGCAGTCTTCCGGACAGGCGCCGGTCTTGATCGACAGCAGCGTGCTGACCTGTACGGTATTGGCGTCAAAATGGGCGCGATGGGCGCTCTGCGCCTGAAACAGCAGGTCGTTAAACGGCTGCTCAAACAGGGCCTGTACCTCTTGGGCAGTCCAGTCGTGACGAATCGGGAAAGTTGCCGCGCTACTCATAGATATTCTCTGGCCGTATTTTTTGAAGGCTATAATGATACAGCCCGCCCCCACACTGTCAACCAGCATGGATGCCTATGGTTTACAACGCCGGCCGCGCCGCCCTACGCGCCCTTTTCCCCTGCCGCTGCCTGCTGTGTCTGGCGCCCAGCCATAGTCACCAGGAGATCTGCGCCCCCTGCCGCGCTGAGCTACCGTGGCTGAACGCCCACTGCCAGCGCTGCGCACTGCCGCTAAACAGCCCCGACGCCCTGTTTTGTGGTCGCTGCCTGCGCCATCCGCCGCGCTTTGAACACTGCCTGAGCGCGCTGCGCTATCAATTTCCCAGCGACCAGCTGCTCAGCCGCTTTAAGTACCAGCGCCAGCTGCCCTGCGGACAATTACTGGCCGAACTGTGGCTGGCGCACTGCCGCAGTGACGCCCAGCGACAGCGCCCCCAGTTACTGGTGCCGATTCCCCTGCACTGGCGCCGGCGCTGGAGTCGGGGCTACAACCAGTCACTGCTGCTCGCCGAGCACTGGGGAGCAGCACTGTCGCTGCCGGTCGACTGCGCCCTACGCCGCGCCCGTCACACAACCCCACAACAGGGCTTGAGCGCGGCCGACCGTCGCCGCAACTTGCGCAAGGCCTTCGCCCTGCGTCGCCCCGAGGCGGTGGCCGGCCGCCACATTGCGCTGGTCGACGACGTCCTCACAACAGGCACGACAGCTAATGCCGCGGCCGCTATACTGCTCGCCGCCGGAGCAAGGCGAGTGGACATCTGGTGCCTGGCGCGAACCCCCGCACCCGGCCAGTAGCTCGCCGCACAGGGGAGCCGTCATGACCGAACACAGCAACACCAAGCAGCCCGACCCGCAAGCGCAGCAAAATTTTGCCGCGCTGGACCCCGACCGGGTTATCGACGCCGTAGAGAGCCTCGGCTATGTCAGCGACCTGCGGGTCTTCCCCCTCAATAGCTACGAAAACCGCGTCTACCAATTTGGCCTCGAGGAGGCCGAGCCACTGGTGGTGAAGTTTTATCGCCCGCAGCGCTGGAGCGCCGAGCAAATACTGGAAGAACACCACTTTACTCAACAACTGCACGACGCCGACATCCCAGTTATTCCCCCCTGGCAAAACCGCGATGGCCAAAGTCTGTTTGAACACGCCGGCTACCGCTTTGCCCTTTACCCCCGCCGCGGCGGCCACGCCCCGGCGCTGGACGACATGGAAAACCTGTTTCAGCTGGGGCGGCTGTTTGGCCGCCTGCACCTGCTGGGCGAAACCAGTGACTTC
>JBFKEA010000302.1:0-2248 GCA_041619375.1 Spongiibacter sp. | reverse complement strand
CTGCCCACACAGTTTCGATGCCGGCGACAATCATCGCACCCACCAAAATCATTGCCATCGGCCCGGCGTCGGTGTCGAAGATGCAGACCGCGCGCTCGTTGCGGGCGAATAGGCTGGGGACGTTTTCGGCGGTGACGGTGTTTACCGAGAACAGCTTGCCGGGCACGTAAGTCATGCTGCGCAGGGTGCCGTTCATGGGCATATGCACGCGGTGATAGTCGCGCGGCGACAGGTAGATGGTGGCAAAGCTGCCGTCGCGAAACTCCTCGCTCACTGCTTCATCGCCGCCCAATAAGGTGGTCAGGCTGTAGTCTTGACCCTTGGCCTGGAAGATACGGCCGTCTTGAATTTGGCCCAGTTGGCTGATGGCGCCGTCGGCGGGGCAGGCGATGTGGTCGGCCTGGTCGTCAATATTGCGGGCGCCGTCGCGCAGTGCGCGGGTGAAAAAGGCGTTGAAGTTGCTGTAGTCCTCGGCGTCTTGGGCGGCGGCCTCGCTCATATTGACGTTGTAGTGGGCGATAAACCGGCGGATTAGCAGATTTTTCAGCCACGGGCTGCGGCACTCGGCCAGTTGGCCGACGAGCCGCGACAGCAAGTGTTGGGGCAGCAGGTGTTGCATAATAATAAAAGCAGTGTCCACGATGGGTTCTCTATCTCAATTCGCCGGTAAGCGCCGGCGGGCGCGTGATAAATGCGTGTTCAAGGGGTGGCGCCGGTGTTGATCGGCGTATCTTCGCGGTTGCCCCACTCGCCCCAGGAGCCGTCGTAGCCTTTGATATGGGGAAAGCCCAATATCTTCATCAGCAGGTAGCTGAGTCCGGAGCGGTGGTGGGTTTGGCAGTGGGTGATCACCGTGTGGTCGGGGGTGATGCCTAGCGCAGCGAGCTGGCTGCGTAGCTGTTGCAGGTCTTTAAAGCGGTAGTCGCGCTGCTTGTCGATCAATTCCAGCCAATCTAGGTTGACCGCGCCGGGAATGTGGCCGCCGCGCGCTGCGAGGACTTTTTCACCGCGGTATTCCTCGGCGCTGCGGGCATCCCAAATGGCCAGCTGGCTGTTGCCGAGCAGGTGGATGAAGCCGTCAATTTCGGCAATCGGGCTGCTGTCTATATGGATTTTAATGTCGCTGGACTGCGGTGTCTGCTCGCCACTTTCAACGGCGTGGCCGCCCGCCAGCCAGGCGTGCAAGCCACCGTTGAGGTAGGAGTAGTTGCGGTGGCCAATGGCGTCTAAGGTCCAGATCAGTCGGCCGGCCCAGCCGCCGCCCTCGTCGTCATAGGCGATAACGTGGCTGTCTTTGTGCAGGCCGACGCGCGCGAACAGTTTTTCTAGCTGCTCGCTGTGTGGGATCTTGCCCACCGCGGGCTTTTCGCCGCGCTGCAATTCGGCCGGGGCAATATGAATCGCACCGGGAATGTGGTGGCGCAGGTAATTGTCGCGGCTGCTGGTGTCGAGAATTAGCAGCTCGCGCAGGCCCAAGGCCTGCTCAAGCTCGTCGGCTTCGATTAATAGCGCTAGGTCGTTCATGGTGTTGTCCCCATTTTTGGTAAATTGTATCAGCTAGTCGCGCCGCAGGGCGATGGCACTGGTGCATTGATCAGGTGTCGTTGATGCTGTCGATAATTTGCTGGTAACTGGCGAAGCGGGCGGGGGTGATGTCGCCGTTTTCGACGGCTGTTTGCAGTGCGCAGCCCGGTTCGTGCTGGTGTTTGCAGTCGCGAAAGCGGCAGTAGCCGATGAACGGGCGAAGTTCACGGAAACCCTGCAATACTTGTTCGGGCTCTAGGTTCCACAGTGCAAACTCGCGGATGCCCGGCGAGTCGATTAGGCTGCCGCCATCCGGGAAGTGGTAGAGCCGGGCGGTGGTCGTGGTGTGCCTGCCCTTGGCGGTGGCCTCGGAGAGGGCGCCGACGCGGCTGTCGGTGCCCGGCAGCAGGGCATTAACCAGTGACGATTTGCCGACCCCGGACTGGCCGACAAAGGCGCTGATACGATTGTCTAGCAGGGCTTTGAGTTCGCTGAGCCCGCCGGCGCTGGCACAGGAGGCTGTGACCACTTCGTAGCCGATGTCGCGATAGCGCTGCACCATCTCCAGCAGACCCCGGTGACGCTCGGGATCGATGAGGTCGGCTTTATTGAGTAGCAGCATCGGGGTGATTTCGCTGTGCTCGGCCGCGACTAAGTAGCGGTCGATCAGGTTGGCGTGGGCCAGCGGCTCTGGTGCGATAACGATAACGATGCGGTCGATATT
>JBFKEA010000301.1:0-2273 GCA_041619375.1 Spongiibacter sp. | reverse complement strand
GTGGCGTTGCTCACCGTTACCCCACCGACGAACACAGGCTCCAGCTTGGCCACCGGCGTCACCGCACCGGTTCGGCCGACCTGAAATTCAACGTCGCGCAGCAGGGTAATTTCTTCCTGGGCGGGAAATTTGTGGGCAATAGCCCAGCGCGGTGCGCGGGAAACAAAGCCGAGACGCGCCTGAAGTGCCAGCGCGTCGACCTTAAAAACGATACCATCGATATCGTAGGCCAGCGCATCGCGGCGTGCGAGTAGCTGCGAATAATACTCAACACAGGCATCGATGCCGCTGACCACGGCCATCTCCGCATTGATACGGAAGCCCCACTTAGCCAGCGCTCGCAGACCTTCGCTGTGACTGGAAAACTGCTCACCCTGCGCGCCGGCAATGCCATAGCAACACATTTCCAGCGGCCGTGTAGCCGTGACCCGACTGTCCAACTGACGCAAACTGCCGGCGGCAGCATTGCGCGGATTGACAAAACTTTTGCTACCCTGCTCGCGCGCCCGCTCATTCATCCGTTCAAAGCCGGCGCGGGGCATATAGATTTCGCCGCGCACTTCCAGCTCGGCAGGCCAGTCGTCTCCGCGAAGTTTCAGCGGTATCGACGATACCGTGCGCACATTGTCACTAATATCCTCGCCGACGCGGCCGTCGCCACGCGTTGCGCCGCGCACCAACACCCCATCTACATACAGCAGGCTAACCGCAATACCGTCTAGCTTGGGCTCACAGGCATAACACAGGGCTTGCTCATCGCCGAGACGCTGGCGGATACGTTTGTCAAAGTCACGCAGCTCCTGCTCGGAGAACACATTGTCCAATGACAGCATCGGCGTTTCATGGCGCACTTGGCGAAATGCCGCCAAGGGCTCTCCGCCGACCCGCCGCGTCGGCGAGTCCTCTCGCGCCCACTCAGGGTGGGCGGCTTCGATGTCCTGCAACTCGCGAAACAAGCGATCGTACTCGGCGTCGGGGATACTGGGTTGATCCAGTACATAGTAGCGATGACTGTGTTCATGGAGCTGCTCGCGCAGGGTCTCTAACCTTGCGCGCAGAGAGGAATCGGGCATCTATACGACCGTTTGTAGGTTACATCAAGGTGAGCTGACGTCGCTCAAAATCGCGAATACGCTGGCGGTAGTGCTCATAGGTCTGCTTAGTTGCCACGCTGTGAGATTGATCGCGCAGCTCACCCCCGAGGTTTTTCACCAGACAGCGCGCGGTTTCCAGCATGGCATCAAAGGCCTGCATGCTTTCTTCCGGCCCGGGCAAGCTGAGAAAAAACACCACTCCCGGCGTGGAAAAACCCTCTATGGCATCTAAATCGAAACTGCCGGGCTCAACTAAATTCGCCACGCTAAACTGCTCGGCACCGCTGCCATCGGCTTTCTCAAAGCGGTGAAAAATATTCATCCGGCCGTAGCGCAGATCGCAGGCCAATAACACCTGCAACAAATCCGCGCCTTGATAGGGCTTATCGGCGTCGGCAAGCACCTTTAAAACGATCAGCTCCTGAGGCTGTTTACTGGCCGCTGACTGTGCACTGTCCACTTTAGCCGCTGCCGGCTCGCGCTTATAGACACGCGGCTCCGATAGCCGCTCATCTGCACCGGCGTCATCACCGGCCTGCGACGCAAGGGAATCGTCATTCAGCCGCAGGTCGCTGTCGTCACCCACGTCGACTGGGGCCGATGACTTAACCGGCGACACGGCGCGCATCAGCACATCGTCATCATCTTCTTCCACGCCGCGATCCGCGGCGTGACTGCGCGCGGGAGCCTGTACTGCATCGCGCTGGTGCAGGCTGGACGATTCGCGAACGGCGACAACCCGAGCCTCACTGGCCAGCTCCGGATTCGACAATTCCACTTCTGCCTCGCGACGCTTCATCGACGCCAAGCGCAGAGTCTCTCTGCGCTCATTGCGCATTCGCCGGAAACCGTCCAGCAACACCGCTATGGCCAGCAAAGCCCCAATAATAATCAACCAATCTCTGACGCTGAGATCCATTCTTCGGCCCTTGTTTGCCTGTTGTTTGGCCTGCATGCCCACTCGACACCACCACCGACGGTGTTCGAGTATTTATGCGCGATATTGTTCCACGCGACTGCACAAATATCTAGCTTCCACCATTGGCAGCCAGTTCAGGAGGCAATCATCTCGGCGGCTTTTTCTAGGTCCACCGACACCAGCCTCGATACCCCCGGTTCGTGCATGGTCACCCCCATTAGCTGGTCGGCCATTTCCATGGCAATTTTGTTGTGGCTAAT
>JBFKEA010000300.1:0-2339 GCA_041619375.1 Spongiibacter sp. | reverse complement strand
GCGTAGTCATCGCGCAGCGAACCGTGAAAACCACTGCCCAACAGCGCATCGACAACCACGGCTGTAGGCGCGGGCCGCTGCCCCGACCACTGGCAAATATCGACACCGCTGTCGCCAGCCAGCTGTGCGGCAGCCGCCGCGTCGCCGCGTAATTGCTGATTGAGCGCCCAGACCCGCACCACCACCCCCGCCTGAGCGGCCAGTGCGGCCACCACATAGCCATCCCCGCCGTTGTTGCCGCCGCCGCAAAAAATTTCAATCGGCGACTGCGGCGGCCAGTGCTGCTGCAGACAGCGAAACGCCGCCGCGCCCGCCCGACACATCAACTCGAAGCCGGCGATACCGCTGGCAATGGCGCGGCGATCCAGCTCTCGAACCTGCTCGGCGCGATACAGCGCCAGCGCATCGGCGCCACCCTGCATTGATGGATCCATTTCGCCCTCCCATCGGTGTAGAATAATCCTATGATAGCGCGCATCCACAGAGCACACAGCCAATGAGCAGCCGCCACACCGAGACCGAGCTCGCCGATTTGGCCAAGCAACTCAAAAGTTGGGCCAGCGAACTCGGTTTTGCCCACCTCGGCATCAGCCCGGCAAGCAACGCCGCCCACGCTGATAAGCTCCGCGACTGGCTCGCGCGCGGCTATCACGGCGAAATGGAGTATATGAGCCGCCACGAGGCCCTGCGCCGCGACCCCGACGCCCTGCTGCCCGGCACGGTGCGGGTGATCAGTGCGCGCATGGACTACCAACCGGTCGCCGCCGATGCACAGCAGCTATTGAACACGCCGAGCCGAGCCTATATTTCGCGCTACGCACTGGGCCGCGACTACCACAAGCTTATCCGCAAGCGCCTTGCACAACTTGCCGAACGTCTCGGCGAACACGCCGGCCAGCACCATCGCGCCTTTGTCGACAGCGCACCAGTGCTGGAACGCGGCTTTGCCGAACAGGCCGGTCTCGGCTGGATCGGCAAAAACAGCATGCTGATCAACAGTCGCGCCGGCTCTTGGTTCTTTCTCGGAGAGATTTACACCGACGTGCCGCTGCCCGTCGACCCGCCACAGGAAACCGGCCACTGTGGCAGCTGCCGAGCCTGTCTTGACGACTGCCCGACTGGGGCGATTGTCGCCCCCTACCAGGTCGACGCGCGGCGCTGCATTTCCTATTTAACGATTGAACTCAAAGACGCCATTCCCGAGGAGTTTCGCCGTGCAATGGGCAACCGGGTGTTTGGCTGCGACGACTGTCAACTGATCTGCCCGTGGAATAAATTTG
Organism: Spongiibacter sp.; assembly: GCA_041619375.1. Lineage (GTDB taxonomy): Bacteria > Pseudomonadota > Gammaproteobacteria > Pseudomonadales > Spongiibacteraceae > Spongiibacter. Next base: position 1,059 of record JBFKEA010000300.1, on the reverse strand, counting down.
CCCAGATCAGCGGCGAAGCCGATTTCTCCCCCCGCCACCAGCTCGACGACAGCAGCCTGCTGTCGTTGTTTTTGTGGAGCGAAGAGCAGTTCCTCAACCGCACCGCCGGCTCGCCTATTCGCCGCATCGGCTATCAGCGCTGGCTGCGCAATCTGGCAGTCGGGCTGGGCAATGCCCCCTACCACGCCGACATTTTAACGGGCCTAAAAAAACAGCGACCACTGGCAGAGCCTATGGTCGCTGAACATATTGATTGGGCGCTGGCTCAGCAGCAGTCCCGTGCCGATGTCTTGGCACGCTCGCGCTGAGCCGCGCCGCTTAAAAGGGTCGCGAGTAATTCAGCATTAGCGCCACGCGACCCTCTTTTTCATCACTGAACTCGACACTGGCGGCCATTGCCGAACTGCCAAGGGCCGCACTGACACCAATACTGCCCTCAACATAGCCCTCGCCGTCTTCGCGATATGAGGGCATACGGTAATCACCGAAGCCGAGATTGCGATTGCGCCCGGTAATGGTCTCGTCGTGATCTTCCAGCTCGGTGGCGGCGAACACCTCGGCAAAACCACGCAGCGATTCGCCCAGCCCCAACCCTGCCATCACCCCTGCGCGCAGTACCTGGCTATCGCGGCGCTGCTCCCCCCAGCGGGTATTGGCCATCGCCGCCCCGGATTCCGCGTAGGCATCGACTTCGGCTTTCATCCAGCGCCAACCCAGCGCCGGGCGCAGCGATGCCCGGCTGTCAGCTAGCAGCTCGTAGCTGAGCAGGCCGTCAATGTGCCAACCAAAACCCTCGGTGCTGCCGCTGGCAGTCAAGGTTTGCGGACCGAGCTTAACCTGCCGATCCAGCGTGTCGTAGTCCACCACGCTCAAACCCGCGGCCCCCTGCAGCAGCCAGTTGTCGTCGCGATAACTGAGCACGCCGCCGACCCCAACACTGGTGGCGGCAAATTCGGATCGCGCTGATTCCAACTCGTGATCGCCGACACTGAGCACCAGCGCCGAATCCAGCTGTTCACTCAAGGGCCTGCTAAAGCCGACGTGCAGGCTGCGGCTGTC
>JBFKEA010000299.1:0-2410 GCA_041619375.1 Spongiibacter sp. | reverse complement strand
CGCTGGCCGCGGTCGTCGCGGCAGGACGTGGTTGAGTCCGTTCGGACGCAGCTTATATTTTTCCATGGTCTGGCAATTTAATAATGGCGCGGCGGCGCTAGAGGGGCTTAGTTTGTGCGTCGGTGTGGCAATTGCCCGTGGATTGGCGCGTGCCGGAGTCGATGGCATTGCGTTGAAGTGGCCAAACGATATTTTGCGTGATGGCCGCAAGCTCGCCGGTATTTTATTGGAAATGCAGGGCGACCCTGCTGGAATCTGTCAGGTGATTATCGGCGTTGGCATTAATGTGCGCCTATTGGCCGTCGATACTAGTAGCATAACTCAGCCCTGGGCTGACCTGTCTGATCTGGCGATCAGTAAGGATAGGAATCAGCTGCTAGTGGTGGTGTTGGAAGAGCTGGTGCTAGCGCTTAATGAGTATACCGCCAAAGGGTTTGCGGCGTTTCGGCACGAATGGCAGTCGCTGGATGCCTACAGTGAGCGCGAGGTCCTGATTCAGCTGGGCGACGATTGGATTGCAGGGGTCGCCGAGGGGGTGGACGCTACTGGTGGGCTTAGGTTGCGCACGGATCAGGGGGTGCGCAGTTTTCACGGTGGGGAAATCAGCTTGAGGAGCCGCAGCTAATGGTGGCGCGCTGGCTGGAGCTGGATGTCGGCAATACCGCGATGAAGTGGCGCTTGCTGGACGGTTGCCGTGTTGACGGCGGCCGTCGAGAGTGTAGTGTGGCCAGTCTTCGAGATCTGTTGTCGCGTTGGCAACCGAATGCGATTCGGGTGGCTTCGGTCGCCGCGGATGATCGAAACCGCCTCATTCAAGATGCGGCGAGGCGGGCAGGTGTGCCCTGCCAATTTGCTCATTCGCAGGCTCGCTGCGGGCCCGTTACCAACAGTTATCGCGATGTTGGAAAAATGGGCGTGGACCGTTGGCTGGCAATGCTGGCCGCGTGGCAACTATGCCGCCGTGAAGTGGTTGTCGTTGATGCCGGTACGGCGCTGACTATCGATATTATCGATAGCTCAGCCCAGCACCTCGGGGGCTATATCTTGCCTGGCAGGAAAATGATGCTAGATGCGCTGTTGGGTAATACTGACAGGGTGCGCTACGGCGAAGCGCCGGCCCCGTCGGTGCTGCCGGGGCGTGATACAGGGGCCTGTGTCGAGAATGCTAGTTGGATGTCCTTGCTTGCGTCTATCCAATCCTGTCACGCCGGCGCGTTTAACTCGGCGCAAAAGCCCGGCTTGGTTATCTGTGGTGGAGATGCGCCGCAGCTGATCGACATGGCGGGCGGTGCCGCCAGTGATTGGCTGTTTCGCGATGAGTTGGTGTTGGACGGTTTGGCAATAGCGCTGGAGCAGCCTGGGGGTGAGGGGTGAGGGTCGTTTTTCTGCTGTTGTTGCTGGCGAATGCTGCGTTGTATTTTTGGCAGTACTCCGAGCGTAGCTATCGAGATATCGCCAGTACTGTGGCGTTGCCAGCCGCAAAAGGCAATATCCGCCTGTTGTCTGAGTTGGAGGGCGAGCGCGGAAATCAGGGCGGATTGCCCGAGTTGTTGCTCGACGGCGTTGAGCTGGATGGTGGGTCACCTTCGCCGGCCGCAGACACTCGGTCGCTGGCCGGTGAGCCTCAGTCAGCGATTGAAGAGGTCGCGTTGGTAGAGGCGGAGGCCGCTGAGGTGTGTTGGCGGCTGGGTCCTTTTGCGAAAGTAACGCCGGACATCGCATTGCCTGAAGGCGGCGCGCTGCGGTGGATGCGCGAGGACTACCAGCGCGGTGCTGATTTTTGGGTATACCTCGGGCCGTTTGGCAAAGTTGATGAGGCGGCAGGTATCAGTCGTGAGCTACGTAAAAAGCTCATAGATAGCTATATTATTCGCCGGGGTGAGTTGGAGAATGCTGTTTCCCTCGGTGTGTTCAGTGATAGCGAGCGGGCGCAGAGTCATGCCGAGCGTATGCGTGGTCGAGGCTATGCCGCGAAAGTGCGAGAAATTATCAAGCGCGGCCAGCGCTTGTGGTTGGTGCTCAAGGCGGTGGAGGGTAGCCGAGAATACGACCTGGGGATGGAGCTATTGCGCAGTTCTGAGGGGGCTGCGACAACATTGGAGAAAAAAAACTGCAATCTGATTGCGTCTTACCGAGACTTCGACTAGAATGCCGCCCTCGTTCGAAAGCGACGTGTAATTAGTGTGCTGGCGTAGCTCAGTTGGTAGAGCAGCTGACTTGTAATCAGCCGGTCGGGGGTTCGACTCCTCTCGCCAGCTCCACACTTCTTATAACGGCTTTGTAGCTTGATGCCTGTTCACATAAGTTGTTGACAAGTTATTGCTGCATAAGCAGAATGTTTCGCTCTTTCGAGGTGGGGTTCCCGAGTGGCCAAAGGGATCAGACTGTAAATCTGACGCGCAAGCTTCGG
>JBFKEA010000298.1:0-2456 GCA_041619375.1 Spongiibacter sp. | reverse complement strand
CAGCAGCAGCCAGGGCGACAATCGGCGACCGCTATATGCTTGCCCGTCCACCGCATAGCGATAGCGCAACTCGGCGCGGTAATCGCGCTCGCTGATCACATGTTCCGGCGCGCCCAGTAACCGACTGGCGGCGTCCTGCAGCTCGCCCCACACCATTGGCCAGCGGGCAATACGCGACTGATAGACAAAGGAATAGCCGCAGCTCAGCTGCGCGTAGGCGCAAATAAAAAACACGATGCCCTGGCGTTCGCCGCTCTGGGCGAGCTGGAACATGGCAAGCAGATAATCGACTAACAGCAAAAATCAGCCGTACTTTTTCTCGTGAGCAACCAGCACTTTTTCCACCCGCGCCAGCGCCGCTTCAATGCGCTCGGCAATCGGCGCGCCGTCGTTATCACTGGCCAGCAAACTGGCGGAGTGCGCCGCGCACAGGTTTTCGGCGTCGCCCCACTGCCGCGCAATGTGCTTGGCCCAGGCGCGAAAATCCGCCGCCGCACCGGCGCGTTTTTCCAGGGTTTTCGCCAGTGTGGGGTGAAAACTAAGCCGCGTTTTTCTCAGCTTTCCCAGCAGCCCCGGCAGTGGCAAATACATTAAGGTGTCGTCGCAGTGTAGGGTTTTGGAGTCGCGGTGATAAGCCAGCACGGAAGAAAAGTGCAGATGCTCATTGCGGGAAATAAAGTCGACCCCGGCCGGCACCGAAAACGACAACTCCTCGGCAAACAGCGCCGCGCAGTCCACCGACTCGCTGCGCTCGGGCCGCCACGGCAGCTCGGGGAATTTTTCCAGATGGCGCTGGGTGCCGTAGAGCTTGGCCTTGGGGTACTGGGCGTGGGCGCGCTCGACATGCACGGTGTGAAAGGGATGCAAATTGATCATCGCCTCAATATCGTCGCCACCACCGGTCAGGGCATCGACCTGAGCCTTCACCTCGCCGTCCAGGGTATAGGCATCGAGCAGTATAAATTTGCCGTTGGCGCGTCGCACCAGCGAGGCGTGGGTGCCAATGTTCAACACACCGCCTATTTTGAATTCGCCGCGAATATTCCAGAAATTGTCAGAAATTTGCACCAATGCGTCGCTCACGCGGACTCCCTCTCCATACTTTTTAATCGTCGCCGGGCGGAATATCTACCGCCAATGCGGTATTCAAACCCTAGCATATCTGTATGACCACGACTGCCGCCGCAGGCTCAAAACGCCGCGCTATTCCTCCTTAAACCACTCGCCGGCAATGCGGCGGCGACGCAGGCGCAGCAGCAACCAAACCATTAGCAAAATCAACACCGCCAGCAAGGCGTTCAGCCGAGTCGCATTGCGTTCAAAAACTTGCTTGGCGGTATACAGCATTACCTGCCGAACGTAGTCATAGCCCGCGGGCATGGCCTGCACGCCGTGGGCCTCGGCATAGGCCTGGTAGTCGCTGAGCATCTGCTCATAGCGCTCGGGCATCGCGGCCGCCAAGTCCTGCGACTCGCCGGGGTCGGCAACAATATTGTAGAGCCGCCACTGCCCGTCACCCAGAGGCGGCAGGTTACGCAGCAGCTTGTAGTCACCTTTGTACAGCGCCGCATTGCCCGCCAGCTCGTAGCCAATCGGCTTGTCGGGCGGGTGGCTATAGGCGGCGCGGCCCTGCAGTACCGGCAACAGGCTGGCGCCGGTAATCGGCAACACCTCGCGCTGCTGGAATTTGCCACCGTGATCGGGCGTGCCCGACAGCGCCAATATCGTCGGCACAATATCTTTAATGTGGGCAAAGCTGTGCTCCACCGCATTCTGCCGCGCCAAGCCCGGCCCGGAAATAATCAGCGGCACCCGCACCCCACCCTCGCCGGCATAAAACTTGTAAAAATTGCCCGGCGTGGCCGCGGCATTGGCCCAGCTCGGCCCGATGGCGGTATAACTGCCCTTGGCACCCAGATCGTCAATGGCGGTGGAGTAATGGTATTTGATCCACGGCGACACCGCGATCACCTGCAGCGGGTCCGACGGCTCCGGGCCATTGTCAGACAGAAAAATAAATACCGTATTGTCGTATTCGCCCACGGTTCTTAAATAACTGATCAGCCGGCCGAGATGAAAATCCATCGCGTCCAGCATGCCGGCATACACCTCCATACGCCGCGCGTAATAGGCCCGCTCCTTCGCTGACAGGGCCTGCCAGTCTTCGGTGGTCGACATCGGTGTCAGCTCGGTGCCCAGCGGTAGCAAGCCTAGGGCGATGGCGCGTTCAAGCCGCCGCTGTTGAATCGGCGACCAGCCATCGCGATAGATCTCGCGGTATTTGTCGACAAAGTGTTTGGGCGCTTGCAGGGGAATATGCACCGCCTGAAAACCGATATAGCTAAAGAAGGGTTTGCCGTCGGCGCGCTGCGCGTCGATAAATTCGATGGCCTTGTCGACAAAATACTGCGACGAATAAAAATCATCGGGCAGCTGGTGCTCCTTGCCGTCGGCAT
>JBFKEA010000297.1:0-2468 GCA_041619375.1 Spongiibacter sp. | reverse complement strand
GCTGAACATCACCCGGCGGATGGTTTCTACACCATTGAGCTCATCGCCGTGTACGGCGGCGGTCAGGCACAGCGTCGGCCCCGGGTTTACCCCCGCGGCAATCAGCACCGGTGTCGGCATCGCGAGCCCGGCGACGGCCTGCCCCGCGGTCCAATACAGGCGTTGAAAACTGCCACGCAGAATCTCTTGGCCGAGAATTGTCAGGGCGATGTTGGCGTCGTCCCGGGGCGCTGTGGAAACTGGCCGGTTTGTCTGCGCGCGCGATGGTGTATGGGTCGGCAGCGACAGGCGGTCCTTCTCGCTAGATTCTTCAAGGGACTTATTTTGCTGCTCATCGGCCCAGAGCTGCGGACTGTGAATAAGCAGGCCGAGCACGATGATGAGGTGGGCGGTGGCCAGTGCGCGCATTGTCGAAAAGCTCCCGAAAAATAAGTGTCTACTTAGCCGTGTCACAGCGCAGAGGTCAAGCGCGGCAGCGGGCGAGTTGAAGGCCTTTTGACGAACTGATAGAGATAAGTTCCCTGCTGAGCAGACGAAATGGGGGGCAGCGGTGGGCGGCGAGTAAGTCTATAATTGCCGGATTGATGCGGCGTCCAGCGGCAAAAGGAGCATACAGTGACAAAAGATCGCCTGGTAATATTTGACACAACATTGCGCGATGGGGAGCAAAGCCCCGGGGCGTCGATGACCCGTGAAGAAAAAGTGCGCATCGCCAAAATGCTTGAGCGCATGGGTGTCGATGTTATTGAGGCGGGTTTTGCCATTGCCAGTGTTGGTGACTTTGAGTCGGTCAGAGCCGTGGCTGAAGCGGTGAGCGATAGCACCGTGTGCAGCTTGTCGCGGGCCGGTGCCCAGGATATCGACCGCGCCGCAGAGGCGCTCAAGCCGGCGCGCCGCGGGCGCATTCACACGTTTATTGCCACTTCGCCGATTCATATGCAGTACAAATTGCGTATGGAACCCGATGACGTGGTAACTCGTGCGGTGGCAGCGGTGAAGCACGCGCGCAACCTAGTCGGCGATGTGGAGTTTTCCTGCGAGGACGCTTCGCGCTCGGAGTTTGATTTTCTCTGTCGCATTATTGAGCAAGTTATTGACGCCGGCGCGTCGACGATCAACCTGCCAGACACGGTGGGCTATGGCGAGCCGGGAGAATACGGTGAATTGATCCGCCGTCTGCTGAACCATATTCCCAATGCTGACAAAGCTATTTTTTCGGTGCACTGCCACAATGACCTCGGTCTTGCGGTAGCCAATTCGCTGTCGGCGGTTCTTAATGGTGCCCGCCAAGTCGAGTGTACGATTAACGGTCTGGGTGAGCGTGCCGGCAATGCTTCACTGGAGGAAATTGTCATGGCGGTGCGCACCCGTCGCGATGTTTTCCCTGTCGAGGTTGGTATTGATGCCACGCAGATTGTTCCGACATCGCGGCTGGTATCGTCGATCACCGGCTTTCCTGTGCAGCCTAACAAGGCTATCGTTGGCGCCAATGCCTTTGCCCATGAGTCGGGTATTCACCAAGACGGTGTCCTTAAGCACCGCGAGACCTACGAGATTATGCGCGCTGAAGATGTTGGCTGGCACGCCAACAAGTTGGTGCTGGGCAAGCATTCAGGGCGGGCCGCCTTTAAGGCGCGTCTCGAGGCTCTGGGAATAGAAATCGCGCACCAGGCGGCGCTGGATTTGGCCTTTACCCGCTTTAAGGAGTTGGCCGACAAGAAACACGAGATTTTTGATGAGGATTTGCAGGCACTGATGAGTGATGTGCAGCCCGGTGACAAGCCGCAGCGTTATCAGTTGCAGTCGCTGGAGGCGGTGTCGCGCAGTGGTTTTAAGCCGCGCTGCGATATTTTGCTGAGTATTGACGGTGAATCCTGCAGTGTCAGTGCCGAGGGTGATGGTCCGGTTGATGCCGCATTTAAGGCCATAGAGTCGAAGGTCTGCAGTGCGGCCAAGCTCGAGTTGTACTCGGTAAATGCCATCACCCAAGGCACCGACTCCCAGGGCGAGGTGCAGGTTCGCCTAGCTAAGAATGGTCGCATTGTTAATGGTAATGGTGCTGATACCGATATTATCGTCGCGTCGGTAAAAGCCTATCTGGATGCCTTGAATTTGCTCGAAGTAGACGAACAGCGCGCCCATCCACAGCGCGAGGGCGTGTAGTGAGCGCTGAGTTGCGCCAGTCGTATTTGCAGGCCATGGGGGTGGTACTATTTGTGCCTCGCTTTGTTCTGCCCGGCGCCGCGCCGAGTACGTGGGGCGAATACTCGGCGCCCTCGGCAACGGCGGCGGAGACTGCGCAGGAACAAAGCGATGCCGCTACGCAGGTGCCGCCACCTGCGCAAGCCGCGGCGTCGAGCGTCGTGGACCAGCAGGCTGTGCGGCGCAGCTTGGATGAGTTGAGTTCTGCTCCGTCGGTGGACAGTGTAAAACCAGCGGCGGCCCTTGCCGAAAGCATTACTGCGCCG
>JBFKEA010000296.1:0-2536 GCA_041619375.1 Spongiibacter sp. | reverse complement strand
TTTGAAAGCTGGTCATAAACCAGCAGGCCTTTATCGGATATTTTTCCAGCGCCCGCCGTAGAAACGGCAGGTCGAGATTGCCCTGGCTGTCGACAGGAATTTCGATGGCGTTAAGTTGCAGCCTTTCAAGCGCTTGCAGGGGGGCGTAAAACGCCGGAGCCTGCACGGCCACAAAATCGCCGGCCTGGGTCACGGCCTGTAGGCACAGGTTTAAGCCTTCTAATGCGCCGTTAGTGATGATCAGTTCGTCGAGGGTGGCCGGGACATTGGCGAGGGTGTAGCGCTGGATAATTTGCCGGCGCAGGTCGTGATGGCCCTGGGGCAGTTGGCTGACCAGCGACTGTGCATCCAGTTGTTTTGTCGCTTTACTCAGCGAGCGGCAGAGTCGCTCCATCGGGAACAGGCTGGCGCAGGGGAAGGCTGAGCCCAGCGGGGTGATGGCCGGGTCGGCAATTGCGCGCATGACGGCAAACACCAGATCGTTGACATCGACAGCGGTCGAGACGGGGCTGTCGACGGGCGCGGAGGGGGGCACGGGCGCGCTGGCGTGTTCGCATACGTAGTAGCCGGAGCGCGGTTTGGCGTGTATCAAACCGCGGTTTTCTAGCAGGAAATACGCCTGGTAAACCGTGGCGGGGCTGACGCGGTAGGTTTTGCTCGCCTGGCGAACCGAGGGTACGCGCTCGCCCGGGGTGAGTACGCCGTTGTCGATCAGTGCGGCAATGTCATGGGCGAGTTGCTGGTAACGCTTCATATCGGTTTCCGGGTGCGCGGGCTTGGTGCTTTAGATAGTCATGGCGCAGGGACATGTGGCCGCTAGGTGTTCGGCGCTAAAAAATAGCCGCGAAATAACTGATCGATGCCGTCTCCCTCTCCCCAAATCGCCTCGGCGCTGTCACCGAGGGCGACGCGAGTGACTTCGGCCATCACCAGGTGGGCGATGGCGGCGCGCAGCTCTGTTTTGGGCTTGCTGGAGGGATTGCCCGCCATCAGCACGGTGGCAAAGATGATGTCGATAAACTCGGCCATTTTGCCGGTTACCGGATTGCTCGCTTCGCTACTCATCATTGCGTGTAACAGCACGCCGGCGACTCCCTGTTCCTCTGCCTCTAAATCCCGCAGCACGCGAATAATGGCCTGCATGGTGGCGGGGTAGTTGCCGCCTTGGGCGCCGACGGCCTGAATCAAGCGCTCGCGGGCTTTGTTGAGAATGTCGTCGGTGACGGCGGCAATTAATTCGGCTTTAGAGGGGAAGTGGTGCAGCAGCGAGGGCCGGCGAATGCCGCAGCGTTTGGCGATGGCGTCCAGCGGCGCGGCAATGCCCTGGCTGGAAAATTCCAGCCGCGCCGCACTGAGAATTTTGCTGCGGGTGCTGGGGGCGTTGGGTTGGGTGCGGGGGCGGGCCATGGTCTGTCCGGTAATATACAAATAGGTAGAATTTATTCTACCAGTGTTGACAACTGCCCTGCTAGCTCATTAATCTACCAAAAAGAAGGTTAAATAATTAAAATGTGTAGATTGTGAGGCGACTATGGCTAGTGAATTGGAAGTGGGAGGGGCGCCGCAGCCGGCGGCTGAAGCGTGGGTAGATGGCAAGCGTTACCTGTGGTTGCTGGGAATGGTGGTGCCGCTGTTTCCCTTTATGAGCGGCGGAATGGCCAACTTGCTGGGCTCGGAGTGGGGTTGGTGGTTTGCACCGGTTTTCCTGTACACCCTGATCCCCGCGCTGGACTGGCTGATTGGCAACGACCCCCACAACCCGCCGGAGTCGGCGGTGGCCGAATTATCTAAAGACCGTTACTACCGCTACTGTGTCTACGCCTATCTGCCGTTGCAGTTCATTGGTCTGTTCTGGGCGATGTCGGTGCTCACCAGCGGCTCGCTGGGCTGGGTTGGCACCCTGGGCTTGCTGGTGTCAGTGGGGATTGTCAGCGGCGTGGCCTTTAATACGGCCCACGAACTAGGCCATCAAAACGATAAGCTGGAAAAGTACCTCGGTATGCTGTCGTTGGCGCCGACCCTGTACGGGCACTTTTGTGTTGAGCACAACCGTGGCCACCACGTGCGGGTCGCCACCCCTGAGGATCCGGCGAGCGCCCGTTATGGCGAAAGTTACTGGCGCTTTTTACCCCGCACCGTCATCGGCGGTTTAAAGAGTGCCTGGGCGCTGGAGGCGGCGCGTTTGTCGCGGCAAGGCAAGTCAGTTTGGCACTGGCAGAATCACAATCTGCAGGCCTGGTCGATGAGCGCGGTGCTATACCTGCTGCTTGCGGCGGCATTCGGTTGGGCGGTATTACCTTTTATGCTGGCGCAGTCGCTGTATTCGATAAGCTTGTTTGAGGTCATTAATTACCTCGAGCACTACGGCCTGTGCCGCCAGCGGCTGCCGTCGGGACGCTACGAGCGCTGTCAGCCCGAGCACTCCTGGAACAGCAATCACTTGGTGACCAACCTCTTTCTCTACCAATTGCAGCGCCACTCTGACCACCACGCCAATCCTACGCGCAGTTATCAGGCCCTGCGCCATTACGAGGAC
>JBFKEA010000295.1:0-2539 GCA_041619375.1 Spongiibacter sp. | reverse complement strand
ATCCGCGCATCCTGAATGCTCAGGTCCAATTGCTCCAGTGCGCCGGCCAGCAGCGCAAAGGTGCCTTTGCGCGAGGGGGTGTGCACAAAGATCTGGGTGGCGCCCTCGTGATCCAGCAAGCCGCCTTCTTTAACCAGTACCAGAGAGGCTTCAGGGGAGGTGCGCTGGGCGATGGCGCGGCAGTGCCAGACAATGTCGTCGATTTGTTCGCGGATAAAGTAGTCTTCGCCGGTATTGCCCCACAGCGCGCGAATTTCACTCTCGGTAAAGCCGTAGTCTTCGAGCTTTTCAATCGCGCCGAGTTGGGTTTCGGCAATCCACTCCTGTTTGTCGATGGGGTTTTCCAGCCCGCGGCGCAGGGCGCGGCGGGTTTCCGCATAGAGCTGGCGCATCAGTGATGCCCGCCACGAGGTCCACAGGCTGGGGTTGGTGGCATTAATATCGGCAATGGTCAGGCAAAACAGGTAGTCGAGATGTTGCTGGTCGCCCATTTGCAAGGCGAAGTCACGAATGACGTCGGGGTCTTGAATATCTTTGCGCTGGGAAACCGAGGACATCTCTAGGTGTTTTTCCACCAGCCAGGCCACCAGGTTGGTGTCGCGCTTGTTCAGGCCCAGGTATTGACAGAATTCCCGGGCGTCTACTGCGCCGAGGCTGGAGTGGTCGCCGCCGCGGCCCTTAGCAATGTCGTGGAACAGGCCGGCGAGAAATAGCAGCTCCGGTTTGGGCAGGCGCTGCATAATGCGGCAGGCCATCGGATAGACCTTGACCATGTCCGGGTAGCGGAAGCGGCTGAGATTTTTAATCAGTTCAAGGGTGTGGGCATCGACCGAGTAAATATGAAACAGGTCGTGCTGCATCTGCCCGGTGATTTTGCCAAAGGCCGGGATAAACTTACCCAGCACTCCAAAGCGCTTCATGCGGCGCAGGTTCAGCGCCACGCGCTGTGGCGCACACAGCAGCTCCATAAAAAAGCGTTTGTTGCGTGGGTCGGCGCGAAAATCATCATCGATTAAATGGCGCGATTTCCGTATCAGCCGGATGGTGCTGGCACGGACGCCATCGATGGCGTCATGGTGAGCCATCAACACAAAGATCTCCATCAGCGCCGAGGGGGTTTTCTCAAATACCTTGTCGTTGCTGACTTCGATATGGCCGTTGCGGATGCGAAAGCGCGGGTTTAACTCCAGTACGGTTTCTGCCTCGCAGGCGCGCAGAATCGTTTCGTCGAAGTGCTGCATCAGCACATCGTTGAGTTCCCCGAGGTGCTGGGCCCAGCGGTAGTACTGCTGCATAAAGCGCTCGACGGCGAGTTTACTGTCGTCGTCTTCGTAGCCGAACTGGGCTGCCAGGGTGCGCTGGTGATCAAACAGCAGGCGGTCTTCCTCGCGACCGGCGATGAGGTGCAGGGCAAAGCGAAGTCGCCAGAGGTAGTTTTGGCCATCCTTTAGGGTGTCCAGTTCCTCCTGGCTGAGAAACAGTCTTTCACGCAACTCGTCGACAGACTGGGCGCCGAAGTGACGCTTAATCACCCAGCCAATCATTTGAATGTCGCGCAGACCGCCGGGCGAGCTTTTAATATTGGGCTCTAAATTGTATTCGGTGTTGGCGTATTTGCGGTGGCGGCTGATTTGCTCGTCCCACTTAGCGCGAAAGAATTCGGCGCTGGGCCAAATTTGATCGGGGCCGACCAGCGGCATCAACTGCTCGTGCAATGCCGGGTTGCCGGCCAGCGGCCGCGATTCCATCAGGTTGGTCACTACGGTGATGTCGTCAATGGCAGCTTGGCGGCATTCACTGATGCTGCGGACGCTGTGGCCGATGTCGAGGTTGATGTCCCAAAGCAGGGTGATTAGGCCCTCAATGTTTTCGCGGTAGTCGTGGCTGTTATCTAGCGTAAGAATCAGCAAGTCGATATCTGAGCAGGGGTGCAGCTCGCCGCGGCCATAGCCGCCAACGGCAATTAGTGCGATATCGTCGCCCCATTGGTACTGTCCCCAAAGATTGCGCAGTAACACGTCAATTTTTGCCGAGCGCAGTTTGACCAGCTTGTTGATCGGCGCGTTGGCGGCGAAATGCTCGCGGAGCTCTTCCTGCAGCTCACCCAAGTATTGCTTATAGGTCGCGACGAGGTTGTCCGACCGGGCTGTAGCATCCTGCAGGCCCTCGGCACTGAGAAGCGTGCTGCTCATATGGCTTAACCTTTATAAAATGGCTCGTCGGGGCGCGCAGTCAGCACTTCGACACCGTCGGCGGTGACGGCCATGGTGTGTTCCCATTGCGCCGACAGGCGGCGGTCGCGGGTGGTTACGGTCCAGCCGTCTTTAACATTGAGCTTGGTTTGCTTTTTGCCGGCATTGATCATCGGCTCAATGGTAAAGGTCATGCCCTCTTGCAGCACTAGGTCGTTGCCACGGTTGTAGCCCTCGCCGTAGTGCAGTACCTGGGGGTCTTCGTGAAAACCTTTGCCGATGCCGTGGCCGCAGTATTCTTCAACGACGCTGTAGTGGTTGCTGCGCGCGTGTTTGGCAATGACCTT
>JBFKEA010000294.1:0-2562 GCA_041619375.1 Spongiibacter sp. | reverse complement strand
TATGAATTTCTGCACATGCCCAACCAAGAGGGCAGCTACACCGAGCAGATCCGCCGCTCCCTAAAAAAATCCCTACCCCAGCTGCCCAATTACGAGCAAATCGCCGCCGCGCTGGGCATCGGCGCGCAAACCCTGCGCCGCCGTCTGGCCCAGGAAGGCTGCGACTACCGCCAGCTCAAGCACGAACTGCTGCGCGACCTGGCCATTGAACTGCTCACCGAGCCCGAGCTGGATATTAAAAGCATTTCTTACCAATTGGGCTTTTCCGAGCCCAGCGCCTTTATTCGCTCATTTAAAAAGTGGACCGGCAGCAGCCCCGGCGAATACCGGCGCAGCAACACCGTAGAGCGCTAACGCGCGGCCGGCAGACGCTAGAGTTGGCGCGCCGCGACTAGCAAAAACGCCCAACGCGTTTTACATTGGGGGCGTATAAAAATAATAGCGATACTCTGCCAAGGAGCTACGGCCCATGAAGATACACCAGTTCGTCGACTATCACGCGCGCGTGCGCGGCGACAGCACTTGCCTGATTTACCAGCAACAGTCGCTCAGCTACCAAGCCATTACCGCCCAGTCGCACGGCATTGCTGCCGGCCTGCTGGCACTGGGCATCGCGCCGGGTGACCGCGTGGCGACCATGTGCCAGAACTGCCCGGACTTTCTCAGCCTGCTGCTGGCCTGCAGCCGCATTGGCGCGGTGCTATGCGCGGTGAACTACCGCCTGGCACCCGAGGAAGTGGCTTACGTGGTCGAAGACAGTCAGGCCAAGCTGCTGGTGGTGCCCGACGAAGAACTCGCCACGCTCTGCGACGCCGTACAACAAGCGTGCCCGCAGCTCACCGTACTGGCCAACCACGACCACAGCTGGCCGCAGTGGCTGGCCGCCCTGCCCGACGCCAATCACATCGACCGCAGCAGCGACAGCAGCGCAGCGATATTGCAGCTCTACACCAGCGGCACCACCGGCCGCCCCAAGGGCGTTGTGTTAAGCCAGCGCAACATCCTGTCGCTGTACTGCATGACCAGCGCCTCCTGGAGCGTAAAATTCAGCCCCGACAGCCGCGACCTGGTCAGCGCCCCCAACTTCCATATTGGCGGCGCCGGCACCCTGCTGCTGCCGGTGCTGTCCGGCGGCACCGTCGTGCTGCACAAAACCTTTGACCCCTTCCAGATCGCCAACGATCTGGAACACTACAAAATTGAAAACACCTTTATGGTGCCGGCGATGATTATGGCGCTTATCCACATGGTGCCGGACCTGGCCTCGCGGGATTTCAGCCACCTCAAACAAATCGTCTACGGCGCCTCGCCGATCAACAGCGCCCTGCTGCAGTCCGCCCTGAAGATTTTCGACTGCGACTTTTATCAGGTCTACGGCATGACCGAAACCTGCGGCGCCGTGGTATCGCTATCGGCCGACGACCACCGCCGCGCCGCCCAAGACAAACCCGAACTGCTCGCCTCCTGCGGCCGCCCCCAGGCCGGGGTGGATGTGAAAGTGGTCGACCGCGACGGCGTGGAACTGGCCAACGGTGAAACCGGTGAACTGCTGGTGCGCTGCGATGCCAATATGCAGGGCTACTACCAGCGCCCAGAAGCCACCGCCGAAACCCTGATCGACGGCTGGGTACACACCGGCGACTCCGCCGTGATTGACGACGACGGCTACATCTACCTGCGCGACCGCATCAAAGACATGATCATCAGCGGCGGCGAAAACATCTACCCCATCGAAATCGAAAACGCCCTCAGCCAACACCCGGCCGTGGCCGATGTCGCCGTGGTGGGCGTACCCTGCGACCAATACGGCGAAACACCGCTGGCCTGTGTGGTACTGGCCGAAGGCCAACAACTCAGCGAGGCCGAAATGATCGAATTTTTACGCCCCAGCCTCGCCGGCTACAAAATCCCCCGCCGCCTGCAGATCTATACCGAACTGCCGCGCAACCCCACCGGCAAAATCCTCAAGAAAGTGCTGAGAGAACCCCACTGGAAAGAATGCGAGCGGGCGATTAACTAAGACCCATGCTTAGCTACTTCTGAGCCGCCCCCTGCGTTGCGCTAACAGCGCAGGGGGCGAATCAAACTTGTCGCCGATAAAGTAAAAATCAATGACCCTGACTCCATTGATTCCTCATTGAGAATCAGCCATTGCTAGAAAAAATTCACGCATTGAGTCATTGATCTCCTGTAGGGTTGCAGAAGCAATTCCATACCGTTCCACCATTTTGTCAATATTACTGCGGTGCTGATTAAAGGTTCCGTTTTGACTGACAGGAATTGCATGAAAAAGCAGACTGCGCTTTTCGTGGATATTACATTCATTCGGTTTTTGAGTATCGGCAGCATAGAGACTCCACAAACGATCAGTGTCAGCCGAGTGCTGTGAAGTAACCTCTGGGAAGGTACTCGGCCCCATCGGGACCATTCGGCAGCCACCACACCCGGATTTGAAAGCGTAGCTTCGACAGAAATCATGATGCGCAATTAGCTTATTTCGGTACTCCGCTATAGACCATGCTCCAAGTAAAGCAGCAGGCTCGACTTGCGCCAACAACTCTG
>JBFKEA010000293.1:0-2588 GCA_041619375.1 Spongiibacter sp. | reverse complement strand
GCTATGGCAAGCCCGAGCAAAAAATGGGCTGGAACAGCCAGCCCACCGCGACCGTTAGCTTCGACAATGTTCGCGTGCCGGTTGGCAACCGCCTGGGTGAAGAGGGGCAGGGGTTTCGCATTGCCATGCAGGGTTTGGACGGTGGTCGCATCAATATTGCAACCTGCTCGATCGGCACGGCGCAGGCGGCATTGGAGGCGGCGACGGCCTACGTCAAAGAGCGCCAGCAATTTGGTCGGGCGATTGCCGATTTCCAAAACACCCAGTTCAAGCTGGCCGATATGGCGACCCGCTTGGTCGCCGCTAGGCAAATGGTACGACTGGCGGCGTTTAAGCTGGATAGCGCCCACCCCGAGGCGAGCAGTTACTGCGCGATGGCCAAGCGTTTTGCCACCGACGTAGGCTTTGAGGTGTGTAACGATGCCCTGCAGCTGCACGGCGGTTACGGCTATATTCGCGAGTACCCCATGGAGCGCTATGTGCGCGATAGCCGGGTACACCAGATTTTGGAAGGCACCAACGAAATTATGCGGGTGATTATTGCCCGCCGGCTGTTGATGGACGGCGCACTGGAGGTAATACGATGAGCCCGAGTCCGACGGAAAAACTGCAGGTGGCCCTGCACGGCCATACCGCCGTGGTGACGATCAATAATCCGGCCGCCAATACCTGGGATGCCGAGTCGCTGAGCGGGCTGAGCGCGTTGGTGGCCAACCTGAATGCCGATCGCAATATCTACGCCTTGGTGATTACCGGCAGTGGCGACAAGTTTTTTTCCGCCGGTGCCGATTTAAACATGTTTGCCCGTGGCGATAAGGCGGTGGCCCAGGATATCGCCTTGAAATTTGCTCAGGCCTTTGAGGCGCTGGCCGATTTTCGCGGGGTGTCGATTGCTGCTATCAACGGTTTCGCCATGGGCGGCGGTCTGGAGTGCGCGCTGGCCTGCGACATCCGCATTGCCGAAGAGCAGGCGCAGCTGGCGTTGCCTGAGGCCAAGGTAGGGCTGTTGCCCTGCGCGGGCGGCACCCAGCGGCTAAGCGCCCTAGTCGGTGCCGGTTGGGCCAAGCGGATGATTCTTTGCGGCGAGCGCCTCAAGGCGGACACGGCGCTGCGCATCGGTCTGGTGGAAGAGGTGGTGGCGCGCGGGGAGGCGCTGCCGGCGGCGCTGGCGCTGGCCGAGGCGGCGGCTCAGCAGAGCCCGCTGGCCGTCAGTTATTGTAAGGAGCTGATACACGAGGCGCGCAATGCGGTTATCGCCAAGGGTTTGCTGTTAGAGCGCGAGCGCTTTGTACAATTGTTTGACAGCGCAGACCAGCAAGAAGGGGTTAATGCGTTTTTGGAAAAACGCCAAGCGGAGTGGAAAAACGCCTGATGAATGACACGCAAGAGGTCTTGTTTGAAGAACGCAGTACGGCCAGCGGCCAGAAGCTGGGGCTGATTACCCTGAATGTTGAGAAGACGCTGAACGCGCTCAATCTGACGATGGTTGAGGCAATACTGGCGCGCCTTGCCGACTGGCGCGAGCGCAGCGACATCGCCTGCCTGTTCATTGCTGGTGCCGGCGAGAAAGCCTTCTGTGCCGGCGGCGATGTTCAGGCGCTGTACCGCTCTTCGGTCGACAATCCCGGTGGCCCCTGTGAGTACGCGGAGCGCTTTTTTGAACAGGAGTATCGCCTCGACTACGCCCTGCATCAATTCGGCAAGCCGGTTGTGGTGTGGGGGCACGGTATTGTGATGGGCGGCGGCTTGGGTATTTTTGCCGCCGGCAGTTACCGGGTGGTCACCGAGAAGTCGCGGCTGGCGATGCCGGAGATCACCATCGGCCTGTATCCCGATGTCGGTGGCAGTTATTTTTTGAACCGTATGCCCGGCCAGTGCGGTCGGTTTTTAGCGCTGACCGGCGTCGCCTTTAACGGCCGCGATGCTGTGTATCTGGGCATGGCCGAGGGCTTTATCGAGCACGCTCGGCGCGACGCGGTGCTCGCGGCGCTGAGCGAAGAATTGTGGTCGAGCAGTGTGGCGGACAACCACGAGCGTCTGCACAACGTGATGGCGGGTTTCGCGGCGGCGTCGACCACGGCGCTGCCGGCGGCAAATGTCGAGCCGGCGGTCGAGCAGATTAATCGCCTGTGCAGTGCAGACAGCGATGTTGCGCTGATCAATGCGATTGTCGCCTTGCAAAGTGACAGCCCCTGGCTGCAGAAAGCGGCGGCCACCCTGGCGGCGGGCTCAATGATCAGCGCGCGACTGATCCTTGAACAGCTGCGCCGCAGCGAGGGTTTAAGTCTGAAAGCGGTGTTTCAGTCCGAGTTAATGTTGTCGACACAGGTGGTGCGCCATCGGGAATTTGCCGAAGGGGTGCGCGCGCTGTTGATCGACAAAGACCGCAAGCCGCAGTGGCAGTGCGCCAGCGCTGAGGCGGTGCCGCAGTCGCTGATTGATCAGCATTTTCAGGCGCCTTGGTCTGAGCACCCGCTCGCCGATTTGTCAGCCTGACAACCGGGCTTAAACGGAGAACAGCGATGACGAAGATTGCATTTATCGGTCTGGGCAATATGGGTGGCCCGATGGCCGCCAATCTCATCAAG
>JBFKEA010000292.1:0-2661 GCA_041619375.1 Spongiibacter sp. | reverse complement strand
TGGTTTTGGACTGATTGCCCATATGCAGGGCGATGCCAGTCACGAGTTGCTGAAGACCGCCATCGAATCACTGACCTGCATGACTCACCGCGGTGGTATCGCGGCAGACGGCAAAACCGGCGATGGCTGCGGCCTGTTGCTGCAGAAGCCCGATCGCTTCCTGCGCCGCGCGGCAAAGGAAGCGTTTGGTGGCGAGCTTTCAGAGCTGTATGGCGTTGGTCAGATCTTCCTCAGTCAAGATGAGGCGAAAGCCGTTGCTGCGCGTGAAGCCTTAGCGGGCATTCTCGCCGATAATGGCCTTGAGCAGGCGGGCTGGCGCCCGGTGCCGGTCGACTCTTCGGTGTGTGGTGATATTGCGCTGGCCAGCCTGCCGCGCATTGAGCAGCTGTTTATCAATGTCGAGGGTATCAGTTCTCAAGAACTGGCTACACGCCTGTTTATTGTTCGCCGTCAGGCGGAAATGGCGCTGACTGACGACAGTGATTTCTATATAAGCAGCTTGTCTGCCGAGGTTGTCTCCTACAAAGGTTTGGTGATGCCGGTGGATCTGCCGGCGTTTTATCTTGATCTGGCCAACCCCGATCTGGAAACCGCCATCTGCGTTTTCCACCAGCGCTTTTCGACAAATACCATGCCTCGCTGGCCGCTGGCTCAGCCCTTCCGCATGTTGGCTCACAACGGTGAGATCAACACTGTCGAGGGCAATCGCAACTGGGCCGAGGCGCGCACCAAGAATTTTTCCAGCCCGCGTATTCCCAATGTTGAACAGTTGGCGCCGCTGGTTAACCGCACGGGCTCAGACTCTTCCAGTCTCGATAATATGCTGGAGCTGCTGGTGGCAGGTGGTATGGACCTGTTCCGCGCTGTGCGCATGCTCGTTCCGCCGGCGTGGCAGAATATTGAGCATATGGATGCCGACCTAAAGGCGTTCTACGAATATAACTCCATGCACATGGAGCCCTGGGACGGTCCCGCTGGACTGGTCATGACAGACGGCCGCTATGCGGTGTGTATGCTCGACCGCAACGGCCTGCGCCCCTCTCGGTGGGTCATTACCAAAAACGGCTTTATCACCGTGGCTTCGGAGATCGGCACCTACGGCTACCAGCCCGACGATGTCGTCGCTAAGGGCCGTGTTGGCCCCGGCCAAATTTTGGTGGTCGACACCGAGAGCGGCGAAGTGCTGCATACCAAAGACGTCGACGAGCGACTCAAATCTGCCCACCCCTACAAGCAGTGGCTGCGCGATAACGCCAACCGTCTGCAGGATCAGCTGGGGCGCGGTAATCGCCCCGAGCTGCCCGAAGCGGAGCACCTGGAAAGCCTACAAAAATATTTCCAGGTCAGTTTTGAAGAGCGCGAGCAGGTGCTGTCACCGCTAGCCGATAGCGGCAATGAGGCGGTGGGCTCGATGGGTGATGACACGCCGATGGCCGTGTTGTCGCGGGGTCAGCGCTCGCTGTATGACTACTTCCGTCAGAAGTTTGCCCAGGTGACTAACCCGCCAATCGACCCGCTGCGCGAATCAATTGTTATGAGCCTAGAAACGCTGCTCGGTGCTGAGCAGAACGTTTTTGAGCAGACCGCTGATCACGCTGATCGATTGATTCTGAGCAGTCCGGTGTTGTCGCCGGACAAATTTGACCGCTTGATGTCTGTGGATTCCCCGCGCTATCCGCGGGTGACCATTGACCTGTGCTACGACCCTGCATTGAAGAGCTTGCGCGAAGCGGTGGACGATGTGGCGGCAGCTGCAGAGCAGGCCGTGCGCGATGGCAGTGTGATTCTGATTCTCAGTGACCGTGCGGTTGAGCCGGGCTTGCTGGCGGTACACAGCTTGCTGGCAACTGGTGCAGTTCATCATCATCTTATTGCGCAAGGCCTGCGTTGCGATGCCAACTTGGTGGTTGAGAGCGGTAGTGCGCGTGACTCCCACCAAATGGCCTGTCTGTTTGGCTTCGGCGCTACCGCCGTTTACCCCTATATGTCTTTCGCCGTGCTCAGCGACATGCTCGCCAGCGGCGAAGTACTGGGTGACGAGCAGGGTACCTACGAAAACTACGTTAAAGGTATTAACAAAGGCTTGCTAAAAATCATGTCGAAAATGGGCATATCGTCCATTTCGTCCTACCGCGGTGCCCAATTGTTTGAGGCCATTGGTCTGGACGATGACGTGGTGAATCGCTGCTTCAAAGGCGTGGCCAGCCGTATTGCCGGTGTTAACTTTGAACAGTTGCAGAAAGATCAGGAAGCTCTGGCAACGGTTGCGTGGTTGCCGCGCAAGCCGCTAGATCAGGGTGGCCTGCTGAAATACGTGCACGGCAAGGAATATCACGCCTTTAATCCCGATGTCATCGTGCGCCTGCAGGAAGCGGTAAAGAGTGGTAACTACGCCGACTGGAAAAAATATGCCGAGCTGGTGAATACCCGCCCGGTAGCGACGCTGCGCGACTTGCTGGATTTCAGTGACAAAGCCGCGCCGATCCCGCTGGATGAAGTCGAGCCGATCGAAAGTATTCTCAGCCGCTTCGACTCGGCGGGCATGTCACTGGGGGCGCTTAGCCCCGAGGCTCACGAGGCGCTGGCCGCTGCGATGAACCGCCTGGGTGCGCGCTCTAACTCCGGTGAGGGCGGTGAAGACCCGGCCCGCTTTGGCACCGA
>JBFKEA010000291.1:0-2707 GCA_041619375.1 Spongiibacter sp. | reverse complement strand
TGCTGCTGACATCGTTGTTTCTGGTGGTCGCGGCATGCAAAATGGCGAAAACTTCAGCATGCTGTACACCCTGGCTGACAAGCTCGGCGCAGCGGTTGGCGCTTCACGTGCGGCGGTTGATGCCGGCTTTGTACCCAATGACATGCAAGTTGGTCAAACCGGTAAGATTGTTGCTCCCGGGCTGTATATTGCCGTGGGTATTTCCGGTGCCATCCAGCATTTGGCGGGTATGAAAGATTCGAAAGTGATCGTTGCTATCAACAAAGACGAAGACGCTCCAATCTTCCAGGTTGCCGACTACGGTCTGGTTGCCGATTTGTTTGATGCAGTACCCGAGCTTGAAAAAGCCATCTAATTGCCACGCGCAATAGGATGCTTGAAGAACCCGGCCCTAGGTCGGGTTTTTTTATGCCTGCGACAACGGCTTTAAGTCAGGCGACAAGGCTATAATTACAATCTAATGGGTGTCTAGAAGGAGAATAATATGATGAAACGTGCGTTCTTGGCGGTGTTATTGCTGGTTGCGGCGAGTGGCGTGAATGCCCTGGAGTTGGATGGCGCCAAATCTCAGTTAAAGGTAACCAGCATCAAAAACGACCGGGTTGCTGAGTTATTCAGTTTTAGCGAGGTATCAGGAAGCCTTAACGAAGAAAGCGGTGAGGCGCTGATCATTGTGGCACTGAACAGTATTGACAGTGGTATTGATATTCGCGATCAGCGGATGAAAAAGTATTTATTTAACACCGATCGTTATAAAACAGCAGAATTTCGCGCAAGGGTGGACGTGCAGGCGCTGAAGTCGCTGACCCCCGGTGAACCCCGCTCAATGCGTTTGTCTGGCGAATTGTCGATCAGCGGTAAAACCCTGCCAATCCACTTCGCCACACAGGTCACTAAGCTGAGTGGTGGTGCGATCAGTGTTGTCACAGTCGAGCCGGCGTTTATCGATAGCAATGCCGTCGAGATGGCCCCAGGTATTGAAAAATTGCGCAGCTTAGCGGGCTTGAAAAACATCAATCTGTCAGTGCCGGTGACCTTCGCGGTGCAATTTCACTAGCTTGACTTAATCCCGGCGCAGTTCGTCGGCGATGGCGATCGGGCTCGGGAAATTTAATACAACGATATAAGACGAGACGACGAAGGTAAGGATGGCCGTCGCCTGAACGAGATGGGATGCGGCGCTGCCAATCAAGCCGTGATCAAAGGCCAGGTAGGCAATAAGCAGGGAAAACTCGCTGATTTGCCCGAGGCGAAAGCCGAGGTCCCAGCACAGTGTGTTGGACTCAAGGGTGTTCCTGAGAAGATAGCGGAAGCTCAAGGGTTTGATCAGTAAAATCAGCCCTGCCAGCAGGCTGGCCGGCAGGGCGATTTCGGCGAGTAAGCCGAGGTCGAAGCGCGCGCCGAGCGAAAAGAAAAACAGAATCAAAAAGAAGTCTCTAAGTGGCTTTAGGTTGATCGCAATGTACTGCGATATCGGGCTGGTCGCCAGACTGATACCGGCAATAAAGGCGCCCATTTCCGCCGATAGCCCGAGGGCGTGGGCCGCCTCAGCCAAGCCCAGGCACCAGCCAATGGCCAGGAGAAAAATGTACTCATGGAAGCGGTCGAAGCGTTTGATCAGCGGCAGTAAGATGCCGCGCAGCGCTGCGTAGGCGGCGGCACAGAGCAGGGGGAGGGCAAGCAGGGTCTTGACGAGGCTCAGGCCAGAAAACTCTCCCTGGCTGACGCTGAAGATCACGAGCAGCACCAGAATCGCAATCATGTCTTGCAGCAGCAATATTCCAACCATGACTTCACCGTTTTCGCGGTGGTGCAGTACTGTTGTTGGCAGCAGCTTTATGCCAATAATCGTGCTGGAAAACATCATTGCAGCCCCAATGATCAGTGCTTCGGCGTTGCTGAAATTGAACAGCAGGCTCACTAGGTAACCGACGGCGAGAAATATCGCCGAGCTAATCAGCGCAACGCGGGTGGTTTTTTTTAGGCTGTGCAGCAGCGCTTGAGGCTGCATGTCGAGGCCGAGCAGGAACAGCAGGAAGACAATGCCGATGTCCGCGATCTCGGCCAGTAGTTCGAGGTCGGTGACCCAGGCCGCGCCGTAGGGGCCGATAATGGCGCCCAGGAGAATATAGGCAATGAGCAGGGGTTGGCGGCTGACTAGGGCTAGCGACGCGAGTAGGGCGGCGCCAGTAAAGATTAGGAAAAAGGAAAAAGTCAGACTGGTTTCCACGCGTTCACGGCCCCTGCTGCAAAGAAGAGTACTGCTTACAGCATAGCGGAGCGTTGATAAGGCGTAAAAAAACCCGCCGAGGCGGGTTTTTCGAAGGCTAGCCTTGGCGCCGTCTAAACAGCGGCAGAGGCTGGTCAGCCGAAGGTTGGTAGCTGTCGCTAAAGTCGTTAAAGCTGGCCAGAGCCGCTTCCAGTTCTTCGCCTGGCAGGGCGTAGCTGCTAAAGCCACAGCGCTTCATAAAGAACAGCTGATCGCGGATGAAGTCGCCAATCGCGCGAATTTCGCCTTGGTAGTCGCGCTGTTCGCGCAGTTCGCGCGCATAGCTGAAACCGCGGCCATCCATAAACTTGGGGAAGTCGATGGCGATGAACGCGCACAGGCTGAGGTCGTCGTCACTGAGCTGCTTGGGCGACTCGTCACTGGCCAGAAACACCGCAATGTCGCCCAGTGCGAGCAGGGCCTCGCGCTGCGCTTGCC
>JBFKEA010000290.1:0-2748 GCA_041619375.1 Spongiibacter sp. | reverse complement strand
TGAGCCGCCCGGACAAGCTGAACGGCATTACCAATGCGGTGCTGCAGGGGCTGGAAGATTGCCTGGACGAAATCGAGCGCCGCCGCCTGCGCGGTTTGGTGATCGCCGCCGAGGGGCGGGCGTTTTCTGCCGGCACCGATCTGGAAGAGTCGGCGACGCTGAGTATGGAGCAGGGATTTGCCAAGTGCGACCGCGCGCGCGACTTGATGCTGCGCCTGTACCGCTCAAGCATTACCAGTGTGGCGGC
Organism: Spongiibacter sp.; assembly: GCA_041619375.1. Taxonomy (GTDB): domain Bacteria; phylum Pseudomonadota; class Gammaproteobacteria; order Pseudomonadales; family Spongiibacteraceae; genus Spongiibacter. The sequence continues at coordinate 2,501 of JBFKEA010000290.1, read as the reverse complement.
CATTCAGGGCCTGGCCTACGGCGGCGGCATGGAGCTGGCACTGGCCTGCACCCTGCGGGTGGCCGGGCCGGCGGCCAAGCTGGCACTGCCAGAAATCAAGCTGGCGGTGATGCCGGCCTACGGTGGCAGCCAACTGCTGCCAGCGCTGATTGGCCGCGCCCGCGCCGCCGACCTGATGCTCACCGGCCGCAGCGTTAAAGCGGAAGAAGCCCTGCAAATGGGCCTGGTGTCGCGGTTGATGGCCGAGCAGGGCGAGGAACGGGCTGCGGCCATTGCCCTGATCGAAGACATTACCGCCCACAGCCAGCTGGCCATCGACCGCATTCACCGCTGCCTACAGGCGGCGGGCGACGAGGTTGGCGAGGCGGGACTGGAGGCCGAGGGCCGCGCCATGCGCGAACTGATGACCAGCGCCGATGCCGCCGAGGGCATCGCCGCGTTTTTAGAAAAACGCAAAGCGAATTACCGCCACTGCTAAGGGCAGCGGCGAGACCCACTGATGACGGAGAACACATGAACAAAGGCCCTAACGCTACTGCCGGTGGCGACAAGCAAGTTAAAGCCATCCCCGAAAAGCTGGTGCCGTTGGTCAGCAAGGTGATGAAGTACTATTCGCGCGCCAATGTCTGGGTATTTAAAAAATCCAATGGCCGGCTGTGGAAAAACTTCCCCGGCGGCTTTCCCATCTGCCTGGTGGAAATGAAGGGGGCCAAAACCGGCGCCAAGCGCGAAACCCCGCTGATTTACCTGCCGGTGAGCGAGGGCAGCGACAGCGTGTATCTGGTGGCCTCGCAGGGCGGCATGCCGAAAAACCCGGTGTGGTACTACAATGTCAGCGCTCATCCCGACATTACCGTTACCGTGGGTGGCAAGAGCACGCCGCTGCGCGCCCGCCGCCTCAGCGCCGAAGAAAAGCAGGCCGCCTGGCCACGGCTGTGCGAACTCTACCCCGACTTCGATGAATACCAGGCGCGCACCGAGCGCGATATTCCAGTCTTTATCTGCGAGCCGCGCTAAGCACTCGCCAGCCAGCGGCCGGCCTGCAAGGGCTAGGTCGCTGGACACTTCCTCTCCCTGTTCTTTCTTTTTTTGTTGCGCTGCCTGCTGCGCGGTACTCGGCTGCCTGTGCGGTGTGGCGAGTGGCCCGGCTCGATAGCAGCGCTTGCGCCGCTTGCCCGCTGAACTTAAGGTAGAAAGCAAAGCGCTGTGCAGGAGTGCCTGCCAGTAAAGCTGAACGAGACCTTCAAGGAGGAAGAATGTTTCCAGCGGCATACCCCCACGACGCACTGCGTCAGCTCTACCCCGACGTGTTTCTGCTGCGCGGCAGTATCCGCATGGGACCGGGGATGCGGATGAATCGTAATATGGTGATTGTTCGCCACGAGCAAGCGCTGGTGTTGATCAATCCGGTGCGTCTGGATGAGGACGGGCTGGCGGAGCTGGATAAGCTGGGCAGGGTCAGCCATGTGCTGCGGCTGGGAGATTTTCACGGCCTGGACGATGCTTTTTATCTAGACCGTTACGACTGCGAGTTTTGGGCGCAGGCCGGGCAGAGCACTTACCCCGGCCCCGAGCCCGACCGGCTGATTACCGCCGACACCGACAGCCCGCTGCCGAATTCGGCGTTTTTTATCTTTGCCTCGGCGCGCTACCCGGAGGCGGCCTTGCTGCTGCGCGAGCAGCGCTTGCTGATCACCACCGACAGCGTGCAGTACCACGCCGACTGGCACTACTTCAGCGGCTTTACCAAGCTGGTGTTCAAACTGCTGGGCTTTAAGCTCGGGGTGAACATCGGCCCGCCCTGGCTGAAGCGGGTCAGCCCCCGCGGCGGCTCGATGAAGGGCGATTTTGAGCAGCTGCTGGCACTGGATTTTGACGCGCTGGTAGCGGCCCACGGCGAGCTGCTGGCCGCCGATGCCCGGCAGCGTCTGCGCGCCGAGGTCGACAAGGTGTTTGCCTAGGCCGCAGGCCTGCGCGAATGGCCGCCGGCTTGGCCGTGGGTGAGTACCCACTTAGTCGGTAGCCACAGCCCGGTGCGCACAGCCTCCGCCGGGGCGCGGGTGGTGATCGGCGGCAGCGCCAAGCCGCAATATGGCGCTTGGCATCGCGCTTCCACCACGCTGGGCTATAGTGGTGTAGGCCGTTGCATTTATCTGGTGATATCCGTGATCGTAAACCGCATACGCTGCCTGCTCGGCGGGCTGCTATTTTTGTCTGTGCCGCTATCGGCGGCGGAGCCACCGAATATCGTGCTGATAGTGGGCGACGACGTCGGCTTTAGCGACCTTGGTAGTTACGGCGGTGAGATTAAAACCCCGCATTTGGATGCGCTGGCGGCCACCGGGGTGCGCTTCGCCAATTTTCATGTCACCGCCTCGTGCTCGCCCACCCGCTCGATGCTGATGACCGGCGTCGACAACCATCATAACGGCCTGGGCAATATGGCGATCACCGTGCCCTTTGAGCACGCCGGCCAGCCCGGCTACGAAGGCGTGCTGAAC
>JBFKEA010000289.1:0-2753 GCA_041619375.1 Spongiibacter sp. | reverse complement strand
GTGAACTTGTAGGCGCCGTGGCTGGTGCCACAGGCAATCGCCAGCGCATCGACACCGGTTTTGGCGACAAAATCTGCCGCTTCTTCGGGGTCGGTCAGCATCTGCTCGTGAGACAGGGTGCCCTCGGCGCCAACGCCGTCTTCTTCGCCCGCCTGTCCGGTTTCCAGAGAGCCCAGACAACCCAGCTCACCCTCTACCGACACGCCACAGGCGTGGGCCATCTCCACCACGGTGCGGGTAACATTGACGTTGTAGTCGTAGTCAGACGGGGTTTTGCCGTCTTCGCCCAGCGAACCATCCATCATCACCGAACTGAAACCCAGCTGGATAGAGCGCTGACAAATAGCCGGGCTGGTGCCGTGATCCTGGTGCATCACCACCGGAATTTCCGGAAACTCTTCAATGGCCGCCAAAATCATATGGCGCAAAAACGGCGCGCCGGCGTATTTGCGCGCACCGGCCGAGGCCTGCATGATCACTGGGCTGTCGGTTTCGCGAGCCGCTTCCATAATGGCGCGGGTTTGCTCCAGGTTGTTAACATTAAATGCCGGTACGCCGTAGCCATATTCTGCGGCGTGATCCAGCATTTGACGCATGCTGATAAGTGCCATGTGTGTTCCCTTTTAGTCTTTTAATAAGCGAATAATTTTCCGAGCCACTGCCCGCCGTAACGCCAAGCACTTACTGCTTGGCGCGCGCCTCAAGTACCGCAACGGCCGGCAGTACCTTGCCCTCTACGTATTCCAAAAAGGCACCGCCACCGGTGGAGATGTAAGACACCTTATCGGCAATGCCAAATTTATCAACTGCCGCCAGCGTATCGCCGCCCCCGGCAATAGAGAAAGCCGGTGATTCGGCAATCGCCTTGGCAATGTCTTCGGTGCCGTCGGCAAACTGATCAAATTCAAACACACCCACCGGGCCATTCCAGATGATCGTGCCGGCATCGCGCAAAATAGCCGCCAACACCGCACCGGAGACCGGACCGATATCAAAAATCATATCGTCGTCGCCAACGTTTTCCACCGGGCGCAGGGTCGCCGGCTCGTTCTCGTCGAATTTCTTACCGGTCATCACATCTGACGGCAGTGGAATATCACACTTTTCCATCAGCGCCTTGGCCTGGGGAATCAAATCGTCTTCACACAGCGACTTGCCGACGTTGTAACCGGCCGCGGCCAAAAAGGTGTTGGCGATACCGCCGCCGACAATTAACTGATCGACTTTGTCAGACAGGGTTTCCAGCACGGTGAGCTTGGTCGACACCTTTGAGCCACCGACGATCGCCACCATCGGCCGCGCGGGATTGGCCAAAGCCTTTTCAAGATTCTCCAGCTCGTCAGCCAGCAGCGGGCCGGCGCAGGCCGTGGGCGCGAACCTCGCCACACCGTGGGTAGAGGCCTGGGCGCGGTGAGCGGTACCAAAGGCGTCCATTACAAAAATATCGCAGAGCGCGGCGTAGGCCTTGGCCAGCGCCTCGTCGTCTTTCTTTTCGCCGGGGTTAAAGCGCACATTTTCCAGCAGTACCAACTGGCCGGCCTCCAGCTCAACACCGTCGCGCCAATCGGCAAGCAGTGGCACGTCCTGGCCCAGCGCCTCACTCAAATAAGCCGCCACCGGTGCCATTGAGTACTTCTCTTCAAACTCGCCCTCAGTCGGACGACCCAGGTGCGACATCACAATGACCTTTGCACCCTGCTCCAGCGCCAACTTCAGGGTGGGCAGCGCCGCGCGTAGGCGCGCATCCGAGCTGACCTTGCCGTCTTTAATCGGCACATTGAGATCTTCACGTATCAGCAGACGCTTGCCCGCCAGCTCCAGATCACGCATTTTCAATACGTTCATAACACTTCCCGTTCCACTATTCGTTTGCCGAATTTTAATTGTTGACTAAAACAGCTCTCTGCGCGCGCCCAACCACCACTCAGTGTAGCCAGTGCGCGACCATGTCTAACATCCGATTGGCATACGCCCATTCATTATCGAACCAGGTCAGCACACTGACCAGCTCATCGGCGACCCGGGTCTGCCCGGCGTCGACAATACCCGAGCGCGGATCGTGATTGAAATCGCAGGATGCCAGCGGCTCGTCGCTCACCCCCAATACCGCCCTCAGCCGGCCGCGCGCTGCCATTTGCAAGGCCGTGTTGACGTCGCCCGGCGACACCCGCGACGACAGCGTGACACTCAGCTCCATTGCCGACACATTGTGAGTGGGAATGCGCACCGCGCGCGCCGCAAATCGGCCATCCAGCTCGGGCAGTATCCGCCCGATTCCCGCCGCCAGCCCGGTGTCCACCGGAATCATCGACATGCCCGCCGCCCGCGTCTTGCGCAGATCGGTATGGTGATAGGCATCCAGCACCGGCTGGTCATTCATTGCCGAGTGGATGGTGGTAATCACGCCAGAGCGCACCCCAAAAGCGCGGTGCAGCACATCGATCACCGGCGTAATGCCGTTGGTAGTGCAAGAGGCGTTGGAAATAATCCGCTGCTCGCTGTCCAGCTCCGTGTGATTCAAGCCGTACACATAAGTGGGAATATCGGCCTCACCGGGCTGCGACAGCAGCACATGACGGGCGCCGCTGTGCAAATGGTCCTGCAGCTCGGCCTTGCTGGCCAGCGTACCACTGCACTCGAGCACCACATCGATATTGTGGCGACTCCAGTCGACCTCGCGCAATTGCTCGCAGTGACTCACGGCAATCTCGTCGCCGTTAATCCGCAGGCATTGCACGCCCTGCTCCACCGTC
>JBFKEA010000288.1:0-2756 GCA_041619375.1 Spongiibacter sp. | reverse complement strand
TGGTGGGCCGTGATGGATTCGAACCATCGACCAATTGGTTAAAAGCCAACTGCTCTACCACTGAGCTAACGGCCCCGAAAGAGGCGCTTATAATACGGATTTTGAGATCAAAAACAACAGCATGACGGCAAAAAATTGGTTTTTTTTGCCGCCCTAACGATATCGCGTTGGATCGGCGACACCGGCTTGGGCAAAGCCCTCGCGGCGCAGGTGGCAGCTGTCGCAGCGACCGCAGGCAGCGCCCTGTTCATCGGCCTGATAACAGGACACGGTAAGGCCGTAGTCGACACCCAAGCTGGCCCCCAGCTGGATGATTTGCGCTTTGCTGAGGTCGATCAGTGGGGTGGCAATGGTTAGCGCGCCGCCCTCTACCCCGACCTTGGTGGCAACATTGGCCAGCCGCTCGAAGGCGTCGATAAAGGCCGGACGGCAATCGGGGTAGCCGGAGTAGTCGACGGCGTTCACGCCGATATGAATGCTGTCAGCGCCGATGACCTCGGCCCAACCCAGCGCAATAGACAAAAACACGGTGTTGCGCGCCGGCACATAGGTGATGGGAATGCCGCTGCCACCGGCGTCGGGTACGTCGATACTGCTGTCGGTGAGCGCCGAGCCACCAATGCTGCTGAGGTCCAGCGCGATGATTTTAAATTCTTTGGCACCGTGGGCCTCAGCCACGCGGCGCGCCGCGACCAATTCGGCGCGGTGGCGCTGGCCGTAGTCAAAGGCCAGGGCGTAGCACTCGTAGCCGTCGGCGCGAGCCTGGGCGAGTACCGTGGCGCTGTCGAGGCCGCCCGAAACCAATACAATTGCTTTTTTGCTCACAGAATTGCCTATTACTCAGTGTCCGGGGGCGTCTTGCCAGAGAAGTTTGTGCAGCTGCAGCTGGAAGCGCACCGGCAGATTGTCTTCGATAATCCAATCGGCAAGCTGGCGCGCGGGCAGTTGTTCGAAGCTGGGCGAGAACAATACCTCGCCGGCGCGCTCGTGCAGGCGGTATTGGTCGACCTGAAAGCGCGCCCAGTCGTAGTCGGCGCGGTCGCAAAGGACAAACTTCACCTGGTCGTTAGCGCTGAGGTGCCCAATATTGTCCATCAGGTTGCGGTGCTGCTCGCCGGAGCCGGGGGTTTTCAGGTCCAGCACTTTGGAAACGCGGCGGTCGACTTCGGCCACCGGCATGGCGCCACTGGTTTCCAGCGAAACCTCGTAGCCGGCGTCGCACAGCGCGCGCAGCAGAGTGAGGCATTCGGGCTGGGCCAGCGGCTCGCCGCCGGTCACGCAAATGTGGCGCGGCGCATAGCTGGCCACCTGCACGAGGATATCGTCGATGCTGCGGCGCTCGCCGCCGTGAAAGGCGTATTCGGTGTCGCAGTACACGCAGCGCAGCGGGCAGCCGGTAAGGCGCACAAATACCGTGGGCAAGCCAATGCTACGCGCCTCACCCTGCAGTGAGTAGAAGATTTCGGTAATGCGCAGACTGGCGCTCATAACTGTGCCGCTCCGGCGGTGCCGTAATACGGGCCGAGGCCCAAAGGAGCGTCATTTTAAAAGCTCAACCGGCTCAGGCCAAGTGATTCCGGCCACTCACCGCCAACGCGGCACCGGCTCAGTAGTTTTTGCGGAGGAATTCCCGCGCCTTGATCACTGCCGAATTGCCAGTATTGCCATAGCGATCAATCACATGGGTGAGTAATTCCCGGGCCTTGTCACGCTTGTCTTGCATAAAATAGACGGTGCCCAGTTTGTACATGGCCGCCGGCACTTTGCCATTATCGGGGTGCTTGGCCAGCAGTGTTTGGAAGGCTTGAGACGAGGCCTCAAGGTTTTGTGGCGAAATGGCCACATAGAGTTCACCCAGCCAATACCAGGCATTGGGGGTGTAGCGTTCGTTGGGGTAGGCCTCAACGTAAGCTTTAAATGCCTCGATGGCCTGTTCGTACTGCCGCGCTTTGACCAGACTGTAGGCACTGGCGTAGTCGACCGACGCTTTGCCGGTAATACCGCCGCTTACATTAGCCGTTGCAGCCGCTGTGGCCGCGGGCGCAGCAGTGGCCGAGGCGGCCCCTGCTGCGTCGCTGGCCTCAGCAAGCGGCGCCGCCACCGCGTGAGCCGCAGATGTTACTGCACTGCTGCTCACTGTGGTGCCGGCTGCGCCGCCCGCCAGAGCACTGAGCCGCCGATCAATATCGATATAGCGGTCCAGGCCCTGTTGTTTCAGCTGGCGAAGCTGATGCCCCTGCTCTTCAACCGTGCCGCGCAAAGTCATAATCTCTTCGCGCAGCTGCTGAAGCTGCTGGTAAATCTCCGCCTCAATGCCGCCACCGGCATTGCGGTGGCGGTTGGGGTCGTTGATATCTTCTACTGGTGCCTGCGCCCATACGCTGGGGCTGGCAATCAGCAGTGCTACGAGCAGGTTCTTTTTCAGTTGCATCAGTTCGCCTTGTGGTAATTACTTCAATTCTACGCGACGGTTTTTAGAGTACGCAGACTCTGACTGACCGAACGCAATAGGACGCTCTTCGCCGTAGCTAACGGTTTCGATACGGTAGCGAGCCACACCGTTAATTGCCATGTAATCGGCAACGGCGTTGGCGCGACGCTCGCCCAGAGCCATATTGTATTCGCGTGTACCGCGCTCGTCAGCATGGCCTTCCAGACGTACCGGGCCGGTGGTTTTCTTCAGGCGGGCAATCTGAGCATCCAGGTTGCGACGCGCTTCAGCAGTCAGCGTAGCTTGGTCAAATTCGAAGTAGAAG
>JBFKEA010000287.1:0-2807 GCA_041619375.1 Spongiibacter sp. | reverse complement strand
CTTGCTGTTGACGTTGTTGCTGTAGCGATAGCGCAGTGGGCGCAATTGGCCGTCGCGGTTTTCAATCAGGCTCTCCTCATCCACTTTTAGAAAGAATAGTGAGGCCTGCTGGCTGAGTCGCCAGTGCTCGCCGTCGCGCTGTAGGCTGCGCTGGGCGGTTGTGCTGAGGCCGTCGTGGCTAATATGGTATTCGGCGCGATAGGGGAGCAGTTGTTGTTCGGTGGCTGCTGCGTAGCTGGTGGCGCTGCACAGCAGTGCCATGAGGGCGGCGAGAACGCTAGTCCTCGTCGAAGAGTATGCCGTGTTGCGGGAGTGTCTCGTCATCAAGTACCGCCTTGGAAGCCGTTAGTGACAAACGCCCCTCAGCATACCAGCGTGCGGCCAAGGGGTATATTTGATGCTCTTTGGACAAGACTTTATTTGCAAGAGTTGCAGCATCATCGCCGCGAATTATCGGTACTTTTGCCTGAATGATGGCCGGGCCGCCGTCCAATTCCTCAGTAACGAAGTGCACGGTGGCGCCCGCTTCGCTGTCGCCGGCGTCCAGTGCGCGCTGGTGGGTGTGCAGGCCGGGATATTTGGGCAGCAGTGAGGGGTGGATGTTGAGCAGTCGCCCGAGGTAGTGGCGAACAAAGTTGCCGGTCAGGATGCGCATAAAGCCGGCGAGGATCACCAAGTCGGGCTGGTGGCGGTCGATCTCTTCGCGCAGCGCCGCATCAAAACTGTCGCGGTCGTCGAAATCCTGGTGTTTGATGCAGGCGGTGGCGATGCCGGCACGCTGGGCGCGCTGCAGGCCACCGGCCCCTGCCTTGTTGCTGATGACGGCGACCACACGACCGCCGCCCAGCTGCTGTTGTTGGGCGGCGTCGATCAGCGATTGCAGGTTGGAGCCGCTACCGGATATCAGGACAACAATGCGACAGCCCATGACTTACAGGCCGGATAGGGCAACGCGTTCCCCGTTCTCGTCGCCGGCTTCGATGCGGCCGATGACCATCGCGGTTTCGCCGTGTTGATGGAGCATGTCGACGATGTTGTTGGCTTGCTCGGCCGATACCGCCATGACCATGCCGATGCCGCAGTTGAACGTGCGGTACATCTCGCGGCTTTCGACATTGCCCTGTTCTTGCAGCCAGTCAAAGATAGCGGGCTGCTGCCAGCTGCTGGTGTCGATGACTGCGCGGGTGTTGCGCGGCAGTACGCGGGGAATGTTTTCCAGCAGGCCGCCGCCGGTAATGTGGGCGAGGGCGTTTACCTGGTACTGCTTAATGATGTTCAGCACCGACTTGACGTAAATGCGTGTTGGAGCCAGCAGGGTTTGACCCAGTGTGCTGTCGCCGAAAGCGCTGTCCAGTGACTCGCCGCTGCGCTCGACAATCTTGCGAATCAGTGAATAGCCGTTGGAGTGTGGGCCGCTGGAGCCAATACCGATGAGGGCGTCGCCAATGCGAACAGAGCTGCCGTCGATGATGGCTGATTTTTCCACCACGCCAACGCAGAAGCCGGCCAGGTCGTAGTCTTCGCCTTCATACATACCGGGCATTTCAGCGGTTTCGCCGCCTACCAGGGCGCAGCCGGATTGCTCGCAGCCGGCGCCAATGCCGGTGACAACGCTGCTGGCGATGTCGACGTTGAGCTTTCCAGTGGCGTAGTAGTCGAGGAAGAACAGCGGCTCGGCACCGGTAACCAGCAGGTCGTTGACGCACATGGCGACGAGGTCGATGCCAATGCTGTCGTGGATGCCGGTGTCCATAGCGAGCTTGAGCTTGGTGCCGACGCCGTCGGTGCCCGATACCAATACGGGTTCTTTATAACCAGTGGGCAACTGGCAGAGGGCGCCAAAACCACCCAGGCCGCTCATCACCTCCGGGCGGCGGGTGCGTTTGGCGACGTCTTTAATCCGCTCTACAAGGGCGTCACCGGCGTCGATGTCTACGCCGGCATCTTTGTAACTCAGGCTGGGCTTGTTGGTATCGGTCATAGTGCTTGGCTGTCCTCTTTGAGGGCGCTATTCTAGCTTGGTTGGCCGCGCAATTCAGCAGCTAAATCGGGAATTTTGCGGTGCTTCAGGACTTGGCAGGTGCGGCTTGCTAAACTGTGGCCCCAGATTCAGGTAGAGGGATTTGAATACCGTGATTATTGCGCTTAAGCGGTCGTTGCTGTTGCTGGCGGCCGTGCTTATGTGCTCGCTGGCGACGGCAGGCAGGGTCGATAACCTATACGAGGTGCAGCTGCCGGTGGCGGGGCAATCGCCTGCGGTGCTAAAGGAAGCCGCGGCAATTGGCTTGGAAAAAGTCTTTGTGCGCGTCTCTGGTCATCGTCAGCTGGTGGATTCTGCTGTTATCGCTGCGGCATTGGCTTCGCCCGAACCCTTTCTTACCCGCTATCGCTACCAGCGTCAGGAGCAGGGCGCGGACGCGGCGCTGCGCTTGGATATGAGTTTCTCCCCGCGTCAGGTCAATGCCGTGTTGCAGTCGGCGGGCCTGCCGGTGTGGTCGGCCAATCGACCTGGGGTGTTGCTGTGGATGGTTGTCGATACCGATGCCGGGCGACAGTTTCTGGGCGCTGGGGCCTACCCTGAATTGGAGCAGGCCTTGCGTGAGGAGGTCCGCCGGCGCGGCCTATCGCTGCAACTGCCGCTATTGGATTTGGTTGATGCCGGTAACCTCAGCGCCCAGCAACTTTGGCAGATGTCTGAGCAGGCGGTGCGCGCCGCCTCTGTGCGCTATGCGCCTCCTTTTATTTTAATGGGGCGCGCGTCGCAGTTTTCCACCGGGCAGTGGCTGGCGAGTTGGGCGCTGTTAGAT
>JBFKEA010000286.1:0-2833 GCA_041619375.1 Spongiibacter sp. | reverse complement strand
TCTTGCCACTGGTTTGAGATGTTGTCGCGTTATTTGTCACGTGTTAAGGCATCGCGAATTTCTCGCAGCAGCAGTATGTCTTCGCTGGGCTTTGCCGGCTCGGTGGCCGGTGCTGCTTGCTCTTTCTCCCGCATTTTATTGATGGCTTTTACCAACAGAAAAACTGCAAAGCCGACAATCAGCAGGGTGATGACATTGTTGATAAATACACCGTAGTTAATGGTTGCGGCGCCCGCCGCTGTTGCCGCCGCCAGTGAGGCATAGGGCTGGCCATCGAGGGCGATAAACAGGCTAGAGAAATCGATGCCGCCCATCAGCATGCCAATGGGCGGCATAATAATGTCACTTACTAGGGACTTCACTACCGTGCCGAAGGCGGCGCCGATAATGATGCCCACAGCCATATCGACCATATTTCCCTTCATGATAAATTTTTTGAATTCGTCAATCATCGCGACAGCCTCCTTGTTAGTGCCAAGCATTAACATAGGTGCTGTTGGCGGATTGGTCTAATTGCCAGGAGCTGCCGTGACAAGCTGCGGCAGGCGCTTTCCGGGCGCCCGCCGAGGTGTCGGCCACTGCGCCTATCAGTCCAAACGCTCGATGATGGGTAGCAGGTAGTCATTTTCCAGTACCTCTTGGCGAGGTTCATAGAGTCGCATCACCGCGAGGAATGGCCCGGCAGGAGCGGGCAGCCAATTGCTGTCGCCGGAGGGGGCGTCGTGTTGCAGCAGCAGGGTCAGCGAACCGTCGTCACCGTAGTGAAGGCCGGGGGTGCGATCGCCAATGCTGTAGCGGGCGATGGCGTTTTCTTCGAGCTGAAGGTCGCTGAGGCGGTACAGCGACAGTGACCAGAAGCCGTCTACGGGCGGCATTTGATCCGCGGTAAAGTGGAGGCGGTAGCGATTGCCGCCATTGAGTAACTGGCCGTTGTCGTCAAATACCCGTGCGGGGTACAGGCTTTCCTCGGGCAGATTGCCATAGCCGCCGCGCACGACTGCCGCGCGCTGCATATAGTTGGCACCATAGCGGCCGATTTCACTCGATATCATCCAGCCGTTGTAGTCGGGGATGGTGCGCTGGGTAGAAGCCTCGACGATGGCGCGGCCGTCTTCAAGTGCGCTCAGCAGGCCGCGGCGCTGGGCGGCAGACAATTTGTCCTCGGAAAAATCACTATTGGGGCCGACGCCGATTTGGTCGAATTGGGCGAGCAGCGCGCGCTCGCCGACCCGCGGCGGCAAGCGTTTGAGTTCACGGTTCATGATCGCGAAGAATTCCAGGGAGTCTTCGTTTGCCATGGCCGGGGCGTGTTGCGGTGGCGGTGTGGCAGCGGGCTGGCCGCGGTGGAATTGACTCAATTCACTGAGCCAGAACTGTTGCAATAAGCCCATGGCGGCATCGAAATCGGCTTCGCCCTCGACCAGCAGCCTGCCGAGCAGCCAGCCGCTGGGGGTCTCGCTCACTACGCGCCGTACACCGGCGGGCAGTTCGCCCTGCCAGTCAGGACTAACGAGGGCGAAGTAGCCCTCTTCAGTGCCGGTGGTACTGCGGCCAATATGTTCAACTTCAGCGTAGCGGTTGGTCACCGCAACGGTGTAATAGCGGCCGTTGGTGTCCGGGGTGTGAAGAATCAACGGCTCGCGACTGACGTCGTACCAGGCGCTGAAATATAGGGTGTCATTGTTCGGTGCGCGTAAGTCGCCATCGTTGTCGGGGCCGACAATTTCGGGATAGAGGTAGAAGCGGTTGAGTGGCGCGTAGACTTTTTGCTCGGCGCTGGTGATGTGGGTGTCATTGTGTTGCTGGCGGGCCATATCCACCAGCGGGTAGCCGTAGAGATAGGCCAGCACACCGACGCTTCGCGCTAGCTTTTCGGCGATCAGCGCGTCGTTTTGTTGTTGGCGGGAGCTGATGAGGCCGGCCACACCGCCGACTTGTTGCCAGATCACGCCGCCGGCACCGGCGGTTATTACTACCAGCAGCGCGGCGAGTCGCCAGCCTTTGTGCAAGCCTGTCATATCAGACTCCTTTTGTATCGGTAAATTAGCCCCTTAGCCTAGGGCTTAAGTCGCGCCGCTGAAAGCGCCAAAATAGAATCTTTATGTTTCCATATGGAAACATCGAGCCGGGTTTTAGGCGGATATTGCGAGTATTATAGGGTTTTCGGTTCTTTTTGGAATTTAGGAATGCTGAATGCTCAGGACTATTTAATCTTTGCCAACGCCGCGCGGCTGGGTAGTTTTGCCGCAGCGGCCGAGCGTTTGGGGGTGTCGAATTCCCATGTTAGCAAGCATATTGCTGCGCTCGAGGCGCGCCTGGGCTTGCGGCTGTTTAGCCGCAGTCCGCGGCTGTTGCTGACTGACGCCGGCCAGACCTTATTGAAAGACGCCGATCAATTGCGCGATGTCTGTGAGCGGGTCGAGCGCCGCGCCCAGGCCTTGCAGCGCGAGCCGGTAGGTGTGCTGCGCCTGGTATTGCCGCCGGTGTTGGCGCGGCGAGTGGTGCAGCCGGCCTTGCCGGCGTTTTTGGCGGCTCACCCCGGGCTGGCGGTGGAGCTGTTTGTGCAGCAGGCGGGCCTGCCGGCCTTTGCCGAGGGTGTGGATGTGGTGTTGACGCTGGGTGAGCTGGCCGACAGTGCGATGGTTTGTCAGCGCCTGGGTAATTTTGACTTGCTGGTGGTGGCCAGCCCGACGTATTTGCAGTGCCACTCGGCGCCGCAGCAGCCCGCCGATTTGGCTGAGCACAACTGCCTGTTAACGCGCTTTCCTACGGTTGAGCAGCCCGCCAGTTGGCAGTTTGTGGCCGGTGAGCGTGTGGAAGTGGTGACTGTGGG
>JBFKEA010000285.1:0-2839 GCA_041619375.1 Spongiibacter sp. | reverse complement strand
TGCGCCGGCGGCTCGCGGTACAGCACCAACCACAGCAGCGGTGAAAAATAATCCACCGTCAACCACTCATAGTCGGGATAGCACTGACCGCGACCGTGAAACAGCCGCCGGGCATCGCCACCCTCGACCAACTTCGCGCCCCACTGGCTAAAATCACTTAGGGTATTAAATTCAGCCAGACTGGCGACCGCTGATTCACTCATACTGCTCTCGTTTAAAGCTTGGGCCACTGGCCTTAATCTCCCGCCGCGCTGACGCGGTACATCACCTGATCGCGATAACCGCAAATCACCGGAATATAGCCCTGCCACTGCTGGTCCAGCTCGGGGTCATTGCTGTCGACCAACAGCGGCCGCCCCGCCAGCCCGGTTAATTTGCTCTTGCTCGCCAACACCTGAAAATGCTCGCGGCCAATGCGCCGAATCAGCGCCGGGGTCAATTGCTGATTACCGCGGCCGAGTATGTGGCCCTGCCCGCCAATAGCGGTGATCAATACCTGCACCGGGCCGCCGTGGGCGTCGAGCAAGGCAGTGATCTGCGCCGCATTGGCATCCGCCTGCAACAACTCGCCGCCGCGCACCACATCCACGCCCAGCAGGCTGTAAGGCAAATCCAAGGCCTGCATAAAGCCGGTCGTCGTACTGCCCGGGCCGACGATATACAGGCAGTCTTCGCCGTAGTGCTCCATTAACTCATCGGCGATATCGGCAATCACCAGCGCTTCCACCTCGCGCCCGCCCTGCTTTACCTGCTGCAAAAAACCGCCGAGGCGCGGCACCAGCAACTCACCGTAGTGGCGCGAGCGCACCCGGCCTTGCTGGAAAGCGGCTTCATCAATATCGCGCACCTCCTGCAGCCCAACTTCCACTAATTTTCCATCAATCAGCGCCGTTAAGATCTCCGCCGCCCCTTCGGGGTTGATCGCATAGACTGCCGAATGCATTTTCACCCCCGCCGGTAAACCCAATACCGGCAGCTGCTCGCCTACCGCACTGTAAATATCCCGCGCGGTGCCATCGCCGCCGACGAACAACAACAGGTCAACCCCAGCCTGCGCAGTGGCCGTGGCGGCGCGCTGACTATCCTGTGCACTGCTGGGCACAGCCGCCTCGCCGAGTGCGCGAAACCCAAAGCCCGCGGCGAGCGCCGCATCCTCGGCCATGGCCCCGGCAAAACCGTAAACCTCAACTTGCGCCGCCAATGGCCTGAGCAGGTCCAGACAGCGCTGCGCTCGCGCTTGCGCGCGACTGGCACTGTTGCCCTGCGCCACCGCCAGGCGCATGGCCTCGGGCAGATTGTCGCTGCCCTTTAAGCCTTCCGGGCCGCCGAGACCGGCATAGGGGTTAATAATCAGGCCCAGCTTAAACATCTCGCTCAGCCCCCCGCCTGCGGCGAATACCTAGAGACAGGGCAACGGCGCTGTGGCGCAATAATAAAACTGACATCATTGACTCGCATACTTTGCCTAAATCTTAACGGGACCGCCCATGACTGCCGCCACCAATTCTCCCAGCCGCATCGCCCAACAAAACTTTGAGCAGCGCTACGGTGCTTGGCTCATCGACGATCAAGGGCGCGAAGTGCCCATCGATCCGGAGCGTGTTGCCGCCTGTCTCGACGACATCAGCGGCAGCGACGACGAATTCATCTGCTACCTGGCAAGGCGGCAAGCAGGCTGAGCGCCTCGGCACTCAGCGCCGACTCCGTGCGATAGTCACAATATGCAAACTCGCGTCGCTCGGGATAGTGCTTGCGCAGCCAATCGAATTCACCAGCCGGCTCAGCGGCTAACAAGCTTTGCCGAAGGCGACTGTCGTCGCCCCGCGGGTCGTACACCGACAGCGCCGCTTCGCGCAGCAGCGCCGCACCGCCTGTTTCCTTGAGCACAATGACCGGCGTCGCCAGTGGTACCGCGTCGATATTCTGGCCACTAGCAACATCGCCCCGGCGGCGAAGATAGTCCCCCAGTCGCTGCGCGATCATTTTTGTGCCGGCGATTTTGCCATCGAGGCTATAACCGGCAATATGCGGTGTGGCAACATCACACAGCGCCGCCAACCCGGCATCAACCGCGGGTTCGTCCTCCCAAACATCCAAAGCCAGACGGATATCTGGACGCTGCTGTTTTAGCGCCAGCAGTGTCTCGGTCGCCACCACGCCGCCGCGCCCGGCGCTGATCAGCAGTGCACCTTGCGGCATCCGCCGAAGTTTCTCTGCGGTGAGCATATGGTAGCTGGGATGACTGCCACGGCGAGTGAGCGGTGCATGCACGCTGACCACATCGCACTGCAATACCGCCTCCAGCGAAGCCAAACACTTGTCGGCTGTTTGATCCAACAATGGGTCGTAGGCAATACAGTCAACACCCAGGGCGGCTGCGCGCGCCGCCAATGCCCGACCAACGTTGCCATAGGCCACGATACCCAGGCGGCCGCCGGCCAGCAGCCGCTCCAGGCGATCGCCGCAAACCGCAATCACACTAAGTACATAATCAACAACCGAATTGGCATTACAGCCCGGGGCGGTATGCGCCTCAATGCCGGCACTTTGCAGGTATTCCAGGTCGAGGTGGTCACTGCCGATTGTGCACGAACCGACAAAGCCAATACGACTACCCGCGAGTAGCGACGCATCCACCCACGTCACAGAACGCACCACCAAGGCTTCGGCCTCGGCGAGTTGCTCGGCTTGCAAACTGCGACCGGCAAAGCGCTCTACTTCCCCATAGCGAGACAAATAGACCTCAGCCAGCGGTACATTTTCATCGACCAGTATTTTCATTGCCCCTGCCATTATTGCCAATTCAATGCCTGCGGAAAGCGCGCCAGTAGCCGGTCGA
>JBFKEA010000284.1:0-2859 GCA_041619375.1 Spongiibacter sp. | reverse complement strand
GATTCTCGGTGTGGCCATGGTCAGCAGTTTTAACGATGAGCGAGATCTGCGTATGACGGTTGGCGAGAGCACCGAGACGGCGTTTGGCTATCGCGTGGTCTTTGAAGATATTCAGCCGATAAGCGGCCCCAATTACCAGGGGCAGCAGGGGCGTTTCAGCCTGTATAAGGGGGAGCGCATGCTGGCGACGCTACTCCCGGAGAAGCGCCGTTACCACGCCCGCGCGTCGCAGGTGATGACTGAAGCGGCGATTGACGCAAGTCTGTTGCGCGATGTCTATATCGCCCTGGGCGAACCCGTTGCCGAACGCGCTTGGGCAGTGCGAATTCATATCAAGCCCTTTGTCCGCTGGATCTGGCTGGGCGGTATTTTAATGGCGGTCGGCGGCCTGTTGGCGATTTGTGACCGCCGCTACCGACGCTCATCACCGCGCCGCGCGGCAGTTATTGCAGGGGAAGTACATGGACAGGTTTAAGTTGTTTTTGCCGCTGATCATATTTTTACTGTTGGCGGCGGTGTTTTTTGGCGTGCAGCGTCAGGTGCAGACCGGTGATTACAGCCCGACAGCACTGCCTTCGGCGCTGCTTGACCGGCCGCTGCCAGACTTTAGTTTGCCGACGCTTGACGGTGGCCAGCTCAGTCGCGACCAGCTGCCGGCGCAGTGGTTGCTAGTCAATGTCTGGGCGACCTGGTGCCCGACCTGCCACTACGAGCACCCTTTTTTGTTGGAGCTGGCGCAGCGCGGCGTGCTGATTTTAGGCGTGGATTATAAAGACAAAACGGCACTGGCTGTGAAGTGGTTGGAGGAGAAGGGCGACCCATATTTTGCAACGGTATTCGATGGCGACGGTTCGCTGGGGCTGGACCTCGGTGTGACAGGCGCGCCAGAGACCTACTTGGTCGATGCCGCTGGTGTCGTGAGATTTCGCTACCAGGGGGCCTTGGATCAGCAAGTGTGGGAGCGTGAATTTTTACCGGTAGTCAGCCAATTTAGCGGCGAGGCTGAGTAATGACTTTGCGATTTTTTGGGGTGTTTCTGCTGTGGGTGGCGGCGTTGCCGGCCCTGGCAGTGATAGAAACCTACCAGTTCGACACCGACTTGCAGCGCCAGCGCTACAATGCCTTTATTGAAGAGTTGCGCTGTCCGAAATGCCAAAATCAGAACCTGTCTGGTTCGGACTCGGCGATAGCGCAGGATTTGCGTCGGCAAATTCACCAAATGATTATCGACGGTAAATCGGATATCGAGATTACCCAATATATGGTGGATCGCTACGGCGATTTTATTCTTTACCGGCCGCGTTTTAGCGGCGCGGCGCTTGTCCTGTGGTTACTGCCGGTGGCGCTGCTGCTGACCGGCTTGGTGATCTGGTCGTTGATGACCTCTCGCCGCGGGCGCCGCGCAGAAGACAGTGCGCCACTCAGCGACAGTGATCGACAGGCGTTGCAGGCCTTACTCGATGACCAAATCGATGACGATAAACCCTCCTCGGGGGGGCGCTTATGAGTGCCTTAACGCTAGGGTTGGGGATGTTGCTGGTATTGGCCATGGCCCTGTGCTGGTTGGCCTTTCGCTCGGCGCGGGCGGCTGGCGACGACCTAGTGCGCCACCGCACAGCCCAGCGCGAGTTCTATCGCCAGCGCCAGAGTGAATTGCAGGCTGATCTGGACATGGGCTTAATCGATCGGGCGCAATTCACCGAGCTTAATGCCGAGCTGGACAAACAGCTGCTTGATGAAAACGCGGAGTTTCATGCCCGTGCGGCGCCGCGTCGCGGCGTATGGCTGTGGGTGTCGCTAGCGGTGTTGCCGCTGTTGTCCTGGTCTATTTACGACCAACTGGGCTATCGCCTCGACCTTAAATTGCTGGAGGCTCAGCAGCAGTTATATAGCGGCAGCGCGCCCGGCGACGACGAGCTGCAGCGCTTTGAAGGTTTGGTTGAGGCTATCTTGGCGCGCCGGCCGGAAACCGCTGAGCTGCTGGTCACAATGGCGACGATTCGCCGTCAGCAGGGGGATTACGCCGGCGCGGTCGATTATTATCAGCGCTTGCAGACGCTTTACCCCGAGGATGCCGACGTATTGGCGCAACTGGCGCAGACGCGCTACTTAGCGGCCAATCGTCAGCTCGATGAACGCAGTCGCAGCTTGCTACAGCGGGCGTTGGCGATCAATCCGCAGCAAACCACAGCCCTGGGCGTATTGGGAATACACGCCTTTGCCAGCGGAGATTATTTACAGGCACTGAGTTATTGGCAGCGCTTGCAAGGCAGTTTGGATGCCCGCAGTAATGAGGCGTTGGTTATTGCCTCGGGGATCAATGAGGCTAAACGCCTCGCCGTGGAAGCGGGGCTGCTAAGTGCAGTGGGGGTGGAGGTTGCGCTGGCCCCGGAGCTGGGCGAGGTCACTGGTGGCGTACTGTTTGTGGTGGCAAGGGCGGATGATGGCAACCCCATGCCGGTGGCGGCGCTGCGTTTGCCTTTGCCAGCAGGGGCGGAGAATTTCCCGTTGCGGGTGTATTTGGGTGATAGCGACGTGATTCGTCCCGATAAAACCTTGGATGATTTTGCCAATCTAAGCCTTTCCGCGCACATCAGCCGTGCCGGCACAGCCGCCGCCCGCCCCGGCGATTGGCGCTCTACAGCGCAAAAGGTGAACCTCGGTCAGCGCGCCGCGACGGTCAATCTGCTGATTGATCGGCTGGTGCCGGACAGCGCGGCTGGCGGGCGTTGAATTTCTGCTGTTGTTGCCCGGTTGACGGGCTATAATCGCGCTTTCGCACATCTGACCCAGCCCTGAATACAGCCGGCGAGCTGTCGATAACAATAGGGGCCGGGCGACAAGCTTGGTTACGTTGCT
>JBFKEA010000283.1:0-2884 GCA_041619375.1 Spongiibacter sp. | reverse complement strand
CGACAATATTAATGGCTATACCCTAGCCGTCGGCCTGCCAGTACTGCTGTTTTTATTCTGGGTGCGCAGCGGCCTGCAGCCACTGCTGGAGCGACTCGGCCTGTCAGCCTATGCCGCCGCGATGCTCAGCAAGGCCGGCCCAGTTGTCGGCGTTGTGCTCACCAGTGTTGCCGCCGCCGTGTTTGAGTTGGGGGATAAACAGGTGGCTCTGGTCGGCCAGGTACCCGGCGGCCTGCCCGCTCTCGGCCTGCCCGCTTTCAACCACCCGGCGTGGCGCGAGCTGCTCAGCTCGGCAATTTTTATTTCGATTATCGGCTTTGTTGAATCGGTATCGGTGGGCCACACTTTGGCGGCGAAAAAACGTCAGCGTATCGACCCCAATCAGGAACTGATCGGTCTCGGCGCCGCCAATGTCGCCTCGTCACTGTCGGGTGGCTACCCCGTTACCGGCGGATTTGCCCGCTCGGTGGTCAATTTCGACGCCGGCGCTGCCACCCCCGCTGCCGGCATGTTTACTGCGCTGGGTATCGCCGTGACCGCGATCTTGTTTACGCCCTATCTGGCCTATCTACCCAAGGCGACGCTGGCCGCCACCATCATAGTCGCGGTGCTGTCGCTGGTAGATTTCTCCATTGTTAAAAAGGCGTGGAACTACGGCTACTCCGATTTCGTCGCCGTGCTCAGCACCCTGCTAATGACCCTGCTGCTAGGGGTAGAAAGTGGCGTCGCCTGCGGCGTGTTTGCCTCGTTAGCCCTGCATTTGTATAAAACCTCAAAGCCGCATATTGCGGTTGTCGGCGAAGTTCCCGGCACTGAACACTACCGCAATGTACAGCGTCACAATGTCATTACCCACGACGAAATACTGTCGCTGCGCATCGACGAAAATCTTTATTTTGCCAATGCCGGATTTATCGAGGACCGCATCTACGCCCTGCTGGACGACTACCCCCACAGCCGCCATGTGGTATTACTATGTACCGCCGTCAACGAGATCGACCTCAGTGCCCTGGAGGCGCTAGAATCGATCAATCAACGATTGCTCGAGCGCGGCATCTGCCTGCACCTGTCGGAATTAAAAGGCCCAGTGATGGACGTGCTCAGCAACACCGACTTTTTAACCCAGTTAAGTGGCAAAGTTTGGCTGTCTCACCACTTGGCGGTAAGCGGCATTACCGCTGCCATGAACCAACAGTCCACCCCCGCCGCCAGTTGGGACATTTAGGAGACCGCCATGACTAAACCCGAACACGACAATAGCGACAGCAAAGCCAAGCCGCTAAAAATCCTGCGCAATATTGCCTCTGCCGCCTTCGGCGTGCGCAGCCGCAAAGAACTGGATGAAACCGGCAATGCCGGCCAGTTTCGCCACTATGTTATCGGCGCGATCTGCTTTGTCGGGCTGTTTCTGCTGATTGTAAATGGCGTGGTGAGGCTGGTGTTAAGCCAGGCGGCTTAGCGACCGCTGTCTGGCGCAAAAACGCCGGGGTCATAACAACTGGGTATCTCTTTATCTGCATAGACAGGGGCACCCTGTAGGCCAATCACCTGGCCATCTAAAGCGCCGCTTTCAGGCGCCGTAACGGCCAAATGAAACAAGGCGGTGGCGGCAATATCCACGCTCTTGCTGCGCACATTGGGTGGGAAACTCTGCGCCCCGGCGCCGTGCAAAATCAGAAAGGTGCGCCGATCTTGATCGGTGGGAAAGCCATGCTGGTTAAATACCACGCCGGCGCCGCCATGATCTGGCGCCACCATAATCAACCAGTTTTCCTCCTCAAAGGCCGGACGGGCGCGCAGGGCCCGCAATATATCGCCAATATAGCCGTCGGTGGCTGTTATTGCCGCCAAATACGCCGGATTGTAGTTCAGCGCCGTACAGGCGCCGCTATGTTCGCCCTCAGCCATATCACCACTGGCATAGGGACAGAAACCACCGGCATCCATCGTTTCCGCATCGCCGTGGCCGGCGTGGTCGATGTCGTCAAACTGCGCAAAGATAATGCCGGGATTCTCAGCGCTAAGCTCCTCCACCACGACATCGCGCACAGCGGCATCGCTTTGGGCATTGACCACGCGATCGGCACCGCTGCACTGACCGGCAGCTTCATCGGCGCACACAATTTCGTCGTTAATGGCAGCCCAGTGGCTGACCGATACCGCGCGCAGACCGGGCCGCTGTTGCTTGGCGTAGTGAATGAAGTGCGGGTATTGATCGAAGCGTGATTGCGCCCAGCTGACGTCGTTGTCCACCACGCCGTGCTTGTCGCACCACACACCGCTGAGCATGCTGGCCCAACCGGGGCCCGACAGCGACACATCACCAGTAATCGCATTCATATCCGCCGCGCCGCTCGCCCGCAATGTGTCCAAATGTGGGGTGTCAGCCAGCTCTAGCGCCTCGGCGCGGGCGCCATCCAGGCCGATGATCAGCACGCGCCCGGCGCTGCCAGTTACGTCGCTTGAACGCGGCGTCCCGTCATCCTGACAAGCTAGCAGCGCCGCCAGCAGAATCAATACACTGCTTTTCTTGACGCTGAGCCAGCGCCAGGTGGTCGAATGAGTCTGAACGTAGATAAGGCATACTCCTGTTTTGCAGCGCTGACCGGCAAGCGGCTCTCGATGGCGGCATGCCGGAACGTCAGCAAAGCGCCAAGCCCTAGACTACTCGCTCACTGCACTTTGTACCACTTGGCGCATCGTCGCGAAAAACGGTGGATGAGCCCGTTTACACTTCGTTTATTGCGGCATTTCTGTCATGGTAAATAGACCGGCGGAACAGTCCGGCCACTGATGTCGCCAGCGGGCTGACAGGGGACGCGAATGAAAAAACTCGACAATGAAAAAGAGTTGGTAAGAAAGGCCATCGACATCGGCAGCGCCT
>JBFKEA010000282.1:0-2886 GCA_041619375.1 Spongiibacter sp. | reverse complement strand
TTTCTGCTCGACTATGTGTTTTTTCCGCGCCTGTGGCGCCAGACCGTCGAGCGGCCGGTATTTATTATTGGTCACGCGCGCAGTGGTACCACTTTAGCGCATCGGCTGTTGGCTGCCGACGGTAATCAATTCAGCTATTTTTTGTATTGGGAGCTGTTTTTCCCGTCGCTGCTGCAAAAGAAACTGATCCGTGCCCTGGGGCGTTTGGAGGCCCTGCTGGGCAGCCCCTGTTTAACACGTCTGCAGCGCTGGGACGACAAAACCTTCGGCCCTACGCGCCATATTCACCACATGAGTTTATGGAATGCCGAGGAAGATCAGTTTGTGATGCGCGCCGCTTTTGTCACTCAGCAATGGGCGCTCGATGTGCCGATGATGGACAAGATCGATTTATTTCACCTTGACCAAATGTCGGACAAAAAGCGCCGCCGGTGGCTGCACCATTACCGTGAGTGTGTGAAGCGCCAACTACTGCTCAATGGTGGCGAGCGCACGCATCTGAGCAAAAACCCATTGATGTGCGGTTGGGTGGCGGCGCTGCAAGAGACCTTTCCCGATGCCCGCTTTGTGGTCATGTTGCGCAACCCCAATGAGTGTATCCCCAGCACATTGCGCCTGCTGGAGCTGAGCTGGAAGGGGCGGGGCTGGCAGCCTGAGCAATATCGCGAGTCCCTGCGGGTGATGACGGAAATTTCATTTGAGTCGATTCGTCACCCCCGAGAGGTATTGGCAGGGCACGATCAAGCGGTCTTCGTCGATTACCGCAAGCTGGTTGCTGAGCCGCGCGATACCGTGCATGAGGTCTATGCTGCGCTGGGGCTGACGGTGTCTCCGTCATTCGACGCCTACCTGCGCGCTCAGCAAGACCGGGAGCGCAACCACCAGTCTCGTTTCACTTACAACATCGATGACTATGCCGTGTCGGTTGACGACATAGAGGGTGAATTGTCCGAGTTGTTTGATGAGTATCAGTGGCCGCGCCTGAGTCGCCGCAGCGACCTAGTGAAATCCGTTGGGCCCTAACGGCGCTTGCCGGCACACGACGGCCATGTGCGCTGGCGGCAAGTCGGCGACTTAATGACAGGAGAAGATTGTGATGAGCGATGTGAATCAATGCCCGCCGGTGGAGCAAAGTCAGGCGCTGTTGCGGGAAGCCTGGGACAGTTTTATGGCCGACTTGCAGCTGGCACGCGATGCGATTGATCAGCGGCAGTACTGCCCCCCGCAAGCTGACGACCGCACTCTGGCCGAGGGCTATCGTTATCTGTCCGGGTTTATGCACAGTGCCGTGGAAAGGGCCTTTCATGAAGATGTCGATTTTCCCGCCTTTCGCAACGGCATTTCGGTGTACAACAAATCGACCATCGACAATGCCGACGCCATATATTTCTATGCGCCCATCGATGGTCGCCAGTATTACCGGGTGCAGGCGCAGTTGGCGGACAACCGGCACTGGCGCGGTCAGGCGCGCGCTAATACGGGGGCCCTGGCTCCTCAGTATCTGATTTTTGAAGTGCACAGCGGGCCGATGGCTGGCGACACGGGCGACCTGCGGGAGTTGGCGCCGGGCAGTCGCACGGGCTTTGGCAGCTTGGACAGCTCAAGTTTACTGGTCGGCGAAAACGGTGAGCTGGAGTTGTTGTTGGGGCCGGAAAAACCGCAGGGCTACAACGGTAATTTTATTTGCACCCGCAAGCCGCCCAGTAGCCGCGCCCCGGCCGGCACTGCGCGCTACGCCGATTATATTAGCGGCCGGCAATTGTTTTACGACTGGTCTAGAGAGGAGGCCGCGCAGCTTACTATTACCGCGCTGCATACCGAGGGGCGCCAGCCAGCGCCGCTGGACAGCGGCCGCGCGGCGCGGCAGTTGCAAAAAATGGGGGCGATAGTTCGCGGGCAGATGCACTTTTGGCTGGCGTTTTACGACCGTATTCTCAATAGCCAGGGCCGTCACCAGGAAGAGGGCCGCTATTTCATGCCGGTGAATGGCTACAATCGTCCCAATGCCGCCTCGGGTGATACCGGCGGCGGCATGAGTACCAATATTTACGCGGGGGGAATTTTCGACCTGGCTGACGACGAGGCGCTGTATATTGAGGCGCGTTACAGCGGTGAGCCGGTGTACAGCAGTTTGCACCTCAGCAATCTCTGGGGCGAGTCGCCGGACTACGCCAATCACCAAAGCAGCCTGAACGGCTTTCAGATGTTTATCGGTGCCGATGGCGTGCAGCGTTGGGTGGTGGCCCATCGCGATCCGGGGCTGCCTAACTGGGTTGATACCACGGGTTTGCGCCGCGGCTATCTCTCTAATCGCTGGGCCTATACGACGCTGCCCGACGAGGAGAACTGGCCAACGATCACTGCCAGGAAACTGCCTTTTGCCGAAGTTGCCAGTTGTTTCCCAGCGGATACCCCCAGGGTGACGGCGGCGCAGCGGCGCTCAGCTATCGCCGAGCGTCAGCGGCATGTACAGCGGCGTTACAGAGTCTTTTAAGGTGCCGAATATTTGAGTCGGTTTGAATGATGGCGGTGCCTATTGCACCGCGGCAAATAATGAGGAAAGTAACCATGAAGGTATTAGTTGTTGGTGGGTCTGGACTGATTGGCGGTGAAATTGCCCTGTATTTGCAGGAGCAGGGGCATCAGGTAACGATCATGGCGCGCAAGCCGCCCACCGCGCCGCCGCTGGCTGCCTTGGATTTCTTAGCGGCTGACTATGTCAATGACGATTGCGCCGATGGTCGCCTGCAGGGGTTTGATAGCTTGGTATTTGCAGCGGCGGCGGATATTCGCGCGCTGCCGCAGGATGGCTCTATCAGCCCCGAGGCGTTTTACACCAAGTATAACGACGAGGCGGTACCGCGTTTCTTTGCGGCGGCCAAGGCG
>JBFKEA010000281.1:0-2904 GCA_041619375.1 Spongiibacter sp. | reverse complement strand
TGTTTGAATTGGCCAAGGGCGAGCATCACGACCATATTGTGTGTATGGAAACCGGTGAGGTGATCGAGTTTTACGACGATATCATTGAGCAGCGCCAGCACAAGCTGGTAGAAGAGCGCGGCTTTGAGTTGGTTGACCACAGCCTCGTTCTCTACGTCCGCCCTAAGAAATAGCTCCCGCTCATTGCGGTTTTGCGGCGGCGGTATGCCCGTCGCCGCGCCCTCCTCTTGTTGGTCTTCAGTGTCGCGTGCCGAGCATTTCGCGGGCGTGGGCGAGGGTGTGCTCTGTGATGGCAATGCCGCCGAGCATGCGCGCAATCTCTTCAATTTTCTGGTTGCTGTCCAGTGGTTGCAGTTCGGTGCGCAGTTGGTGTTTGTCGCCGGTTTTTTTCACCCGTATATGCTGGTCGCCCTGGCTGGCTACCTGTGGTTGGTGGGTGACGCACAGCACCTGACTGCGCTTGCCCAGATCGTTGAGTAGCTGGCCGACCACCTCGGCGGTGGCGCCGCCTATGCCAACATCCACTTCGTCGAAGACTACGGTGGGTACCGCCGCAACTTGGGCGGTGACCACTTGGATGGCCAGGCTGATGCGCGATAGCTCGCCGCCAGAGGCGATCTTGTGCAGCGGCCCCATGGCGGCGTTAGGGTTGCTGCGGATCAACAGCTCGACGTCTTCGTCGCCGTGACTGTGGGGTTGGTCGTCGCTGAGCGGGGTGATTGAGAATTCGATTTGGCAATGCTTCATGGCCAGCTCGCCGAGTTTGGCTTCTATGCGTTTTTTCATTTTGCTGGCGGCGGCGCGGCGCAATTTACTGAGCTTTTGGGCTTTGCTGCGATAGTCGCTGAGCACTTGCTCGCGTTCGCCGCGCAGGCTGTCCAGCTTTTCGTCGGTGGCGTCAAGCTGGTCGAGCTGGGTCTGCAGCGAGGCCTGCAGGTTGGGGAGCTCTTCGGGCTGGATTTTGTGCTTGCGCGCGGTTTGGTATATGGCGTCTAGGCGTTCATCAACTTCTTTCAAGCGCTGGGGGTCGAGTTCAGTTTCATCGGTGACACGCTGCAGCTCGCTGGCCGCCTCTTCTATCTGTATGCGCGCGCTTTCGATGAGCGATATTGCAGATTCCTGTGCGGGGTGGCCGTGTTGACAGCTGCTCAGTGATGACAGCGCCTGATGCAGGATGCCCATGGCGTTGACCTCGCCCTCGCGGCACAGTGCCAGACTGTGGTGGTTGGCGGCGAGAATCTGTTCAGCGTTGGCCAGTTGTTTCTGCAGAATTTCCAGATCCTCGATTTCGCCGGGCTGGATGTCCAAGCGGTCGAGCTCTTCCAGTTGGTAGCGCAGTAGTTGCTCGGTGGCGTTTTGTTCGTCCAGTCGGCCTTCCAGCTCGCTCAGCTGCTTGCTGAGGCGCTGGTAGCGGTTGCAGTCTTCGCTGATCGCGCTGCTGAGCTCGCTGGCGCCGGCGAAGGCGTCGAGCAATTCGCGCTGGTGGGATTTTTTCAACAGTGATTGATGGGCGTGTTGGCTGTGAATGTCGATCAGCAGGCTACCTAATTCGCGGGCGTCCTGTACGGTCGCCGGCTGGCCGTTAATGTAAGCCCGCGAGCGTCCTTCCTTGGTGATTACCCGGCGCATCATGCATTCATCACCGGCTAGTAATTCGCGTTCGCGCAGCCACTGGCGGGCGCGGGGGATGCCGCGAATGTCGAATTCGGCATGGATGTCGGCGCGATCGGCACCGTTGCGCACCACACCATTGTCGGCGCGATCGCCCAAGGTGAGGCCGAGGGCGTCGAGCATGATGGATTTGCCTGCGCCGGTCTCGCCGGTGAGGACGGTCATGCCCGGCTGTAGTTCGATTTCCAAGGCTTCAGTGATGGCAAAGTTGCTGATGCTCAGGTGAACCAGCATGTTGGTAACTCCGGCGAATGAACAAGACATGGTTATTTATACAGTAGTTGGTGGTGGCTACTCAAGCTCGCTGTGCGCGCGGGCGTTAAAAGTTTGTCGTCGGACTTGAAAATGTGATCGCCGCCCCCATAGACGGAGGAGCCCGCCCCGGCGATGGGGTGTACAGGTATTGCAGCGGCAGGGCCGCGTTGCTTAACAGGAGACTGCGAGAGTGGCAGAGGAACAGGACAAGGTACAGGTGGCAGAGGAGCAGTCATCTGAACAGGTAGAGCAGGTTCAGTCGAGCGAGCAGGCTGAGCCGGAGGCGCAAGGCGAGCAAGCTGGCCAAGAGGCGCCGGCTGACGATCTGCAGGCGCAGCTAGAGGCGGCCCGCCAAGAGGCGGCAGAGGCCAAAGAGCAGGCCTTGCGCGCCGTGGCCGAGGCGCAGAATGTGCGCCGTCGCGCGGAAAAGGACGCGGAAAGCGCCCGCAAGTTTGCGCTGGAGAAGTTTGCCGGCGATGTGCTGAGTGTGGCCGATAATCTCGACCGCGCACTGGCGTCGGCCGATGTCGAAGATGAGGCGCTAAAGCCGATCCTTGAAGGCGTTGAATTGACGCGCAAGTCGCTGCTCGACGCGTTGGCGCGCCACAGTGTGGAGCAGATTGACCCGGTCGGTCAGCCTTTTGATCCGGCGTTTCACGAGGCCATGGCGATGGTGCCCAACCCGAGTGTTGAGCCCAATACTGTGATCGACGTTATGCAGAAGGGCTACACCCTCAATGGTCGGCTGCTGCGTGCGGCCATGGTGGTGGTCGCCAAGGCGGATTAACACTGCCAACTAATTACGCTGCGAAATGGCCTTGCAGTCTTGAAATTGATCAATACGGGCCAATATCTACAGCAAGAACACAGAATTTATGGGGTCTTAGCGCCCCGCGCAGTAAATAGCGAATGCGGAGAACGATTATGGGCAAGATTATTGGTATCGACCTTGGAACCACCAACTCCTGTGTGGCGGTC
>JBFKEA010000280.1:0-2916 GCA_041619375.1 Spongiibacter sp. | reverse complement strand
GAGGCGGCGCGGGAGTTTGGCGGTTTGGCCATTGCCGCGCTGTATTTGCTGCTGGTGGAGCGGTGGATGCTTTCGGCAGGGCGGGCTTAAGTAAAGCTTGGCTAGTTAGCGAGGACAGTTCTCATGGATGAGGGTTTGTGCAGCCGGTGTTTGCGGTCGGTGCTGGCAACGCTGTTAATGGTGTCGCTGGTGGCGTGCTCCACTATGCGGCCGCTGCAGACGGTGTCGCCGGCGGCGATTCACGAGACGGTGACGGTGGGCGACACGGTGGAGGTGCTGCATGTTAACGGCCGCTGGTTTCGCTTTAAAGTGCTTGAGCTTAGCGAGACAGAAATTGTCGGCGGCGGGCAGCGGATCTCGCTGGACCGCATCGAGGCGCTGCAGGTAAAAGAAGTGAGTGCGGCGAAAACGGCGGGCTCGGTGGTGGCGGTGGTCGGCTCACTGGCCGCGCTGAGTGTTTATCTGCTGCAGCGCGCGCTGCACAGCTTAGATGAGGGCGGCGAGTCGTAATTCGGCTGGGTGGTCAGCGCATAGGGGGTAAGCCCAATGAGTGAGAAACGTTTTACGCCGGCCCTGGCCTATGCGGCGCTAACGCCGCTGTATGACCCGGTGCTGCGACTGCTCACCCGCGAGTTGGTGTGGCGCTCGGCAGTGCTGCGGCATTTGGATGCGCGCGCCGGCGAACGTATTTTGGATGTGGGCTGCGGCACCGCCAGTTTGCTGCTGCAGCTGGCATCGCAGTGTGCCGACCTGGAGCTACACGGCATTGATCCCGATGAGGCGGTGTTGGCGATTGCCCAACGCAAGGCGCAGCAGGCGGGGGCGACGGTTGTGTTGCATCGGGGCTTTGTTTCGCCAGCGCAGTGTGCAAGCTTGGGCCGGTTTTCAAAGGTGGTGTCTACCTTGGTGTTGCACCAGACGCCGCTGGCGGAAAAGCGCAATATTCTGCAGTCCATGTATCAGTTGTTGGATGGGGGTGGCCGGTTGTGCATCGCCGACTATGGCCAGCAGCGCAGCTGGGTGATGAAGGCATTGTTTCGCTGCACGGTGCAGCTGCTCGACGGCTATCGCGATACTCAGCCTAACGCCGAAGGTTGCCTGCCGCAGTTGATGGCGTCGCTGGGTTTTGTCGATATCGACGAGGTCGAGGTGGTGGCCAGTGCCACGGGCACAATTTCCATTTATACCGCGAGAAAGCCTAAGGCGGTGAGTTAGGCGTGCGGGCACCGCACTAATGGACAAAAAATAGCCAGAGTGTAATACTGCTTTACAGACGTAATCGCCATTTAATAATGATAAAAGCGAGACGAAATATGCAGAAAAACGCCGCTGTTGCGCTGACGTTTGGCGCCTTGATGACCCTGCCGCCGGCGCTGGCCGCCGAATCTGAAACCCCCGAAAAGAAACAACTTCAGCTTGAAGAAGTGATCGTGACGGCGCAAAAGCGTGAGCAGTCACTGTCGGATGTGCCGGTGTCGGTGACCGCGCTGGACGGCGACAAGCTGAAGAAGGCCGGTATCGAAAACCTCAGTGACCTGTCTGACTACACGCCCAATTTTAAGTTGGTTGAGGGCGGCTTGATTCCCAATGTGTATATGCGCGGGGTGGGCTCGGGCTCTAACCAGGGCTTTGAGCTGTCGGTGGGGATTTTCTCTGATGGCGTGCATCTGGGGCGGCCGCACCAGACGCGGGGCGCGTTTATGGACCTGGAGCGGGTGGAGGTACTGCGCGGGCCGCAGTCGATTCTGTTTGGCAAAAACGCCATTGCCGGCGCGCTGAGTCTGATTGCCGCCAAGCCGGGCGACGAGCTGGAGGCGGATTTCAGCGCGATGCAGGGCGGGCCGGATGGCCAGCGCGAGTTGTCGGCCATGTTGTCGATGCCGATTAGCGATACCTTTGGGGTGCGCGCGGCGCTGCGCAGCCGCGATGAAGACGGTTATATGTTTAATGAAAACCCGGCGGTGAATCGCGACGAGCCGGGGGTGGAGGAGTTTTCCGGGCGGATTACCTTTGGCTGGGTGCCCAGCGACGATATCACCACCAGCCTGAAGCTGGAAAAAACCAATCGCAAGCAGGGCGGCCGCCAGTTTGAGACCACCCACGAGAGCGCATTGACCGGCTGCAGCGGCGAAAACGTGAAGCTGGACGGCATCAAGAACGCCGACGCCAAAGAGTACGCCGAGATCGACAATTACAATGCCACGCTGAATGTCGATGTCGATTTTGCCGCCGGTACGTTGAGCTCGGTCACCGCGGCTACGGGTTTTGAGTCGGAGGATCTGTTCGACGGTGACTCCAGCAGTTTCGACACCGTGCCGCTGCTGGGTATAGAAGAGTACGACCAGCGCAGCCAGGAGTTTCGCTTTACCTCGCCGGGTGGCGAGTTTATCGACTACATCGTTGGCGCCTTTTACCAAACCGGGGAGATGACCTTTTTTGAGCAGACGCCGCTGAAGGTGCGCAACGGCGCGCTGGCCGATGCCGGTCGCGATCCCGTGGGCTGTTTGATCAATACCCAGGTCAATGTGCAGGCCGATTTGGAAAAAGACTTTTTCATGGACAGCGAGGCCTGGTCGACCTTTGCCCAGGTGACGTTTAACTGGAATGAGTCGCTGCGCACCACCCTGGGGCTGCGCTATGTCAACGAGGAGAAAGAGGGCTTCCGCGAACTGTTCCTGTATCAAGCGGGCACCCGCAATGACGTTGACCCGGGAACCGCAGCGGTACTGGGCGCACTGAACATCGAGGAGCACAAATTGCAGCGCCGCCGCGAAGTGGGCGTAACGCTGCCGTCGGTGAATGTGCAGTGGGATGTTAACGAAGACATTATGACCTACGCCACGCTGACCCGCGGCGCCAAGTCGGGCAGCTTTGATGCGCGCAATAACAACGCCAACGAGGGGCCGGGCGGCGGCG
>JBFKEA010000279.1:0-2959 GCA_041619375.1 Spongiibacter sp. | reverse complement strand
TCGATGATCGATTTTCATCGCGATTTCTCCAGGGTCAGTTTGAAGAAAGCGTGGCTGCGCTTGTACACGCTGAACTTAAACGGCGCGCCAGCGGCGTCGGTTTATCTCTTTAAATACAACAAGGTCTTTTACTACTATCAAATGGGCTATGACCCCCACTACTCTCGCTACAGCGTCGGCATGCTCGTACTTGCCTTGGCCATCCAGCAGGCAATAGCGGATGCTGCCATCGAATTCGATTTTCTACATGACAATGAAGCCTATAAATACCTGTGGGCGAAACAACACCGGGCGCTTGTCCGCATCGAGGCTTATCCACCGAAGGTGAGCGGGCGGATACTCAGACAATTGATGCAGGCGAAGTGCTCAATCAAGAAAGGCGCCTTGCGGCTCAGTCGATAGCCGGAACTGGAATATATGATGAAATCGCCAATGGCTAGAGATCTGCGAGGTTTGGTAAAATCCTGCCTCGCACATGCTATGCATGGCAGCCGTTTAGATCGGGTGGTAGGAAGGCGCCGTGGGCGGCAGGGCAAGCCCTTGGTCATCGGCTACCACCGCGTGGTCGAGGACTACGATCACAGTGATCGGTTATCCATTTCGGCAATGCTCACCAGTGTTAAAACCTTCGAGGCACACCTAGATTGGATCGGCCGGCGCTATGATTTTGTATCCTTAGATGAGTTGGCCGCGGTTATGGAATCGCAGCCGCAGAGGCGCAGGCCGGTGGCGGCCATTACCTTTGATGACGGTTATCGGGATGTCTACCAGCAGGCTTTACCCGTTCTTCGCCGCAAGGGAATTCCATCGGCGGTGTTTGTGGTGTCCAATCTGGTTGATACCCACCAGCTGCTCGACCACGATGAGCTCCACCTGCTGTTTATTCAGTTTTTCTCGCTGAGTGATCAGGCGCGCCAGCGCCATTCCAAAGCAATATGCGACAGCGGTGCATTGGCCGCGCCGCAGGCGGAAATTCTGGCAGAGATCTTAGTGCACGGTTGCGATACTTATCTTGCGGTTCGCGGCGTGCTGCAGGCATTTACCCAGCAGCAGGTGCGCCAGGTTATCGCCCTGTTAAGTCAGTACGTCGAACTCAAAGCTAGTATGAAAGAGGATTTCCTCACCCTAGATAGTGCCATGCTCAAGGACATGGCGGCCTGCGGCGTGACGATTGGCTCGCATACCAAGTCGCACCTGCTGTTAGCCAATGAATCGCTGGAGGTGGTGCGCGAAGAGCTAGAGGGCTCGCGCGCCGATTTAGAACACAAGCTAGCGATGGAAATAAAGCACTTTGCCTACCCCGATGGCAGCTTCAATGAGCAAACGGTTCACGCGGCCGCTGCGGCCGGTTATAAAACTGCACATACCGTCTGTGCGCATCAACATCAGCAACACCCACTGTTAACCATATCCAGAAAGATGCTTTGGCAGAATTCCTGTGTTGGGGGCGGCGGCGAATTTTCGCCAGATATACTCAGCTGTATGGTGAACGGCATTTTCGATCCGGCGGAGAAGTGTCGCTTAGCCCACCGCGCCTAACATCATGCCGCCTCTGCGCGACGCCAGTTCCGCGGCGCCAGCACCGCAAGTTTACAATTCAGCAATCGCCCAGCTCCAACTAACGCCGCTAGCCCCTGCGAGCGGCTATCGTTTCCCCAGTCATTTTCCCCTTGCGGGAGGTAATTATGACAGCCCTGTCGACATCGCAGAGCCTCTGCAAAGACACTGGTGAGCACCTGTTAGATATCGGTGAGCAGCAAACTAAGGTGAGTCTGGGCCGTAAGGCCATGGCCTTTCAGCACGCTCTCTGTGGTCATCCATTACTTGCGATCGACGCGATTGCAGCGCTGGCAGACAGTTTGGTGCCTGCGAGTATCGAGTGCCTCGATGGCAAGCAAACGGTATTGGCCCCCGGTGGCGAGCCAGTTGAGATGGCTAACCGGGGCGATGCGGTGCGTGCGCTGGAAAACAATGGTCAGTGGATGGTGATTAAGAACGTTGAACGCAATGCCGACTATCGCGTACTAGTGGACGAATTACTGGATCAGGTTGCTGAGTTTTTGCCAGCAAACGAAGGCCGAATGGTGTTGCGCGAGGCCTTCATCTTTTTGTCGGCGCCAGGCTCGGTAACCCCTGTGCATATTGACCCCGAGCATAACTTTCTACTGCACTTGCAGGGCGAAAAGTCGCTGTCGGTGGGGCAGTTCAGCGACAGGGTGGCCGAGCAGCGCGCCGTCAGGCGCTACCTTAGCGGCGGGCACCGCAATCTAACCGAGATGCCTCTCGGCTTTGAGCGTTTCGAGCTTCATCCCGGCTGCGGCGTTTACATGCCACCGTGGCGGCCGCACTGGGTGAAGAATGGCGAGGCTTTTTGCATTTCGCTGTCCATCGCATTTCGCACTCAGGTAAGCGAGCGCTTTGAGTTTGCCAATATGATCAATATAAAACTCGAACGACTTGGCTTGTCGCCAAAGCTGGTTGGCGACGCTGTGTGGCGGGACCGGGCCAAGGCGGGCATTGTCCGGGCCAAACGCTGGCTGCGGGGCGCGCGGTAGTGGCGGATATCCCAATTTCTGTGCCACAAGCCCCGGCGGCGATATTCCGTCCGGCACTGGTGCTTATGTCTGGGCGGATGCTGGGCTTTATCGCCGCATTCGCGATACCGATGGTGCTAGCCCGCGTCTTTGATCAAAGCGAATTCGGCACCTATAAGCAGGCTTTCCTGTTGTTTGCCACGCTGTTTGGCATCGCCCAGTTGGGCATGGCCGAAAGTCTGTATTACTTCTTGCCCGCGGGCCTTAAGCGCAGCGGTGCCTACTTGTTCAATGCACTGGTTGTGCTGGGCATGATGGGGGGATTGTCACTGCTGTTACTCAGTGGCTTTCGACAAGAAATTGCCCAGCTGCTGAACAACAGCGAGCTGAGCCAATACATCCCCTTTGTGGGTATCTACCTGCTA
>JBFKEA010000278.1:0-2966 GCA_041619375.1 Spongiibacter sp. | reverse complement strand
CGACGGTCTGGACGAAATCAGTTTGGCGGCAGCGACCCAGGTGGCCGAGCTGAAAGATGGCGAGATCCGCGAGTATCAGCTGCGACCTGAAGATGTCGGTATTAGCAGTCAGAGCCTGATCGGATTGGATGTGGCGGGCAGCGAGGCCTCGCTGGCATTGATTCGCAATGCCTTGGGTAAGCGCGATAGTGAGGCCGGACAGAAGGCGGCCGATATGATTGCCTTGAACGCCGGCGCCGCGCTTTATGTTGCCGGTATTGCCAAGGACTTGCAGGCGGGTGTCGCACTCGCCGAAGACGTGATCCACGGTGGTCGAGCGTTGGAGAAAATGCAGGAACTGGCTGCCTTTACACAGGGTTTATCACAATGAGTACGCCCACGGTTCTCAGCCGTATTATCGACCGCAAACACCAAGAGGTCGCCGAGCGCACAGCGCTGCGGCCTCTGGCAGTATTGCGCGAAGAAATCGCGCAGGCCTCGGCACCGCGCGGCTTTGTCGATGCCATGGCCGCCAAGCTGGCCGCCAACGAATCGGCGGTTATTGCCGAAATTAAAAAGGCCTCGCCGTCAAAGGGGGTTATTCGCGAGGATTTTCACCCCGCTGATATCGCGCGCAGCTATGAACAGGGCGGCGCAGCCTGCCTGTCGGTGCTGACCGATGCAGATTTTTTTCAGGGCAGCGAGGCGTATTTGCAGGCGGCACGGGCGGCTTGTCAGCTGCCGGTCATCCGCAAGGATTTTATTGTCGACCCCTATCAGGTCTATGAGGCGCGGGCTATTGGCGCCGACTGTATCTTGCTGATTGTGGCGGCGCTGGACGATGAACGCATGGCGCAGTTGAATGCTCTGGCCATTGAGCTGGGTATGGATGTGTTGATTGAGGTGCACAACGCCGCAGAACTGCAGCGCGCGCTGCCACTGGGTAATCGCCTGATTGGCATCAATAACCGCAATCTGCACAATTTCGAAACCAGCCTAGATAACACCTTCTCGCTACTCGAGCAGATTGGCAGCGAGCGGATTGTGGTAACCGAGAGTGGCATACACAGCGCGGAGGACGTTGCCGCAATGCGCGACCATGGCGTGGATGCCTTTTTGGTGGGCGAAGCGTTTATGCGCGCGGAACAGCCGGGCCAGCGCTTGGCGGAATTGTTTGCTAAGTAATTTCGCTTTGGTGGGGCCTGCGGCCGCGCTATTGCGGCCGCTGCAGGCCGTGGCTTTCAGCGGGTGCCGTAGACCACCATGGTTTTGCCTTTGACGTGTACCAGGCCCTGTTCTTCCAGAGTCTTGAGTACACGGCCAACCATTTCCCGCGAGCAGCCGACGATGCGGCCGATTTCCTGACGGGTAATTTTGATCTGCATGCCATCGGGGTGGGTCATCGCGTCGGGCTGTTTGCACAGGTCCAGCAGGGTGCGCGCCACGCGGCCGGTAACATCCAGAAAGGCTAGATCGCCAACCTTGCGCGTGGTCAGGCGTAGGCGTTTGGCCATTTGCTTGCCCAACGCTAGCAAAATATCCGGATACTGCTCTTGCAGTTCGCGAAATTTGCTGTAGCTGATTTCGGCGATCTCGCAGTCCGTGCGGCTTTTGACCAGAGCGCTGCGGGTGGGCGGAATGTCTTCGTCAAAGACCCCCATTTCACCGAAAAAGTCGCCCTTGTTGAGATAGGCGACAATCATTTCGCGGCCGTCGTCGTCTTCGATAATTACCGTGACTGAGCCGTCGATGATGTAGTACAGCGCGTCGCTGTTGTCGCCGGCGTAAATCAGCGTACTTTTACTGGGGTGACGCCGCCGATGGCAGTGTGCAAGAAAATCGTCGAGTTTGGGGATTTCGGGTTTCGGTGCCTGATACACGTGGCGACTCTCTTAATTATGGCTGTGGATTAAGCGTAGCTTCACTCTGTAGGCTTTAGTATGCCGCGCTTTGCAGGCAATGGCGAGCCTGTATAGGGGCGCTGTGATAAGCTTGTTCAATTTATGTGAATCGTATTGGGGTAGTGATGAAAGCGACGGTGAAATGGGTTGACGGTGCCATGTTTCTCGGAGAGTCAGGCAGTGGTCACAGTGTGGTGATGGACGGTCCGGAAGACCACGGCGGCAGAAATATGGGCGTCCGACCTATGGAAATGCTGTTGCTCGGGATGGGTGGCTGCGCGTCGTTTGATGTTATGAGTATGCTGAAGAAATCCCGCCAGCAGGTTACCGACTGCCGCTGCGAGCTGGTGGCGGAACGCGTTGATGCGGTGCCCGCGGTGTTTGAAAAAATTGAGATGCGTTTTGTGGTCAGTGGCCGCAATCTGAAGGAAAGTCATGTGAAGCGGGCGGTGGAATTATCCGCGGAAAAGTATTGCTCGGCGTCGATTATGATGGAAAAAGCTGGTGTTGAAATCGGCCACAGTTACGAGCTAGTTGAAGTGGAGTGAGTTATGCAAAGACCCAAGTCTCATGCGGGTTTGCGCCATCTGGCCCTGTTTGTTGAAAACTTTGAAGAGACCCTGCGCTTTTACACCGAGTTATTGGGTATGGAGGTGGAGTGGCAACCCGACGATGACAATTACTATTTGTGCTCGGGCTGTGACAATCTGGCTCTGCACCGCTATCGCGGTCAGCCCCGTCAGCCGGCTGCCCAGCGTTTAGATCATCTGGGGTTTATTCTGCGCCGCCCGGAGGATGTTGATGATTGGCATGATTTTCTTGCCGCAAATGGCGTGGCCATTAAGGCCGCACCTAAAACGCATCGCGACGGAGCGCGCAGCTTCTACTGCCTGGATCCCGACGGCAATTTGCTGCAGATGATCTATCACCCGCCGATCGCCGCCGCTTATTGATAGGCTATAGATAATACGTGCTGCGGGTCATGACTTTAGATACTAGAGTCATGGCTTTTTGCACCGGTGTGGGGAAGACCTTGCCGCCGGCGTCGAGGGCCGCAGTGGCGTGAGCGGCCTCATCTTCTAACAT
>JBFKEA010000277.1:0-2997 GCA_041619375.1 Spongiibacter sp. | reverse complement strand
CATCTACCTGTCGCCGCGCGACTATCACCGCGTGCATATGCCCATGAACGGCACCCTGCGCAGCATGACTTACGTGCCCGGCAAGCTGTTCTCGGTAAACACCGTCACCGCCGAAAACGTCCCCAGACTATTCGCCCGCAACGAGCGCGCGGTCTGCATCTTCGACACCGACGCCGGGCCGATGGCAATGATTTTGGTGGGTGCGATGATTGTCGCCGGCATCGAAACTGTGTGGGCAGGCCAAGTGGCGCCGCCGCCACGCCAGATTACCACCTACAACTACCAGCAGCGCGAGGACGCCCCGACGCTACAAAAAGGTCAGGAAATGGGCCGCTTCAAACTGGGCTCCACGGTGATTCTGCTGTTCGGCAAAGAACAAATAGAGTGGCTGGAAAAATTCGACGCGCAAACCCCGACTCGCCTTGGCGAGGCCTTGGCGCGCAGACGCGGTTAACTCAAACCCGCTCAAGCGGAAAGGCAATCACCTCGTCGATACGGCTGGCGCCGCTGCTGAGCATCAGCAGGCGGTCCAACCCCATCGCCACGCCGCAGCAGGCGGGCAAGCCGGCCTGCATTGCCGCCAATAAATGGCGGTCAATCGGCGGCAACAGCTGCCCAGCCGCCTTGCGCTGACGATGGTCTGCCGCGATACGCCGCAATAACTCACTGGCATCCAGCAACTCGTCGTAGCCATTGGCCAGCTCCATGCCGCCGCAAAACGCCTCGAACCGGCGCGCAACCGCGCTACCCTGCTCGTCAGTCGCCGCCTTTGCCAGCGCCGCCTGCGACGCGGGAAAATCATAGACGAGGGAAATCGCCGCCGCATCGAGCGCCGGCTCGACCACCGTCGACATCAATAATTGCAACCAGGTATCGCGATCGTCACTGTCAAAGTTCAAATCCAGATGCCGCGCTGCGCAGTCGCGCAATTCATCGACACTGGCCGCAAATGGATCGAGCTGGGTGGCGTTCAAAAACGCCTGACGGTAACTCAGATGCTGCACCGGCCGGTCGCCAAGGGCGAGCTGGATGACCGCTACAACCTCGTCCATCAAGGCATGCAATTCCATACCCGGTCGGTACCATTCCAGCATCGTAAACTCAGGGTTGTGGCGGGCACCGCGCTCACTGCAACGAAAGGCCTTACAGATTTGATAGATAGGACCACTGCCAGCCGCGAGCATGCGCTTCATGGCAAATTCGGGAGAGGTTTGCAGATAGAGGGGGCGCTCGCCTGCCAGTGGATTGGCCGTGGCGATGGCGTCAATATTGGGGTCGGTCACTGGCGCCGACGCCAGCAGCGGCGTCTCCACTTCCATCACCCCGCGCTCGGCAAACAGCTGCCGTACCGCGCCGAGCAATTCAGCACGGCGCCCCAGGGCCGCCAGCGACGCAGTGGGACGCCAGTTGCTCAACTCAGCTTTTCACTCGGCTGACGTATTCACCGCTGCGGGTATCCACACGAATCACTTCGCCCTGAGTAATAAACAGCGGCACTTTTACCACCGCGCCGGTACTCAAATGAGCGGGCTTGGTGCCACCTTGGGCGGTATCGCCTTTTAGACCCGGGTCGGTTTCCACAATTTCCAGCTCGACAAAGTTCGGCGGCGTTACCGACAAGGGCGCACCGTTGTATAGGGTCACGGTGCACAGGTCCTGCTCTTTCAGCCACTGCGCCGCATCGCCCACAGCCTTTTCGTCGGCCTGAACTTGTTCAAAGTTGCTGGGGTCCATGAAATGGTAGAACTCGCCATCGCTGTAGAGATACTCCATTTCATGATCCATTACATCGGCACCTTCCAGCGATTCGCCAGATTTGAAGGTACGCTCCCACACCCGACCAGTGTTAAGGTTGCGCAACTTAACACGGTTAAAGGCCTGACCCTTGCCGGGTTTGACAAACTCATTATCCAGAATTGAACAGGGCTCGCCGTCGAGCATCACCTTCAATCCGGAGCGAAATTCATTGGTAGAATAGCTGGCCATGATTATCCTCAGCGACTGGGTTTACGCATAATTGAAAAAGGCCGACATGATACCTGTTAACGCACCACATTGGCAGACTGCAACTTGGCAGGAACAATATCGCAACATGATCCGCGAGCCCCAGCAGCTCTGGCAGCGACTGGCCCTAAACCCCGATGACCGCCCCGACATTCGCGACGCTCTCAACAGCTTCCCCCTGCGCGTGACCGAGGCCTTTGTCGCCAAGATGCAAGCCGGTAACTGGCACGACCCACTGCTGTTGCAAATCTTGCCGCAGGCGCAGGAAATGGACGCGCAACCCGGTTACAGTGACGATCCGCTTGCCGAGGCCGAGGCCAACCCCCTGCCCGGACTGATCCACAAATACCACGGCCGACTGCTGCTTATCACCAGCCCGGCCTGCGCGGTGCACTGCCGCTACTGCTTTCGCCGCGCCTTCCCCTACAGCGACAACCGCCCCAGTCAGGCAGACTGGCAAGCCACGTTAGACTATATCGCCCGCCACCCAGATATCCACGAAGTGATTCTCAGTGGCGGCGACCCGCTGTCGGCGCCGGATGACTACCTGCAACGCCTAGTCGACCAACTCGCCGAATTACCGCAGCTGCGCACCCTACGCCTGCACACCCGCATGCCAGTGGTACTGCCGGCGCGCATCACCTCGGCGCTGATCAGCAACCTTCAGCGGCCCAACTTGAACACGGTGATTGTGCTGCACAGTAACCACGCTAACGAGCTGGACACACATAGCGCACAGGCACTGCTAAACTTAAAAAACGCGGGCTTCACTCTATTGAACCAGAGCGTGCTGTTGCGCCATATCAATGATTCCGCGGAAGCTCTGACGGCGCTGAGCCACCGGCTGTTTGCCTGCGGCGTGCTACCCTACTATTTGCACGTACTGGACAAAGTCAATGGAGCGGGGCATTTCCATATCGATGACGCTCGGGCACAGCAACTCGCTCGCCAACTACTGGCGGCGCTGCCGGGGTATCTGGTACCGCGACTGGT
>JBFKEA010000276.1:0-3000 GCA_041619375.1 Spongiibacter sp. | reverse complement strand
TGCATTCAATGATCTTTTGGGGGCCGCCGGGGGTTGGCAAGACAACGCTCGCGCGACTGATTGCCCTGCACAGCGACGCGCATTTTATTAGTGTATCGGCGGTGCTGGCTGGCGTGAAAGATATTCGCAAAGCCGTTGAGCAGGCGCAGCAGGAGCAGCGCTACGGTCGCCGCACCATCCTATTTATCGATGAGGTTCACCGCTTCAACAAGGCTCAGCAAGATGCATTTTTGCCCTATGTTGAAGACGGTACACTGATTTTCGTCGGCGCCACCACTGAAAATCCCAGCTTCGAAATTAACAACGCCCTGTTGTCGCGAGCGCGGGTCTACCCACTGCGCTCGCTGGATTGTCAGAGTTTACTGGAGATTTTACAGCAGGCCTGCGATGCCGAAGGCTGGCGCTGCGAGGCGGCACTGCTGGAGGACTTGGCCCTGCAGGCCGACGGCGATGCGCGTCGCGGGCTGAATTTGCTGGAGTTGGCCATGGATGTGGCCGGGGATCAAAGCGCGGATCGCGAGTTGAGTGCCGAGGCGATCGCCCAGGCAACGAGCCACCAGCCGCGACGTTTCGACAAGGGTGGCGATCTGTTCTATGAGCAAATTTCAGCGCTGCATAAGTCGGTGCGCGGCAGCTCACCCGATGGCGCTCTGTACTGGCTGCTGCGCATGCTGGACGGCGGCTGTGACCCGGTATACATCGCTCGCCGTCTGGTGCGAATGGCCAGTGAAGATATTGGCAATGCCGATCCCAGGGCGCTGCGCATCTGCCTCGACGCCTGGGATGTGCAGGAGCGCTTAGGCAGCCCAGAAGGTGAACTGGCCCTGGCGCAGGCGGTGACCTATTTAGCGGCGGCGCCCAAGAGCAATGCGGTGTACAGTGCCTTCAATGCCTTGCGCCGGCGTATCACCAGCGACCCCAGTTACGAGGTGCCCATGCACCTGCGCAATGCGCCTAGTAAAATGATGAAAACCCAGGGTTTCGGCCAGGGCTACCGCTACGCCCACGACGAGCCGGATGCCTATGCGGCAGGGGAGAGCTATCTGCCCGAGGCATTGGCCAATGAGCAGTTCTACCGGCCTGTGGAGCGTGGGCTGGAAAAGAAAATTGCAGAAAAAATGCGTTATTTACGCCAGCTTGATGCGCAAAGCCCTCATAAACGCTATTCCTGAGCACACATCTTGGTAAAATGCCTGCTTTAGCCAACGGGGAAGGCGCGTGCTGCATTACCTATTGATCGCATTGGGCGGTGCCAGTGGTGCCCTTAGCCGCTACGGCGTGGCCAGGTTCTGTCAATTCGCTGTGCCGCCCAGTCACTGGCCGGTAGCCACCTTTGCGGTCAACGTCACGGGCTCGGCGCTGATCGGCGTAGTGTATGTGCTGATCACCGAGCGTGGCAGTCTTCACAGCGATTGGCGCTATGTACTCATGGTCGGTTTTTTCGGCGCTTTCACCACCTTCTCAACGTTTTCGCTGGAGTCAGTCGCCATGCTGGAGGCGGGCAGGCCGCTGCTGGCGCTGGGCTATATGTTCACTACGCTTACAACATGCGTCCTAGCCTGCTGGCTAGGAATTATTGCAACAAGATAATCAAATATATCAAAGGCTTGGAGATTTTATATAATGTTGGATATCAAGCAGCTTCGCCAGGACCCAGACGCCGTGGCAGCCGCCTTGAAGAAAAAAGGCTACGACTTCGATGTCGCCCTTTTTCAGCAACTCGACACCCGCCGCAAGCAGGCCGACGTGGAAAGCCAGGAATTGCTGGCGCAGCGCAAGCAGGCCTCCAAGCAGATTGGTGAGCTGGTTAAAGCCGGTATGTCAGTGGACGAGGCCAAGGCCAAGGTCAATGAAACCCTGGCCAGCATTGAGGACAGCCTAGAAAGCTTAAAACAGCAGGCGAAGGCGGCTAACGACGCGCTGGATGAGCTGTTGATGGCGGTGCCCAATGTGCCCGCTGAAGAGGTGCCCGAGGGCGCGGACGAAGACGCCAATGTGGAAATTTCCCGTTGGGGGGAGCCGGCCACCTTTGACTTTGAAGTCAAAGACCATGTCGATGTCGGCAGCGACATCGGCGGTCTGGACTTTGACACCGCCAGCAAAATCACCGGCAGCCGCTTTGCGGTGATGCGCGGTGGTATCGCGCGACTGCACCGCGCGCTAACCCAGTTTATGCTCAACACCCACACCGGCGAGCACGGCTACCAGGAAGTTTATGTGCCCTATATCGTCAACAGCGATTCGCTGCGCGGTACCGGCCAATTACCCAAGTTTGAGGAAGACCTGTTTCGCCTCGGCGGCGATGCCGAGTACTATTTGATCCCCACCGCTGAGGTGCCGGTGACCAATATCATGCGCGACAGCATCATCGAGGCCAGTGAGCTGGGCGAGGGCATTAAATTTGTTGCCCACACTCCTTGTTTCCGCTCCGAGGCCGGCAGTTACGGTCGCGACACCCGCGGTATGATTCGCCAGCACCAATTTGAGAAGGTCGAACTGGTACAGTTTGTACGCCCCGAACAGTCGGACACCGCGCTGGAGACCCTGACCGGTCACGCCGAAGCCATTTTGCAGCAGTTGGAGTTGCCCTACCGCAAGGTGCTGCTCTGCGGCGGCGATCTCGGCTTTTCCTCGCGCAAAACCTACGATTTGGAAGTGTGGCTGCCGGCGCAAAACACCTACCGGGAAATCTCCTCCTGCAGTAATTTCGGCGACTTTCAGGCGCGCCGCATGTTGGCGCGCTGGCGCAACCCCGAGTCCGGCAAGCCCGAGTTGCTACACACCCTTAATGGCTCCGGGCTGGCGGTTGGCCGCACCCTGGTGGCCATACTGGAAAACTACCAGCAGGCCGATGGCTCGGTAACGATACCGGTTGCCCTGCAGCCCTATATGGGCGACACAACAAGTCTGTCTGCAGGAGACTTGGGCTAATGGACTTTCTGCCGCTGTTCACCAAGCTAGAGGGAAAAACCTGCCTGTTGGTGGGGGGCGGTGAAGTCG
>JBFKEA010000275.1:0-3030 GCA_041619375.1 Spongiibacter sp. | reverse complement strand
CAGCGTGCTGTCGTAGTAGGCGCATTCGCGCCCGGCATTGTCGATATAGCGCTCTACCTTGAAGCCGCCAACACTGCCGATGGCATTGGGGACGGTATAGCTGCCGACCAATTCGGTGTTGCAGGTAAAGCCCTCGCGGGCCAAGCCATTGTCGTGGTCTTCCTGCGAGACCCGGCCTTGCATACCGGTTTCCGGCCGCGAACTGGGTCCGCAGTTGGCAGTGCTGTTGTCAGTCGGGTTTGGGCCGGTAGCGGGCTTGTCGCTGCCGCAGCCGACAAATAACAGGGTGGCCAGTGTGATCAGGGCAAGGGAATATGCGCGAGTCATTAGCGTGCTCCGAGGTTTTTATTGTTATTGCGCCGGCCATTATTGGGGTGATTCATTGTGGCCGCGCCAGGGCAGTGAGAATACTGCGAAGTTGATAAATTTCTTTGGCTTGTTCCAGTAATATTCTTCCGGCCAGTTGCCGCACCGGTTCCAACGCCGCCTCCGTGGCGGTAAAGCGCGCCATCAGCAGAGCGCCTTGGTGGTGGTCCAGCATCAACTGAACAAACAGTTCATCGCGCGCGCGGCCGC
Organism: Spongiibacter sp.; assembly: GCA_041619375.1. GTDB lineage: Bacteria > Pseudomonadota > Gammaproteobacteria > Pseudomonadales > Spongiibacteraceae > Spongiibacter. The sequence continues at coordinate 2,454 of JBFKEA010000275.1, read as the reverse complement.
TGCTTTGGCGCAGTTGTTGGAGCTGCTTCGGGCTGGCCATACCGGGCATGCCCTGGGGCGAGCGGCCGCAGTCGATCAGGTACTGGCGCAGTTCGTCGCTCAGCGGCGCACGCCCCAATAGCATCCATGTCATATCGTCATTGCTGGGATATAAATCCTGCTCCCAGAGGCGCAGCCAGCCGCGCATTTCTCCCAGTTCTAGCAGTTGGGTGGTGGCGATCGTGCGGGCGAGAGGAGCCAGGCCGGTGGGGCGGCCGTCTAATAACAGCTGTGACATGGTAATGGCCTGCTGGTGGTGCAGGCTCATAAACTGGCTAAAGCCGATGTCTATGGGGCTGGGCTTGGCGGGCGTCGGGGCGAATCGGGCCTGCAGCAACAAGCCGGAAATTGCGGCGGCCACGATAATGATGCCCAGTGCTTGGAGTATGGCGACGGGGGTAAAGCGAGTGACCCACATGCGAGTTGCCTAGCTGACTGACGGCGGCATGGCGGGATGACATGCCAACAAGGCTGTCATAGTACCCCGATGTTTATTGGCGACTCAAAGCGAATGTCGGGGGCGGCTCGCCTTGCCCGCGGCTTCACCATTGCCAGGCCAGGCTGGCAAACAGGCTGCGCCCGGGGTTCTGGCTGGGGTTGTAGGTGCCGGGGAACATGGCGGTATCGATCACTTGGTTAAGGCTGCGCTCGTCGCTGAGGTTTTTTCCGCCGACAGTGACCGTCCAGCCCTGTTCGTCGCTTTTTAACGACAGGTGCGCGGCGATCGTGGTGGTGGCGGGGATGCGGGCGTTGTCATCGAGGTCGGTGTCGGTGTAATGCTCGCCCTGGTGCTGAATGTTGGCGCTGGCTCTGAGCCAAAGCGAGCCGATTTGGTATTCCAGCGTCGGGTTCAGCGTGGCAGTGATCTGCGGGGCGAAGGCCAGGCTTTCGCCGCTCAGGTCCTGCTTGGCGCCGATACCCTCGTTGATGGGGGCCGGGGCATTGCGGTACTCTTTGTAGCGGGCATTGAGATAGCCCAGTGAGGCATTGATGCTCAGAGGGGTGTAGGGCGTCAGCCACTGCAGCTCACTTTCCAGCCCCTCGGAGTACGCGGCGGCGGCATTGGTCACATCAAACAACAGGCCGTTAAAGGCCAGCACCTGCAGGTCGTCGAAGTCCATGCGGTAGGCGGTCAGATTGAGCTGCAGGCTGTTGTCTAGCCACTGGCTGCGCAGGCCCAATTCCAGTGAGCGCGCTTGCTCCGGCTCAAACTCCAATTGTTCGCCGGTGAAGGAGATGGCATTCACACCGCCGCTTTTGAAGCCGCGAGACACCGAGCCGAAAAAGGAAATATCCTCGTTGAGAAAATAGCTCAGGGTGAGTTTGGGCGACAGCTGGGTTTCGCTGCGCTCGATTTCACCGGGGGCATAGTCGTTGGCGCCGATCAGCGTGGCGGTGATACAGGGCAGCAGGGGATTGCTGCACACCGCGGTGCCGGTTGGCGTGGATTTTTTGCTTTCGCGGTTGAGTCGCAGGCCGGGGGTGAGTACCCACTTGTCGCTAATATCCCAGCTTATCTGGCCAAATACCGCAGTGGCAGTGGTGTCTTGAAAATAGTCGAAGCGGTAGTAATCGGTTTCCTGCAGGCTGCTGGTGAGCGGTGGCAGGCTGCCGCTGATGGTACCCGCCAGTGGGTTGCCGGGGGCGTTGCTGTTGCCGCTGAGTAATTGTTGGGCGTCTTTGGTGGCGGCGTAAGAGGCAATGTCGTCGCCGACAATGACATCGGCAATAATGTGGAAGTCGCTCTGGAAGTAAAATAAACCGGCGATAAACTCGACCTGACCGCCGAGACCAAACAGGCTGTCGGCGGCGCCGCTGAAGCGCCATTCAATACTTTCCTGGCGATAGTCGTCGACCTCGTCGAGCTTGAGCAGATCCGCCGGCGATACGTCGAGGTCCTGGTTCTGCTCCACGTCTAGCCACGACACGCCGAGCACCACGGTGCTGTCCAGGCGCGACAGGCCCGCGAACTCGCCAAAGTCGTAGCTGCCGCGCAGCACCATGCTGTCGGAACCTTGGTACAGTTTGCCGTCATCATTAAAGCTGGTTTGGAAGTTCAGTGGATCATCTTCTATGTCGGGGTCGAAATTTTGCAGATACTCGCGGGTATCGTCGTCCAGCTTCATCAGTTGTCGCGGCCAGAAATTGACATGGGTATTGGACTGCTGGGCGATCAGTTCGAGTTCGCTGCGATCACTGGGCTGCCAGTTTAGCTTTAGCCGCAGGGCATCTTGGTCGCGGTCGTCCTCTTTGCGCTGTAATTTGCTGTTTTCCAAGCGGCCGTCGCGCTGCCATTTTAGCCCCGACAGGCGCAGGCCGAAGTTAGACGACAGGCGGTAGCCGATGCCGGCTTCAATGCGCTGCTCGCCGTACTCTTCTTCGCGGTAGTTGAGCTTGCCCTCGCTGCCGGTGTTG
>JBFKEA010000274.1:0-3081 GCA_041619375.1 Spongiibacter sp. | reverse complement strand
GACCATCCCCCGCGGCAGAGCCGAGGCGCTGGACGCGCAGTTGATTGTCGACCAAGTACTGACCGCGCCGATTGCCGCCGACAGCGAATACGGCGAGCTGTTGGTGCAGTTGGACGGTCAGGACAAGGTGCGAGTGCCGCTGACGGCGCTGCAAACGGTTGAAGAGGGCAGCATCTTCAAGCGCCTGTGGGACAGCATTGTGTTGTTCTTTTTGAATCTGGTTTCCTGAGGGCGGCAGTGTGACTGAGCAAGAAGCGCCGAAGATTGAGTTTCCCTGCGATTACCCGATCAAGGTGATCAGCGACAATCACGATGAGGCGCGCCGCAAAATCGTCGCGGTTATGGAGCAGCACGCCGGGCCGCTGGCTGAGGGCTGCATTAGCGAGCGGCTGAGCCGCGAGGGCCGCTTCCTGTCGATGACCGTGACCATTGTCGCCACCGGCAAGGATCAACTGGAGCGCATTCACCTTGAGCTGAAGGCCACCGGCGTGGTTAAGATGGTGATGTAGTGAGTACTCGCAAACTTTATCAGCGCCGACTGGCGGGGCTGCAGGCCTACGAGCCGGTGTGGCATGCGATGCAGGCCTACACCGATCAGCGCGGTGGCGACAGCCCCGACGAGCTGTGGTTTTTACAGCATCAGGCGGTGTTCACCCAGGGCCAGGCCGGTAAGGCCGAGCATATTCTGATGCCCGGCGACATCCCCGTAGTGCAGGTCGATCGCGGCGGCCAAGTCACTTATCATGGCCCCGGCCAATTGGTCGGTTATGTGCTGATCGACCTCAAGCGCCTCGGCGTCGGCGTGCGCGACTTGGTGACCGCCATCGAGCAGAGTATCGTAGACAGTCTGGCCGAGCTCGGCATTGCCGCCCACCCGCGCGCCGACGCGCCGGGGGTGTATGTACAAAGCGGCGCCAAAATTGCCCAGCTGGGCCTGCGCGTGCGGCGCGGTTGCAGCTTTCACGGCCTCAGCCTGAATGTCGACATGGACCTCAGCGTGTTTCAGCGCATCAACCCCTGCGGCCACGTGGGCATGGACGTTACCGACATTCGCAGTCAGCGCCCGGAACCGGCGCCCGCCGTCGAGCGCCTAATGGACAGCCTGGCGGCCCAGCTGGCCAAGCGCCTGAACTATAGCGACAGCCCGGTGCTGGACGACAATCAATTACCCGAGTTGCCCTAGCAGCCCGGCAGAGGTAGTAGCAATGAGCGAGCAGAAACTCGGTAGCGACACAAAACGCGGCGCCGCCAAAAAAGTGGTGCAGGGCGAAAAACTGCGCGGTGCAGAAAAAGTGGCCCGCATTCCGGTTAAGGTTATCCCCTCGGTAGAGCTGCCGGTTAAGCCCTCGTGGATTCGCGCCAAACTGCCCGCCAGCCCCGAAATCAGCCGTATCAAGCAAATACTGCGCAAGCACAAGCTGGCCTCGGTGTGCGAAGAGGCCGCCTGCCCCAACCTGGGCGAGTGTTTCAGCGGCGGCACCGCCACCTTTATGATCATGGGCGAGATCTGTACCCGCCGCTGCCCGTTCTGCGACGTCGCCCACGGCCGCCCCAATGCGCTGGACGAAAACGAGCCCGCAGAGCTGGCCGAAGCCATTGGTGAAATGCAGCTTAAATATGTGGTGATCACCTCGGTCGACCGCGACGACCTGCGCGACGGCGGTGCCCAGCATTTCGCCAACTGCATTCGCGAAACCCGCGAGCGCAGCCCCGGTATTCGCATAGAAGTGCTGGTGCCCGACTTCCGCGGTCGCATGGATGTGGCGCTGGATATTCTCGAAAAAGAAGCGCCCGACGTGTTCAACCACAACCTGGAATCGGTGCCCAGTCTGTACAAAAAAATTCGCCCCGGCTCCGACTACCAGTGGTCGCTGGACCTGCTGAAAAAATACAAAGAGCGCCGCCCCGACGTGCTGACTAAATCCGGCTTGATGCTCGGCCTCGGCGAAACCCCCGAAGAACTGATTCAGGTCATGAAAGACATGCGCGCCCACAACGTCGACATGATCACCATGGGCCAGTACCTGCAGCCCAGTCGCGACCACTTGGCGGTAGAGCGTTTTGTTACCCCCGAAGAGTTCGAAGAGTTTGGCCGCATCGCCGAAGACCTCGGCTTTAAAAGCGTGGCCAGCGGCCCGATGGTGCGCTCCTCCTACCACGCCGACAAACAAGTCGACCTCAGCCTGCTGAAATAACTCAGGCGTCTGCCAACAAACCGCTTAGGGGGCTGCGCACGCCGTGCGCGCCCTGCTTGAGCACATGGGTATAGATCTCTGTGGTTTTTACGTCGCTGTGGCCCAGCTGCTGCTGTACCGTGCGAATATCCGCGCCCGCTTGCAGCAAATGGCTGGCAAAGGAATGGCGAAGGGTGTGGCTGCCTACCGCTTTGCGAATCCCGGCGGCCTGACTCGCCGCGCGCAGCAGCTTGTTGATACCCGTTTCATCTTTGTGGTGTCGCCTGAGCTTGCGCGTGCCTGGCTCCAGGCTCAAGCGGGACGACGGGAATAAAAATTGCCAAGGCAATGATTTTCTGGCTTTGGGGTACTTGCGCGCTAAGGCATCGGGCAGCCAAACGCCCTCGTATTGCCGGTGCTGTATGTCTTCGGCGAGCAGCAATGCTACGTGGCCCTCCTGCCGCCTGAGTGCGGGAAGTAACTCCGGCGCCAGCGTGGTTAAACGGTGCTTGTTCCCCTTGCCATTCCAGACCTGTAGCTGCAAGTTGTCGTAGTCGATGTCCTTCACCCGCAGTCTCACTAGTTCCATGCGGCGCAAACCTGAGCCATACAGCAACGCCGCCATAAGGTGATGCTCACCGTCGAGCTGGCTAAGCAGCCGGCCGACTTCCTCTTTGGTGAGTACAACCGGCAGCTTGCGCTGGCGGTGGGCGCGGCGGAATTGTGAGACATCGCCGACGGACTGCCCCAGAAATTTTTCATACAAAAAGACCAGCGCATTCAGCGCGATGCTCTGTGTTGCAGCAGACACCCTTCTCTGCGTGGCCAAAAACGTTAAAAACTCTTCTATCGCGCTGGGCGGAAGTTCTTTGGGATGTTTCTTGCCGTGAAAGAGTATGAAATACTT
>JBFKEA010000273.1:0-3138 GCA_041619375.1 Spongiibacter sp. | reverse complement strand
TGCCCGCCGCCCAGCGACGACTTTACCCCCTGTTGCTGGCAGGCCGGTGAAATTATGCGCAGTCGCTGTGACGGCTTGAGCGAGGGCGAGTGTGACGCGCGGGTTGCCGATGCCCGAAATAAGGCGCTTAACGCCGGGCCCTATCCGCATATGGTCTTTCCCGACGCGGCGTCGGAAGAGTGGGGCAGCTGTGGTCAATGCACCGATTGCTTCAAGCCGTCGTTGAGCATGCGCCCCAAGGCCTCGGCCCAGTACGCCATGGCGATATCCAATTTTGACGAGCGCGGTGAAGACGGTAAGCCACTGCGTTTTAAATACGGCTTTATCGCCTCGACAGACGATCACACTGCGCGGCCGGGAACCGGTTACAAGCAGTACGAACGCCGCAAAATGACCTTTGCGACCGGCCTGCGTTCAGAGTTTTATGCGCGCCTGGCGATGCCCAAGATGGATGACCCGCAGCAGCCAGAGACGGTAGATATTGGCGCGGGGATTCCCGACTTCCGCTCGGGCAGCTTTAGCTACCCCGGTGGTATTGTTGCCGTGCACAGCGACAGTCGTCGACGCGACGATATCTGGTCGGCGCTTAAACGCCGCGAGACCTACGGCACCAGTGGGCCGCGGATGTTACTGTGGTTTGATCTGATCAATGCCCCTCAGGGGGTGCTGCCCATGGGTAGCGAAACGGCGATGGCTGAAGCGCCGCGATTCCAGGTGCGGGCGGCCGGTGATTTTGTTCAGCTGCCGGGCTGCCCGACGGCTAGCCGCAATGCCTTGGCCAGCGATCGACTCGATTACCTCTGTGCCGGCGAGTGCTACAACCCCAGTGCTGAACGTCACGCAATTACTGCTATTGAGGTGATTCGCATTCGCCCGCAGGGCTATCGCGGCGAGCCGGTAGAGGACCTGATTGAAGACCCCTGGAAAACACTGCAGTGCGAGCCCAGCAGTCAAGGCTGCGTGGTTGAGTTCAGCGATGAGGAGTTTACCCGCGACACCATCTACTACGTCCGCGCACTTCAGGAGCCGACACCGGCAATCAATGGCGAGCCGTTGCCGAGCAATGACAAGGGCGAAACCCAGCCTTGCTTTGGTGATTACCGCACCGACTTTAATGATGACTGCCTGGCTCCGGTGTCTGAGCGGGCGTGGTCATCACCGATTTTTATCAATCATAACAATAGAGAGGAGTAGGACCTTGCGACAGAAAATTGCCGCTTACATGATGCTGTTTTCCGGTATCAGTCACCCTAGTCAGTTGCTGATTTACGGCACCGACGATCCCAATCTAGTCCAGTCTTCTCTGGCGGGCATGCTCTTTTTAGTGGTCGGCGGCTGCCTGCTGACCGGCCGGCGCTGGTCGCTGTGGCTGGCGACGGTTTTGCCGCTGCTGTTTGGCTGCGGCGCGCTGATTCGCATTCTGACGATAGAGGTAACGCCCTTTGCCTACCTGCACACTGCGATTGACTTTATTGTCGTTGCACTGTGCGCCACTGAGTTGCGCGCTACTAAAAGCCAGCACAATTAATATTACAAACAGGATACTGATACGATGAAAACCTCAACCTACTTGACCGTGGCGGCGGCGCTGGCAAGCCAGTTATCGATTGCTCGGGCCGATATCGCTTTGGAAGAAGTGATTGTTACCGCGCAAAAGAAAGCGGAATCACTGCAGGATACCCCGATCTCTCTGACGGCCTTTGGTGCTGAGCAATTGGAGAAAAATGGCATCGGCGGCTTGAGCGATATTGCCTCTAGCGTACCCAGCATGACCATTGAGCCGTTTCCCATTAGCAATGCCACACTGCGGATTTTTATTCGCGGTATTGGTCTGATCGACGCCCAGATTACCCAGGATCCGCCGGTGGGGATTTATCTTGACGGCGCCTATATTGCCCGCTCAACCGGTTTGACTATGGATGTCGCCGATCTTGCGCGCATAGAAGTACTGCGTGGGCCGCAGGGTACCTTGTACGGTCGCAACTCCACCGGCGGCACCATTAACCTGGTGAGTCGTCGCCCGGACCTCGAAGCTTTTGCACTTGAGCAGCAGTTCACAGTGGGAGATCGCGAGCTGTTTAAAAGCAAGACCACAGTCAATGCGCCCCTGACCGATACCGCCGCCGTGAAGCTGGCCTACTTGACCTCACAAATGGATGGTCATATCGAGAACACTGGCCCGGGTGAAGACTTTGGCGACCGCGACATCTCCGGCTATCGCGTGGATTTGCGCTGGGATATCACTGACCGCCTGCGCCTGGATTACAGTTATGACGATGCCGATATGGATACCGTCAACTACGCCTATCAGGCAATGACCCGGCCGACGGTGAATAGTGCGCCAAGCAGTCCGGCCGAGGGAATCAACGCCCAGCTGGCGACCAACTCCCAGCAGTTTTACGACTACTCGGACGAGCGCTCCACCAGCATGGCAACCAGCCAGCCGCTGAGGGCGTCCTACACCGAGATTTCCGGCCATATGCTTAAGTTGGCTTATGACATTAGTGAAGACCTGAGTGTCAGCTACCTCTACGCCCAGCGCGAGCTGGAAGATGGCGGCTATTCTGACCTGGTGGCCAGTGGCAGCGACAGTTACCGTATCGATAACGGCGACTACCGCAGTAAAGACGGTTCGCTGTTTGTCCCCGGTACACTGCGGGTGTTGAGTCAGGAGCAGAGCTCGCACGAGCTGCAGTTTAACGGTCTGTTTTTGGACGAGCGTATCGAATATGTCGGTGGCCTGTATTACTTTGAAGAGTCGGCAACGGAAGACAATGCACCGCTGCATCACCAGTTCAGTGGCCCGATCTCTATTATTGATAACGGCACAACGACGTCGACAACGACACTGACTAATTTTAATAGCCAGTTCTACGAGATTGAAAACGACGCCTGGGCGATGTATGGCCGCGCCACCTATACCCCTGATTTTCTTGATCAGCGCTTGCATCTCACCTTCGGTGCGCGCCACTCAGAAGATTCGCGGATGGCGTCTCAGCAGCGTGCGACGGAAAACCGGGTAGAAACTGTGACCACCCTTAATGCCAATGGTCAGGTGGTTAATATTACGCCGCCTTCTGCGCCGCTGGGGGCCTCGTCTTGGTCAGCGGAAAATACCCGCGAGTATGCCGATGACTC
>JBFKEA010000272.1:0-3167 GCA_041619375.1 Spongiibacter sp. | reverse complement strand
TAGCCAGCGGTGTAATAACTGGCCATTGAGGTGAATTTCCGCGACGCCGGCGCGGGTCTCGGTTTCGTCGCCGATACAGATATCGTAGAGGTGTTCGCCGGGGCCGCTGGCGGCGCGGGCAATGGCCAGCAGGCACAGGTCGTAGAGATGGGTACAGTTGGCAGCGGGGTCGCTTTGGCTGAGCAGTGTCTGGCTGTCAGCGCTGATCGGCAGGCCTCGTAATTTGCGCAGGGGTTCGACCGCGCCGGGGCAGGTGCTGAAGGGAATGCGCAGGGTTTCGGCATCCACCGCAGTCACCTGCTGGCCATCGTGTTGCAGGCGCAGTCGAAAGCCGTGGTGGTGGTCTTCGAGTTCGGCGATGACTTCGCGGTCGGTGGCGTGCAGGCGAATGCGGCGGCGAAAGCAGCCGCTGCCGTAGCTCGGGTTTTCCGGGTAGCTCTCGAATGTCGACATTGCACTTCTCCACGCTAGACTGACGATACTAATCCCTTCCGGCGAAAAGCGATTGACCGTTCCGGTCGATTTGGTTGACGCTTGGGGTCAGTAAATCGAGGTGCGGTGCCGGAGGGTTGGGATGTTGCGGGTGTTTTTGCTGTATTTGGCGACGTTTTGGGCGGCAATTGGCGCCGTTTTGCTGATCCGGCCGGATTTGCTGGCCGGCTATGCCGGTGTCTATGCCGACGGCGCAGTGGCCACTGCGGAGCTGCGTGCCATGTACGGCGGGCTGGAGCTGGCGATTGCCGCGGTGACGGCGGCGGCGTGCTGGCGCCGCGATTGGCAGCGGTCGGTGCTGTTTTTACAGGTAGTGGTTTGCGCCGGTATCGGCGCGGGCCGCCTGCTGGGCCTAGCCGTGGATGGCGCAGCGGCAGCTTACACGTTTAGCGCCCTGGCCTTTGAATTGACCACGGTGGTGATTGCCCTGGGGTTTTTGCGGCGTTTGGACGAGGAGTGTCGAGGTGGATGAATATCAACAGCTAGTGAGTCTGATTTCGCTGACCATGGGCGTGGCCTGGGCGAGCGGCTTGAATTTGTATGCGGCGATCCTGGTGCTGGGCTTGGGCGGTGCCAGCGGCGGCATTGTGTTGCCGGAAAATTTGCAGCTGTTGCAGGACCCGGCAGTGATGATGGCGGCGGGTTTGATGTACGCAGTGGAGTTCTTTGCCGATAAGATTCCTGGCGTCGACACCGGCTGGGATGCCCTGCACACCTTTGTTCGCATTCCCGCGGGGGCTTTATTGGCCGCGAATTCAGTGGGCGATGTCAGTCCGGCACTGCAGTTGGCCGCGGGGATTGTCGGTGGCTCGGTGACCTCGGTGACTCACGCCGCCAAGGCCAGTAGCCGGGTACTGATTAATACCTCGCCGGAGCCGGTGAGCAACTGGGTGGCGTCGATCGGCGAAGATGTCGCGGTGCTGGGCGGGTTGTGGCTGGCGCTGAATCACCCGGTGGTTTTCCTGTTGCTGTTTGTGCTGTTTATCTTTTTACTGATTTGGCTGCTGCCCAAACTGTGGCGGGGAATCGCCCGTATTTTTCGCAAATTGGGTCAATGGCTGGGGCTCAGTGAGGTGGTGAACGAAGAGGTGGCCGAGACGCCGCCGCTGGCTGATGCGCTGAAAAAGCTTGAGCAGATGCACCGTGCCGGCAGCTTGACCGACGAGGAGTTTGCCCAGGCAAAACGCCAGTTGCTTGAGCCCTGATGGCTGCCATTTTGTCACGATTGCCGCATAATGTGCGCAGCGCCAGCGCCAGCGCCGCGCTACTGTTAATTACAAGAGCAGCCCAATGCCAAGTCGAGCTAATCGTTATCGCGCCGCACTGAGTGTCGGAGCGGCCCTCGCCACCCTGAGTTTACCGCTGCACTCGGCGCTGCTGGACGAACTGAGCCGCCCGCTGGGCTTGCTGCCGCTGCTCGACAGTGCCAGTGAGGCCACCGGGATGGCACTGGACGATGTCGTGTTGGGGCTGGATGGCGGTTTGTCTGATGGCGGTTTCAGCGCCGTGATATTGCCTGGCGACAGCTTGGGCATGTCGCCATTGGCCCGTGAGCAGCTGGCCGAGATGGATGCGCCGGCGGGGCGCGCGGCGACTGACGAGCCGCTGGCGGCAGCGGGTGACCAGCCAGCGCTGCGCAGCCCTGAGGCCCTCGATCCCCGCTACCGCATCGCCTATGCGCAAACGCGCCAAGTCACCTGTGTCGACGGTGATGGCGATGGCGTCTGTGATCGTGATGACCAGTGTCGTCGCACACCGCCACAGCGCCAAGTGATGGCCAATGGCTGCCACTTGGACAGGGCCGCGCCGCTGCGCCTCGATGGGGTCAATTTCGCTACCGATAGCTGGCAGTTGTCGGCGGCAAGCCGCGCGGTGCTCGAGCGCGCCGCGGCGGTATTGCGCGACGGCCCCGCGGGGCAGGTGGAAATTGCCGGTCACACCGATGCGCGCGGCGGTGCGGCCTACAATATCCGCTTGTCCGAGCGGCGCGCCGAGGCTGTGAGGCAGTACTTGCTGGCCGCCGGGATTGGCGAGCAGCAGCTGATTGCCCGCGGCTATGGTGAGTCGCGGCCGCTGCGCCGCGACGATCACGCTGCTAACCGCCGTGTGGAGCTGCGCCTGCTGCCCCGTTAATCTCGAGTAAACCCCGCCGTCGGGTATAAGGAGCGTACACATGGCTATAGATCTGCCGCCGGTAATGCCGCCGCAGCTCGCCACCCAGCAACAAATTGAACAGGCCCGCCAATACCACGGTAGTTATGTGGAACGGCGTATAAACGGTGTGCTGCTGCGCGTTCAGCAAGCGCCGTATTTAAGTGCCGAGCAACTACAGCAATTGTTGAGCGGCGCCGCCAGCCCATCGGCGGCGATCACCGCCCTCAGTCGCCACTATTACAATATGGGCCGCCTGCTGGTATCGCTGAGCTATTTTCGCCACGGCGACACCGTGACAGTGATGGTCTCTCAGGGCCGCCTCAATGGCCTGCGCGGCAACCCGCGACTCACCCATTTTTTTACCGGCCTGGTCGGCGATAACGATTTGCAACTGACGGAGTTCGATCGCGCCCGTGTGCCGGCGGCGCTCTACGCAGAGCGCGCCGGGCTTGAATACAGCATTAGCTACGAGCAGCACGCCGACGGCGAGGTCATTCTCGATTTTATCGAGCGTCCTGCTG
>JBFKEA010000271.1:0-3168 GCA_041619375.1 Spongiibacter sp. | reverse complement strand
CTGGAAAATGGCGACCTCATGCTGCGCAGCGATATCAAGCGCTATTGGCTGCGCTTCCGTTTGCGCAACGACACTGAGCAAACCCAGCGGCGAGTAATGGAGTTGCGCCCCGCTAGCATGGGTGACGTTGCAGCCTTTCTCTATCGTACGGAGCAGGCGCGGAGCACGCCGCTGACGCCTTTCTTCCCCCCCGAAGCGATGATTCGCTCACAACAGCTCTACCGCATCACGATCGCCCCCAACAGCAGTGCCGACGTGTTTTTGCGCATCGAAGCCCACGGCGAACAGCGCCTTTGGGTGCAGCTATTTCACGATATTGACTTCCTTGTGGAAAGTGACCATGTGGACGCCTACAATTTTTTCCTGCTCGGCATGTTCTGCCTTGTCGGTGCTTACTGCCTGCTGGCGTCGCTAATCTATAGCGAAGCTCTGTTCGCCTGCCAAAGCTTGTACTGCCTGCTGATCAGTTTGTCGCAATTGATGGCCTGGGGCTATTTGGGCGAAGCCCAAGGCATATTACCGCCGTGGGACGGTGGCGCCATGCTGCCCAGCGCCATCGGCATTTTGTGCTGTGAAGTCATTTTCGCGCTGTATTTCCCCATCTACCCCAAACAGAAACCCGGCCGCTGGCCACAATTACTCAGGGCGCTACTCTGCATTCATCTTCTTGCCCTGCTAGCCGCCCTGACTGTCGGCGCACAATCCAGCAGTATCATTTTGGGCATCCTCGTGCCGCTCACTGCAGCTACCACGCTGTTCGCCGGCCTGGACGGCTATTTTGTCAGCTATAGCCGCCTATTGTTTTACTACCTGGCATCAAAAGCCGTCACTATCGTTATGTGCCTGCTGGCCCAGCTCAGCTACCTACTTGGGGCGCTCGACATTTACGACATGAATGCCACCCTCGCGTTGGCGGGGCTGATTACTGCCCTCACTCACGCCGCCTTGCTAGTGGCGCGGGCCTACAAACGCTGGCGCAGCCAACAACAAGAAGCCCAGCGTATTGCCGTTGTCGGTGAAGTGAATCGCGCCAAGGGGGAGGTATTAGCCCGTGTCACCCACGACATTCGCACGCCGATCAGTGCGATGCTCGGCGTCACTGAACTTCTACAAGAAACCCAGCTCACCGCCAGTCAGGAAGACTATTTGCGCAGCCTGCAGCGATCCAGCCACGAACTCTTGCAGCTACTTGAGGAAGCCGGTCAGGCTGCGCGATTCCGCGAAAGTGATATAGAGCTGAGCAGCCAGCTGCTGTCCTTGGCCGAACTGGTCAGCGACGTCTTGTCGGGCTTTCGCAATATGGCCGCGGAGCGCGACCTTGAATTAATCAGCGACCTGTCCAATGAACTGCCTAGCCAGCTTCTGGGCGACCCGTCGCGCCTGCGCCAACTGCTGATACACAGCATGAACAGCGCCTTCGAGCACAGCGACAGCGGCTTTATTTTACTGAAAATATACCCCGCTTCGCCTCGCCCCGGTCACCTGCACATCGAGATCTCCCACCGCGGCAGCCCCTTTAGCAATGACGAACGCCAAGCACTGCATCCGCAAAATACTGAGCTGGCGGACACAGCCATGAGCACCCGCTTTGCCATTATTGCCCGGCTGGTGAGCCTGATGCAGGGCCAAGCCAGCGTGCGCAACAGTGGCAATCGCGACATTCACAGCCTGTGCCTATCACTACAATTAAGCGTAGCCTATGAGGAGAGCCCTCCCGAGACCAACATTGAGCTACTCGGCAACAAACGACTGCTGGTGGTCGACACAAATAAGACCTTCTGTGAGGTGGTCAGTAAACAGTGCGCGCCTTGGGGAGTGAGCGCCTTTGCCGCTAGCAATGAACAGGCCGCGCTGGCCATAATACGCAATCAACGGCTGCTGCATACCGACATTGACTTTGTATTAATCGACCACCGCCAAAGTGATAACGGACTGCAGTTAGCGCGCCGTATCCGCAAAGAATTTAGCAATGAGGGACGACCGCCCAGCGTGCTAATTCTCGCCCACGCCAATATTTCCTACCGCCGCGAAGATTTGCAAGAAGCCGGTATTCAGCGCGTACTGAGTAAACCACTGGGCAATATCGCCCTGCGAACAGCACTGCTCGGGGAGTCTCACTATGCGGCCCGCGGTCGCCAGATTGACCAATACAGCAGCGACGCGCTTAGCTATACCTCACTGCACTGCCTGATTGCCGAAGACAACGCCAGCAATGCTCTGGTGCTGGAACGCATGTTAAAAAGCCTTGGCATCACCGTGCAGCACGCAGACAATGGCCAGCAGGCGCTCAACTATTTCATCCGCGGCCATTACGATCTGGTGATACTGGACATAGAAATGCCCGTTATGGACGGCATTGAAGCCGCCCAGCGAATACGCCAGTTTGAGGTGGACGAAGAACGCGAGCGCACGCCGATTTTTGGCTTGACCGCCAACGCCCTAGACGAGCAGCGCGACAGCTACCTGCAAGCAGGCATGGACCTGCACCTGGTCAAACCTATCCGCCTGTGGGAGCTGGCTGAGTCGATCCAACGCTGGACGGGCTATCAGCATCAAAAAAACTGAGTTTGGCGTACAATAGCAAGCAATGGAGGACGCCATGAGCAGAACTTTTTCCCCGCTGGATCGCCTGTTAATTGGCGCCGACCGCAGCCTAAAAACCCTCGTTCGCGGCAGTGCTACTGCCCAGCGCGACAACCCCGCCAGCGGTTGCAATGACGGCACGAGCAGCGTAAACCAACGCCGCCATGCCGCAGGCCTGATGCGCATCAATCATAGCGGCGAAGTGTGCGCACAGGCGCTCTACCAGGGCCAGGCACTGACCGCGCGTCGCAGCGAGATAAAACAAGCAATGAGCCACGCCGCTGATGAGGAGATTGATCACCTCGCGTGGTGCGAACAACGACTAAAGGAGCTGGGCAGTCACACCAGCCGCCTAAACCCGCTTTTTTACGCCGGCTCTTTCGCCATCGGCGCCACCGCCGGCGCCATCAGCGACAAAATCAGTCTCGGCTTTGTCGCCGCCACCGAGCAGCAGGTTTGCGAGCACCTTCGCGCCCATTTGGATTCGCTGCCCGACGGCGACGACAAATCCAGAGCGATTCTTAAGAAAATGTTAGAAGATGAGGCCGCTCACGCCACTGCGGCCCTCGACGCCGGCGGCAAGGT
>JBFKEA010000270.1:0-3187 GCA_041619375.1 Spongiibacter sp. | reverse complement strand
CGAAGCCGAAGCCGAAGCCGAAGCCGAAGCCGAAGCCGAAGCCGAAGCCGAAGCCGAAGCCGAAGCCGAAGCCGAAGCCGAAGCCGAAGCCGAACTCGTCGATGAGGACGACACAATGACAGAGTACAAGCACTGATGAGTGCCGAAGACGAAAAATTACAAAAAGTGCTGGCGCGTGCCGGTTTGGGTTCACGCCGCGAAATGGAGCGCGCGATCAGCGACGGTCGCGTGCAGGTTAACGGCCAGTTGGCGACCCTGGGAGACCGTGTAGATAGCACTGCGCGAATTGTTTTCGATGGGCGACCGCTGAAAACCGACACCGGCGGCAAGCGGCCGCGCGTATTGCTCTACAACAAACCGGAAGGAGAAATCTGTAGTCGTAAAGACCCTGAAGGGCGTCGCTCGGTGTTTGACCGCCTGCCGCGACTCAGCGGTGAGCGCTGGATTTGCGTGGGGCGCTTGGACTTCAATACCACAGGATTGCTGTTATTCACCACCGATGGCGACTTGGCGAACAAGTTGATGCACCCCTCTACAACGATCGAGCGCGAGTATCTGTGTCGAGTGATGGGGGTCGCTACCGAGAAGAATTTGCAGCAGCTGGTTGACGGTGTGCAACTTGACGACGGTATGGCGCGTTTCACCGATATTGTCGACGGTGGAGGAGAGGGGATAAATCACTGGTATTACGTGGTGATTATGGAGGGTCGCAACCGCGAGGTAAGGCGTCTGTGGGAGTCTCAGGACTTGCAGGTTAACCGTTTGAAGCGGGTGCGTTATGGCACGGTGTTTATTCCCTCTAAGGTAAAGGCGGGAATGTGGACTGAATTGCCAGAGAAAGAGGTGAATGAAGTTTACGCCATGGCTGGGTTGACTCCGCCGGTCGAGGCACCGGCGTCAGTGGATAAGCGCGGGAGACGAAGCCGCCGTTAACGCTGCTTTAGCGATCCATAAAAAAGGCCCGCATTGCGGGCCTTTTGTGTCGCTAGAATCGGGGTTTCAGTGAAACGCTTGTTTTTGTAGGGCAGTGGCGGTATTGATGCCATCCCAGTGGTCGACTCGGCCTTCGCGCCAGCCGGAGATCCATTCCTGTTTGAGTTGATCCTGAGAGTGAGGGCAGTTTTCTTTGTTTTTGCCGGTGATGCCGGCCTGATAACCACGTTGGTATGCGCGCTCAGTCATGTCGCGTTTCTGTCTTCTCATAGGGCATAAGCCTCCATCGTTCAACGTGCACTCACTGCTACGCGGGCGCATAAGCGCTTGGTAGCAGCAAACCCAGATTGCCGCAGAGCGGCGGCAACCGAACTATCATGTAAGCAAACTTTCACAATTCTCGCGAAGACCGTTTTTGTATAAGGCAAAGGGCTTTTATAGGGTTGCCGAATAAAGTAGCTAACTTATTGAGATAATTCATGATTTATAACATTCACAAGGTTCCGGTTAGACATTTATGAGTCAAATGTTGTCATTGATACTGTCTTGTCCGAAGGGGCTGGAGGGCTTGCTCGGCGACGAGGTCGAGCAGCTTGGCGCTCACAAAGTGGCTGAGACCGTCGGTGCGGTGCGCGTAGAAGGCAATTTGGAGACCGTGTATCGCCTCTGTTTGTGGTCGCGGCTTGCTAACCGGGTGTTATTGCCGCTGAGTGAATTTGGCGGCGACACGGCGCAGCAATTGTACGATGGCCTGCGCGCCATTGACTGGCCTGCGCAAATGCGGCCCGGTGCGAGTTTGCTGGTTGATTTCGGCGGGCGCAGTCGCGAGATTCGCAATAGTCACTTCGGCGCCCTGCGCTGCAAAGATGCGGTGGTTGACAGTTTTGTTGACGCCGGGCTGGAGAGGCCCAATATTGCCAAAAGTGAACCCGACGTTCGGCTGCATGTGCGCCTGCGCAAGGGGCGAGTGCTGGTGGCGATCGACCTTTCCGGAGAGAGTCTGCACCGCCGTGGTTATCGTCAGAGTGGTGCGCTGGCGCCGCTCAAGGAAAATCTGGCGGCAGCGCTGCTGCTGCGGGCTGACTGGCCCGGCGTGGCCAGTCGCGGCGGCGGTTTGTTGGACCCAATGTGCGGCAGTGGCACACTGCTGATTGAGGGCGCGATGATGGCGATGAATATCGCGCCGGGGCTGCAGCGCCGGCACTGGGGCTTCAGTGCTTGGACGGGCCATAGCGAAGTACTGTGGCGACAGGTGGTGGAGCGAGCAGTCGAGCAGCAGAAGTTGGCGCAGCAGCGTGACTGGCCACAGATTTGGGGTTACGACGCCAACGGCAAGGTTGTTGCCCAAGCTCAGGACAATATTCGTCGCGTGGGCCTTGGCCGGGTACTTAAGGTGGCGCGCCGGGAGCTGGCTGAATTAGAGGGGCCGTGCCCAGGTACCCCACCGGGGCTATTGATATGCAATCCGCCCTACGGCGAGCGACTGGGTGAAGAGGCCGAGTTACTGCATTTGTATCGTGCGCTGGGCCAGTCTATGAAGACGGATTTTATGGGTTGGGATGCCGCAGTATTTACCGGTAATCCGGATTTGGGCAAGCGCATGGGAATTCGCAGCTGCCGTCAGTACCAGCTGTTTAACGGCACGATACCCAGCAAATTGTTGTTGTTTAAAGTGCGCGAGCAAGACTTGATTCACGAGCGCGCGGCGCCCGCGATGGAAGCGGCGGCGATCACTCTTTCGGGTGGCGCAGAAATGTTCGCTAACCGCTTGCGTAAAAACCTCAAGCGCATGGAAAAATGGCGCCGACGCGAAGGCATACACTGCTTTCGTGTGTACGATGCCGATATGCCGGAATACGCCGTGGCGGTGGATTGTTACGAGGGGGCGGTGCACGTGAGTGAATATGCCGCGCCGGCGTCGGTTGATGACGACGATGCACGTCGCCGTCTGGCTGAGGTCATGCAGGCCTGCTCCGTCGTGTTTGAGGTGCCGCTCAAGGCGATCGCCCTGAAGGAGCGTCGTCGCCAGCGCGGCAGGGCCCAGTATGAGCGCCAGGCCCCGACCGGCAACACCATGGAAGTCAGGGAGGGACAGGCCAAGGTCTTGGTCAATCTCTATGACTACTTGGACACCGGCTTGTTTTTGGATCATCGGCCAGTGCGCTTGGATATCGCTGCCCGTGCCCGCGGTAAGCGCTTCCTAAATTTGTTTTGCTATACCGCGGTGGCGACTGTGCACGCCGGTTTGGGTGGG
>JBFKEA010000269.1:0-3197 GCA_041619375.1 Spongiibacter sp. | reverse complement strand
GGACTCCATAGTGCGCAGCAGCTCGACGTTGCGCTCGGGTATGACGCTGACATCGGGGTGGCTGGCAATGGCTGCCGCCACGCTGTCCTCGCGCAACAGGTGCAGGATTGGCCAGGGCGAGCGGTTGCTGTAATTAGCCGGATCATCGGCCTCACAGCCCTCAAAGATATACTGCGGGTGGAAACTCGCGACCTGATACTGGCCACGCCACGGGCTCTGCTCGAGCAGGCTTTCCGCTACCCCGACAAACTCCCAGTAGTCGTCAAAGGAAGCCTGCAAGGCCGGCACCACTAGCAAGGTCGTCTCCAGCGCGGCGGGCTCATTATCGGCCAGTTTCATCACTTCGGCGTAGAACTGCTGCAGCAGTTGCTCTGGGTCATTACTGGCACAGACCACAATACGGATAGCATCCTGCTGCCGCGGCCGCGCGGCAAAGGGACACAATTGCTGACCAATCACCACCGTATCGAGCCACTGTTCAAGCTCAGCGAGAATTCGCTCTTTGTCCTGTTCGGCTGTCGTCACCGGATGCCCTCTTTAGGTTTATCGACATAATTATAACCCGGCGAGCAGCAGCGATATATCGACAAGAAATTTGCCCAACAGCTACTAGACCGTTTTGCCATAAAGTACTCCGAAGCCCTCGAAACGGCGTAGCATGAAGACTGCTACACTTAAAGTGCAACGTCAGAGGCGAGCCGCACAGGCGTGCGACCCGCCAAAAGAAGCTTGGGAGCAACCAATGAAACGATACTTCTTTTTGGTGGACAACCTAGACAAGCTGGCCGCCATCGAACACGACCTCGAAGAGAACGGCCTGACATGGCCACAAATTCACGTCCTCAGTCACGACGACAGCGGCGTAGAGAAGCGCAAACTCCACAATGTCGAAGCGGTGTTGCGCCAGGATGTTGTGCTGGCCATGCAGCGCGGCGCACTGATCGGCCTTGGCGGCTTTGCCCTGGTGTTAGCCAGTGCTCACTACTCAGGCGTCACCCAAGTTGCCGGCTGGGCACCGTTTATATTTTTAGCCATCGTTGTGCTGGGCTTCTTTACTTGGGAGGGCGGCCTATTCGGCATTCAGGAGCCCCACCACGACTTTAAACGCTTTGAGCAAGCCCTCAGCAGTGGCCGCCACCTGTTGATGATCGATGCCAGCAACCGCGAGCAAAGCGTATTAAACCGGGTCACCGCACACTACCCCGAGCTGGAGTTCTCCGGCACCGGCGACGGCGCGCCCGGCTGGTTTATCGGCCTGCAAAATAAATGGCGGCACTTTATCGAAGTCATGCCCTGAGGGGCTTACCGAGGCATAAACAAAAAAACCACGCTGGGCGTGGTTTTTTTGTGCCGAAGGTTTATCGCGCTAGCGATGATAGACCGGCGACAGTTCGCGCACTGCCTCAATAAAGGCGCCCGCGTGCGCCGGGTCGACCTCTGGCGTAATGCCGTGACCGAGGTTAAACACATGCCCGGTACCCGTGCCGAATTCCTCGAGGATCGTCGCCACCTCTTGGCGAATACGCTCTGGCGAGGCGCGCAGCATGGCTGGGTCCATATTGCCCTGCAGAGCGACTTTATCGCCGACCCGCGCACGCGCTTGGCCGACATCGGTAGTCCAATCCAAGCCCAGCGCCTGCGCTCCGGCATCGGCCATCGACTCCAACCATTGACCGCCATTTTTAGTGAACAGAATGGCCGGCACGGTGCGGCCGTCATGCTCTTTTATCAAGCCGTCGACGATCTGCTTCATATAGCGCAGGCTGAACTCTTGATAGGCGCGGTGCCCCAAGGCCCCACCCCAGGTATCGAAAATTTGCACCGCTTGCGCCCCGGCGCGAATCTGGTCATTTAGGTAAGCCGTCACACTCTGCGCCAACTTGTCGAGCAGGGCGTGCATGGTTTCCGGCTCGTCAAAGGCCAGCGCTTTACAACGGGCGTGATCTTTTGAGCCACCGCCTTCCACCATATAGGTTGCCAGCGTCCACGGGCTGCCGGAAAAACCAATCAATGGCACCCGGCCATTTAGTGCTGAGCGAATCGCGCGCACTGCATCGCAGACATAGGTGAGGTGTTTTTCACCGTCGACAATCGGCAGCGCCTCAACGTCGGCCATGCTGCGCACCGTCTTGCGAAAACGCGGCCCCTCGCCGGTTTCGAAATACAGGCCCAGCCCCATGGCATCGGGAATGGTGAGGATATCGGAGAACAGGATTGCCGCATCCAGTGGGTAGCGCTCCAAGGGCTGCAGAGTAACCTCGCAGGCCAATTCGGTGTTTTTGCACAGCGACAGAAAGTCGCCAGCCTGGCTGCGCGTGGCGCGATACTCCGGTAGATAGCGACCCGCCTGGCGCATCATCCACACTGGGGTGTAGTCTACGGGCTGGCGCAGCAGGGCGCGCAGGAAAGTATCGTTTTTGAGTTCGCTCATATGCCCATCACCTTACTGTGAATACAACAGCGCCGAGCCGAGATGCAGCAACACCTGTTGCCACAACTCAGCTCGGCGCCCTTCGCCGTTATACCTTCAGGTAGTCCAGAATGCCTTCCGCCGCCTGACGACCTTCCCATACCGCAGTCACAACCAGATCAGAACCCCGCACCATATCGCCGCCGGCAAACACCTTGGGGTTTGTGGTTTGGAATTTGAACAGTTGCTGCTCGGGTGCTGTCACGCCACCCCAAGACTCCAGGGCGATATTTTGATCTTGCAGCCACTCCGGCGGATTCGGCTGAAAACCAAAGGCCACCAGCACCACATCAGCCGGAATGATTTCCTCACTGCCGGGAATTTCTTCCGGGCGGCGACGGCCATTCTCATCGGGCTCGCCCAGCTGGGTGGTCACCACTTTAACGCCCTCAACCTTGCCGTTACCGACAATGGCCACCGGCTGGCGGTTGAACAGAAACTCGACACCTTCTTCCTTGGCATTTTGCACTTCGCGGCGCGAGCCCGGCATATTTTCCTCGTCTCGGCGGTAAGCGCAGACAACGCTTTGCGCACCTTGACGAATGGAAGTGCGGTTACAGTCCATGGCGGTATCACCACCACCTAACACGACAACGCGCTTGCCATTAACGCTGATGAAATCGCCGGCATTGTCTTCCCAGCCCATGTTGCGATTTACATTAGACACCAGGAAGGGCAAGGCGTCGTAAACACCGTCGAGATCCTCGCCGGGGAAGCCGCCCTTCAT
>JBFKEA010000268.1:0-3198 GCA_041619375.1 Spongiibacter sp. | reverse complement strand
GGCGCTGCTCAACCCCCAGCGCCAGCTGCAAGGCAAGCAGCAGAGTCTGCAGCAACTGCAACAGCGCCTGCAACGACAAATGGCCGAGCGGTTAAAACACGCCCGCCAGCGCCTGGGCGCGCTGCAGGGACAGATTCGCAGTCTCGGCCCCGAGCAAACGCTGAGCCGTGGCTATGCCATTGTGCTAGACGAGCGCGGCAAGGCGGTGAGGGACGGCAATGAGCTGCAGTCTGGCGACACGCTTAGCGCAAAATTTGCCCACGGCGGCGCCAGCCTAGAGGTTAAATAGCAGCGGCCGGGCACGCTCAAACCGCCCGACAATAAAGTCAAACAGCAAGTACCGCTAGGTGGGCAGACACAGCCGCGCCAGCACTGTAGAGTCGGCGGCATCCACGCTTAGCCGCCAGCCAAGTTTTTGTGCCACCTCCTCCACAATCGGCATGCCCAGGCCGAAACCCTCGCCGCTGCGCTGCGCCGCCACATCCGCAGGATTGCGGATTTCGAACACGCGATTGGCATAGCCAATCGCGACCGTGCCGCTGCCACCATGCTCAAAGGCATTGCGCAGCAGGTTGCTGAGAATAATCTTAAGGAAGGGCTGCTCAATATCGAGTTCGGCCTCGGCGCTCACCTCGGCACGCACCTGTAGGCACTCGTCGGCCAACAGTGGCCGGTGGGCATCGATTAGCGACTCCAGCAGCGGCGCAACGCGAACACGGCTCTTGCCTATGCCGTGGCCCTCGGCCCGCGCCAGCCACAACAGTGCCTCAGTGAGCTCGCGCATGTCTTCGGCGGCGCGGCGGATGTCCGCCAGCGGCCGGCCAAAATCGCTGAGACCGTTGGCGCGGCGTTGATCCACCACATCCAGCGCCGAGCTGATCACCGCGATGGGCGTCCGCAGCTCGTGGCTGGCACTGCGCAAGAAGCGCTTTTCGCGCTGGTGGAAGTCATGAATGCGGCTCAGCGAGCGCTGTAATACCCGCGCCACTTTGCCAATCTCGTTGCGCTGGTCGGTAATGTCGTCATGCCGGCCCGGGGCCTGTTCATCAACCTTGGCCGCCATCGCGGTCAGCGCCGCCAGCGGTGTCAACACCACTGCGGCCAACCGCCGGGCCAGCAACACCATCAGCAGCAGCGCCGCCAGCAATGTCAGCGCGATCAACCACAGCAGTGTGCGCTGACGTGTCTGGTGGTAGTAGTCGGCCGGCGACGCGCTGTGAACAAGATAGATCTGGCGGCCGTCTGCCGTGGGGTGGCGCAGGAACATATGTATGCGCTGCGGGCGCGCGGTGAGCAGGTTCGGTACGAACTGCTGGCGGAGTTTTCCACTAGATTCAGATTCATCGTAGACATAGCGCATCAACAACTCATCGTCGACATGACTGGCCGACGGAAACAAGGCCAACACCTCCGCCGGTACCGAATCGAGGCCTATCCATACCCGCAGCCGATCGCCATCGCGCTCGCCACCCGTCAATTGCCTGCCGGCTGCCGCATCCTCGGCGGCAATCAGAAAGCTTAACTTGGTAGCGTCTTCCATACCCCAGAAATAGGCACTGATAACGCCGCTCCCCCCACCCAGTAACAACACTAAACCGAACAGCAGCAGCTCTCGATGGAAGCGGTAGCGAATGCTCTGCCGTTTCATCTCAGGCCCTCAACGCCACGCCAACGTGGCGCAGCGTGTGCAGCAGCGGTTTGTCGAAGGGCTTGTCGATGGCCTTGCGCAGCTGGTACAGGTGCGAGCGCAGGGCGTCGGAGTCCGGCACCGCATCCCCCCACACCGCCGCCTCCAGCTTCTCGCGGCTAAGCACAGCCGGGCTGGCGCGCATTAGCGTTACGAGCAGGGTCCAGCAACTGGGGTTAAGTGGAATCGGCCGGCCGGCGCGCTCCACTAGCCGCGCCCGCAGGTCAGCGCGCAGATCGCCCACCACCAACTCCTGCTCGGGCTCACTGCGCCGTTTAACCAGCGCGCGCAGCCGCGCCACCAGCTCTGGCAGGGCGAAAGGCTTAACTAGGTAATCATCAGCGCCGGCGTCGAAGCCGCCGAGCTTGTCGTCCAGGGTATCGCGGGCGGTCAACATCAACACCGGCGCGCTCACGCCCTCCTCACGCAGCCGCCGGCACACGGTCATACCGTCCAGCCCCGGCAGCATAAGATCCAGCACGATAACCTCGAAAGGCTGGCCCTGATGTTGCGACAGTGCCAGCGCCAGACCGTGATCACCGCGCTCAGCGTAGTCGCAATCGAAACCCTCGGCTTCCAGATACTCGATGATATTGGCGGCTAGCTTGCGATTGTCTTCCACTAGCAGTACCAGCATTCCCTTGCTCCCCACTTTTTCCTGCCCAGTATAGCTCCATCATCATAGCCCGCTCGCATTGCCGAGTTTCACATTGTCTTCACTTAGCGTCGACGTTGCCATCACCGCGCTCGCGCTAATCTCGGCGCACAGTCAGCAAAAACATTAGGGAGTCACCACCATGAAGGATCTATTACTGGTTATCAGCGTGCTGCTGTGCAGCGGCCCCACACAGGCGGGCTGCAGCGCCTGGGAAAAACTCGGGGGAGTGCTGCCCGCACGCGTCGACGGCGACCGCGCCAGCTATCAGCAGATGGCCGACGCCGAGCAACGCACCCGCCGCTATATCCGCGAACTGGAGGCAACCATTGCCCACTGCAAGCCCGACGACGTTCAGTACAATACCCTTGTCGACGGTATGGAGCGGGCAGCCCTGCGCTACAACCGGCAGCTGCGCATCTACCGGCAGCGCCACGGCACAGCGTCCGTCAATCTGCGGCAATAAACCGGGCACTGCCAAACGAAGGCTTCGGCCAGCTCAACTAGGGCGCGCCTGCAGCCCCGCACTGCAGGCGAATATCTTCGCAGTGCTCGCGCCCGCCACCGCGCAGGGGAAGATCCCGCGCCGAAGCAAAATGAATACTCATACGCTCGGCCCACAGTGCATCGTCCAGCAGGCGCGACTCGGCGCTGTCGTAGCCCGATTCTCCCGGCGCTTTTAGCCAGCGGTCAAACCAGGCCACGCTGTAGTTGCTAATCATCGGCCGCGCCCAGCCGCCCACGCAGCGGTTGTCGACAATTTCGGCGCACCAGGAGGTCGCCGGCAGCGTTGGCCCCAGCGAATAATCCAGGTGGGTAGTGCCGGCAATGGTTAAGCTGTAAATGGGCACGCCGG
>JBFKEA010000267.1:0-3209 GCA_041619375.1 Spongiibacter sp. | reverse complement strand
GGCATCGGCGACGATTAATGAGGAGATGGAAATGGGTCAACAGCCAATTACAAGGTCGGATATTGACGACTCACACTGGGATGCGATGCGTGGTCGCGATCTGCCATGGCTGGTTAATAGCTGGGTACAGAGGACGCCGGATAAGGACTTTTTGATTTGGGCGCCGTTTAGCGGTGAAGATAAAGTGTGGACTTATGCCGAGTTTGATCACGATGCACGCCGTTTGGCTGCGGGCCTGATCGCGCAGGGGGTCAAACAGGGCGACCGTATACTGATTCATATGACTAACTGCCCGGAGTTCGTCTTCAGTTGGTATGCCTGCGCCCTGATAGGGGCGACTGCCGTGACGACTAATACCCATAGTGTGGCGCGTGATATCCGCTATTTTGTCGATCATGCGGAGATCAGTGCAGCAATTACCCAGCCACAGTTTGCCGAGCTGCTGGCCGACGCGGCGCCGGCCTTGGATTTTATTGTGGTAACGGCGGATAACAGTGGTGAGGTTGCCGGCGTTGTTGATGTGGCGAGAGAGTGCTTGGCCTATGACATGGTGCTAGCCGATCAGCCCTGGGCCGAAACTCGCTCGCCCGATCCGGCGTTGGAATTTGCCATTCAGTTCACCTCTGGTACCACTTCGCGTCCCAAGGCGGTGGTGTGGACACATGCCAACGTTATTTGGGGGGCACAAACCAACGCCCGGCATTTTGGCCTGCGCCACGACGATATCTGCCTGTCGTTTTTGCCGCTGTTTCACAACAACAACCAGTGTTATTCGCTGCTGGGCTCGCTGTGGGTAGGGGGCAGCTATATCTTGCAGCCAAAGTTTTCGCGTCAGCACTTTTGGACGCCGGCGCTGAAATATTCAGCGAGTTGGTGCTCGATGATTCCGTTCTGCGGCAAGGCGCTGATGCATGACCCGGTGCCTGAACATCAGTTTAGGCTGTGGGTGACGGCGGTGAGCGTGCCGTTTTTTGAAGAGCTTTTTAAACTTAAAACCCTTGGTTTGTTTGGTATGACCGAAACCATTTCGCAGGTCACCATCGGCGATACCGATCACCCAAACCCCTTTATGTGTATAGGCCGCGTGTCGCCGGGCTACGACATTGCTATTCGCGACGAAGATGGTAGGCCGACGCCAAAGGGGAAAACCGGACGGCTGTTTGTGAAGGGCGTGCGCGGGGTGAGCTTGTTTAAGGAGTATTTAAAAAATCCCCAGGCGACTGCCGAGGCCTTTGATGAAGAGGGCTGGTTTATCACCGGCGACCGCGCGCGAATGGAGGCCAACGGTGAGCTGTATTTTGCCGACCGGGAAAAAGACATGCTTAAAGTTGGCGGCGAGAACGTGGCCGCGTCAGAAATTGAGGCGGTGATTATGGAAAGCGGTTGGGCCGATGAAGTGGCGGTGGTAGCCCAGAAGCACTATATGCTCGACGAAGTGCCAGTGGCTTTTATTATTCCTAATGCCAATGCTCCGGAGAATCTGAAAGCCGCCGTGATTGATCACTGCCGGGCAAATTTGGCCAGTTTTAAAGTGGTCAGTGATGTTCATGTTGTGGCCGACTTACCGCGCTCTACCTTGGAAAAAGTGGCCAAAAACAAACTGCGTGAGCAGTTAAGCGAAATCTCCGCATAGTGCTCCAAGGGGCTTAAACACGCGCTTTGCCCGCAGAAATGCGGGCCTTTTTGTTTTTGGCCATCAGAAATATTCTTCTATTTTCTTCTCACGCTAGCGTTTAAAGGGCCTTTCGGCCGTTGTTCAGCGAGCCATTCAGGTATTATTGTACATCTGTATATACACATGTATTGACTTGCTTGGGTTGGGGCGTATAGTGGCTTGACTAAACATTGGCCAGTGTCAGTGACCGCGGTCGCCCGCCTCGCATGGTCTTTTCCTGCAGTGGTTGGGCTAAGAATCTTTATTGAGTAGCGCAGATGAAAACTGGAAAAATTTTGCATGGCAGCGCCCGCTTGGCCTTCGATAGCGTCGATGGCGTCACCAATATTGTTGAGGGCATGTTCCGCAATATTGCCGCCACACCGCCGCCCTTCGGTCCGGCGCCAGAGGGGCCGGCACCGGGTGTAGCCGGTTTGGTGCATAACTTGGTGAGGGGGATTAACGGCGGGCTGCGCACGGCGATCGACTTATCTCTCGCACCGCTGAGTCACTACCTGGATCGCTACTACCCTCCGGGGCCACAGCGGGCTGCAGTTATTGCGGCACTCAATGGCGTGTGCGGTGATCACTTGGCACGCACTGCCAACCCGCTGGCAACCGCAATGAGTTTGCGGGTGTTGCTCGAACCCGAACCCGGCACGGTTGTCGATGCCGCGCCGCGCGCGTTTGCGAACTTGTTTGACAGTGTACGAAGCTCGGTAGAGATTTACCCTAGCGACGACGCGCTGTGTGACACGCGCTTTGTCGCCAGTGGCCGGATATTGCTGCTGGCCCACGGCCTGTGTATGAACGACCTGGAATGGACGGCCCGGCAGCATAATCACGGCCATATGTTGGCCGACACCTACGGCTATACGCCAGTATTTGCGCGCTACAACAGCGGTCTTCATGTGTCGGAAAATGGTCGCGAATTTGCCAGTCAGATCAGTGGCCTTATAGAGCGCTGGCCGGTGCCGGTGACGTCGATCAGTATTGTCGGTTTTAGTATGGGAGGGCTATTGGCGCGCAGTGCCCTGCAGCAGGCTGCCAGCGAGCAATTGCCCTGGCTAAGCAAGGTCGACAAGGTGGTCTATGTTGGCACACCCCACCACGGTTCGGCACTGGAGCGCGGCGGCTATTGGTTGCAGCGCTCGGCAACCTTCAGTCCGTATACCGCGCCGCTGGCTGCACTGGGCAAAATTCGCAGCGACGGAATTACCGACCTGCGCCACGGCAACATTTCAGACGCCGACTGGCAGGGCCACGACGAGCATTCTGACAATGGGGATCACCGTCAGTCAGTGCCTTTGTCCTCTGGCATCAGTCACTATGCGATTGCCGCCACGCTGTCTAAGTCGCCGCTGGGCAGTTTGGATAAGCTGCGCAGTGACGGCTTGGTTCACCCCTGCAGTGCCCTGGGTCAACACCGCCTTGCGGCAAAGCAACTGGACTTTGCCGAAGGCCATAGCCAGCTTTTTTATGAGCTAGGCCACCTGTCGATGCTCAGTGATCAGCGTGTGGCGGCGCAGTTGCGCAATTGGTTGACGGTACCGGT
>JBFKEA010000266.1:0-3222 GCA_041619375.1 Spongiibacter sp. | reverse complement strand
ATGATGTGGTTGCCGGTGTGATGAGAGGTACCGGTAAATTGTCGCCGCAGGGTGTCGTCCACCCAAGCCTTCAAATGCGTGCGGCCGCTGTGCTCACGACTAACTTTGATATCTTCGGCAAACAGATTCACATGGGCGTCGAGGTCGCGCATATCGAGCGACAGAGCGTATTTGGCGACCAGCTGGCGAATTTCATCCAGCGACTCGAGACGGTCAATCCGAGCTTCCAGCGATTCACTCATGCCTTGTCCTCCCAACGCGCCGTTCCGGTATTCAACTCCGCCATGCGACCGCCATCGACATTGAGTACCGAACCGGTGATATAGGAAGCCTCATCGCTGGCCAAAAACAAAATGGCATTCGCACATTCACGCGGGTCGCCAATGCGCCCCAGAGGAATAGTTTTGCCAGTAGCTTGTTGGGTTTCTTCATCGGGGTTCACGGTCTCCAGCGCTGGGGTTAAAAACGCGCCAGGCACCACCGAATTAACGCGAATCTTGGGTGCCCACTCGATAGCCGCACTTTTACTCAGCGCTATCACCCCGGCCTTGGCCGCACTGTAACCCGCCGTGGCCACCGAGCCCGCCAGCGCGCAAACCGAGGACACATTCACCACCGCGCCGCGGTTTTTCTTCAACTGCGGATAGGCCTCGCGCATTAAAAACATCGCGCCATCCAATGAAACATTAAAATTTTGATGCCAGGCCTTGGTGCTGTGACTAGCGAGCATGCCCGGCACCATCAACACCGCGTTGTTCACTACAATATCGAGGCGGCCATACTCCTTTACGGTGTCAGCCACCAACTGCTTTACCGCCGCCTCATCGCTGACATCCACCGATAGCGGCAGGCACTCGCCCCCGGCGGCGCGAATTTTCTCGGCCACGGCCGTCAGTGGTTCCAGACGGCGACTGCAGATCACCACCTTGGCCCCCTCTTGCGCGAAACGCTGCGCGGTGGCGGCGCCGATTCCCTGACCGCCACCGGTAATAATCGCGACTTTATCTTGCAGTCTGTTACTCATGAAATACTCCTGATGTGCGTGGCCTCACTGCTGACATTGCGATTGGCCGCGCTGGTAATAACAGCGCCCGCCAATCCACAGCTGATCCACCTTGAAATTCAATAATTGTTCGGGGCCGCGCAGCGGATCGCGATCCAGCAGTACGAGATCGGCCAGCTTACCCGGCTCCAGCGAGCCCAGTCGGTGTTCTTCAAAACTCTGCCACGCCGCGTCGATGGTGACTGCCCGCAGCGCCTGCATAATGGACAGGCGTTGATCCTCACCTAATACCTGGCCACTGCGAGTCTGCCTAGTGACGGCCGACCACAGTAGGCGGCCGATATCCATCGGCACCACCGGTGAGTCCAAATGAATGCTAAACGGCAGTTCTCGTGCCAGCGCGTCGCGCAGCGGACTTATGCGGGCAGCGCGCTGCGGGCCAAGAAACTGGTCGCGGTGGCGATCGCCCCAGAAAAAGGTGTGGGCAACAAAAAAGCTCGGCGTCATCCCCAGCGCCTTCATGCGATCGAGCTGGTCTGGCCGCACGGTTTGCGCGTGCACCAGCACCGCCCGCGGATCGCTCACCGGGCAGCGCTGCTGGGCCCGTTCAAAGGCCTCCAGCACCATATCAATGGCCGCATCGCCATTGCCGTGGATGGCCAGCTGGAAGCCACGACAGTGGAACGCAGCCACCTCCTCATCTAGCGCTTGCTGTTGATAGCGCGCAAAGCCGACGAAGTCAGGCTCGGCGTGGCGGTGATAAGGCAGGCTCAAAAATCCGGTATACCCCTGCAGCGAACCGTCGGCAATCAGCTTGACCGCCGATGCCGAAAAACGCGGATTGCTGAATCGCTGCAGATCAAGCTCGCCCGACAATATCGCTTCGCCGGCCTGATGTGCTAACGGCCAGGTAATTAAACGCTGGGGAATACGCCCCAGCCATGACAGCCCAAATAGGCCGTTGAGCATCCGGCCATCGACACCGCCGCTTTGCGCGGTAGTCACTCCCGCCTGCAAATACTGCTGAGCCGCCGTGTCGGCCATTGCCACAAAATCCAGCAGCGAAAAATCCATCGCCAACGGCGCCACCAAGTCCGCGGCATGTTCCAACAGCAGGCCGGTTGCGCGCCCGCTGTCATCGCGCACGATCTCGCCGCCCTCGGGGTCGGGGGTTAAATCATCAATACCTCCCGCGGCCAAACCGGCACTGTTGCTCACGCCCATATGACCAGAGCTATGCAGCAGGTAAATGGGGCGGGTCGCCGACACCGCATCCAGATCCTCGCGACTGGGGTGACGCCCCTCTGCTAACAGTGAATCGTCATAGCCAAAGGCAAACAGCCACCGGCCTTTTTCGAGCTGTCGGTCGGCGGCGCGCAACCGCGCTTGAATGTCGCCAATACTGCTCACCTCACCAATCGGAGGGCTACTCAGATCAACTCCGCGCGCCGACAGACCGGTACCGGGAAAATGCCCGTGGGCATCGATAAATCCGGGTAGCAATGTGCGGCCGCGCAGATCGACAATCACTGCATCGTCATCGGCCTGCGCGGCAATCTCTGCCCGAGAACCCAGTGCTTCAATACGCTCCCCGCGCACGGCCATCGCCTCGAAAATACGGCTGTCGGCGTCCATACTGAGAATCTGGCCATTCACAAACAGCTGCTGCTTTGGCAGCGCGGGCTGCGGGCCTCGCAAGGTGTACCAAGCCGCAGTCGCCACACCAACCAGCATGACCAGCAACAACGCAAGAGACTTTATCAACAGTTGCATCAATCGCTTCCTATCGCCATTAGCGCCATCGCTTACAAACTCACTGCCAGCTCGCGGGCGCTGCGTATCGCACCTTCGATATAGCCGATATCGGCACTGTCGCCAATATTGTGTACATCGACCCCAGCCTCGCGCAGCGCATATTCAAATGTCGTATTGGCCTGCGCTCCCTGGGCGATAATGACCGTATCAACCGCCACCCGCTGGGCTTCGCCGTCCTGCTCATAACAGAGTTCTGCCGCCGTGATCGCCGTCACCTGCGCATTGGGCACTAGGCAGACATTGTGTGATTTCAGCCCATGCAATACCCGCCAGCGGCGAACAATACTCAGCTCCGCACCAAAATCCCGACCCGGCTCCAGTATCGTCACCTCGCGACCGCGCTCGGCCAGCAGTTCCGCCACTTCCACCCCGACAAGACCACCACCGATAATCGCTACCCGTTT
>JBFKEA010000265.1:0-3253 GCA_041619375.1 Spongiibacter sp. | reverse complement strand
CCGCTATCGCGGCAACTACAGCGCCTTTGAGCGCCAGCGCAGCGAGCGGCTCGCCCAGCAACAACAGGCCTTTGAAAAACAACAGGCCGAACGCGCCCATATGGAAGACTTTGTGCGCCGCTTTCGCGCCAAAGCCAGCAAGGCCAAGCAGGCGCAGAGCCGGATCAAAGCCCTGGAGCGGATGAGCGAAATCGCCCCGGCCCATGTCGACTCGCCGTTTCGCTTCCGCTTTTATGCGCCCAGCCAGTTTTCAGACCCGCTGCTCAGCCTCAGTCAGGCCGAGCTCGGCTACCAACAGCCACTGCTTCGCGGCGTGAATCTGAGCATTCACCCCGGCAGCCGCATTGGTCTGCTCGGCGCCAATGGCGCCGGCAAGTCCACACTGATGAAGAGTCTGGCGGGCAGCTTGGCGCCGCTAAGCGGCCAACGCCAGCGCGGCGAACACCTGCACATGGGCTATTTTCACCAGCACCAGCTGGAATCGCTGGACCTCAATGCCAGCCCGCTGCTGCAACTGCAGCGCCTGCGCCCGCAGGCCCGCGAGGCCGACATCCGCAGCTTCCTAGGCGGCTTTAACTTTCGCGGTGAACGCGCCGAGGGCAGCTGCCTACATTTCTCAGGGGGCGAAAAAGCGCGCCTCGCACTGGCCATTATCGTCTGGCAGCGCCCCAATGTGCTGCTGCTGGACGAGCCGACCAACCACCTCGACCTGGAGATGTGTCACGCTCTGACCACTGCCCTGCAGGAGTTTGAGGGCGCAGTAATTGTCGTCTCCCACGATCGCCACTTACTGCGCAACACCGTCGACGAATTACTGCTGGTCGACGATGGCCGGGTCACGCCCTTCGACGGCAGCCTCGACGACTATCGGCTGTGGCTGCTGAGCCGCAGCAAAGACAGCGGCGACGCTGCGCCAAGCACCAGCTCCGCACCGGCGGTCGACAAGAAAAAGGCCCGCCAAGACGCCGCCGCCAAACGCGCCCGGCTGGCGCCGCTGAGCAAGGAAATTAAAAAGCTGGAAAAACAGATGCAGCAACTGAGTACCCAGCTGCAGGCATTGGAGACGCAACTGGCAGACACCAGCCTTTACGACGAGGCGAATAAACAGCAGCTCAAAACCCTGCTGAGCGAACAGGCCGGCCTGCAAAGCGCCAACAACGCCGCCGAGGAAGCCTGGCTGGAACTGCAGGAACAACTGGAGGCGCTGGACGACTAGCGCGCCCAGCCGCCCGCCGGCGCTACTTGGCTTTTAGCGCCGCCAAAAACGCCGCCATCGCCTCACCAGTTGCCGCGTCCAACTGCTGGCTGATCGGCGCTTCGGCCATCATTGCCTGCCACGCTTTTAAGCCCGGCACCTCGGCAACAATATCGCGCTTATACACCGCGCCGCAGACTAATTCGGTCACCACCAGGGCATAGCGCAACACGATATCCGCCATCCCCAGCTGTTCGCCCAGTATATAGGGCGCAGGTGCCACCAGCGCCGTTAACGCCCGCACCCCCTTATCGAGCTGTTCTTTTACCTCGGCGAGGGTCGCCTCCTCTGCCTTGGCGCCGCCCAATACCACCGGCAACAGCCGCCGCGCCGGCAGCTCGAGGTAGAGCTCGGCCATTTTCATCAACTCGCGACACTTGGCGCGCTGCCACTCATCGGCGGGATACAGTGGCTGTTGCGGATAGCTTGCCTCGAGATAGTCGAGAATCACGCTGCTCTCGGCCAGAAAACCGTGCTCGGTCTCGATGCAGGGCACCTTGCCCATCGGGCTTTTGCGCAAATACTCCGGTTCGGCATTCGGGTAGACGGTCACCTCCTCAAAGCTCACACCCTTGTGCAGCAGGCAGTGCTTGACCATATTGAAGTAATTGCTGACCGCGAAACCGTAGAGTTTTAGCATGCTGTTCCCCTATTATTTTTTTGTGAAGATAATACCCCGCAGCCGAGTATAGGCCTGTGCAGCGACATAGTGAAAGCTGACAGGATGGTAAGTTGCCCCGCCGCGGCAGTTTGGCTAAGGTTTCGCTTCCATTTTTTTCGGTAGCCACCATGCCAGTTTCCCTGCCCATCGACATCACCCTTGTAAAAGGTTTTCTCGCCGACGACGAGGCCGACGCCCTCTATCGCCACGGTCGTGAACAGGCGCCCCGCGGCGCCCTGCTGGAAGTGGGCAGTTACTGCGGTAAATCCACCCTGTATCTGGCTCAGGCCTGTAAAGATGCGGCCGCCGATTCCGCCGTGGTCTACGCGGTGGACCACCACATCGGTTCGGAAGAACACCAGCTCGGCGAAATGTTTCACGACCCCGAACTGTATAACGCCAAAGAAGAGCGCTTTGACACCTTTGCCGAGTTTCGCCGCAATATCCGCCGCGCCGGTTTTGAAGAGCTGGTGGTGCCGCTGGTGGCACCCTCGGAAGTCTGCGCCCGGCACTGGCAAACCCCGCTGGCGATGGTGTTTATCGACGGCGGCCACAGTCTGACGGCAGCGCTGAGCGACTACCGCTGCTGGGCGGCGCATATTCAGCGCGGCGGCATTCTGGCCATACACGACCTGTTCCCCAACCCCGAAGAGGGCGGTCAGGCGCCGATTGCTGTCTACCGACTGGCACTGGCCTCCGGCCTCTTTGAGCCGGTAGAGCGGGTCAACAGCTTGGGTATCTTGCGGCGAATTTAAACGCCGCCTACAGCGGTGGGTCGATGTGCGCGCCAATACTGGCGTTCACCCGAAACCAGCCCGCCACACTGTGGCGCTGGCGATGGGCAATAGCGACTTCGTGGGGGACGTTTTCGCTGAGAAACACCACCAGCGTGCCCATCTCTGGATTGACCCTCGCCACCACTTCGTCGCTATCGTTGTAAATCAGCAACTGTCCGCCATCCGCCGCCGCCCAATCCTCATTGAGGTAAAACACCGTCGACAGCACCCGGTTGCTGCGGCCGCGAAAGGCATCAAGGTGTTTTTGGTAATAGCTGCCCGCCGCATAGCGAGCAAAATGGCACTCGTAATCAAAAAGGCCGAGAAACAGCCGGCGGTTGAGGGCTTGGCGAAATTGCTCCATCCACGCCAGATAGGCCGACTCGCTGTGGTCGCCTGCGGTAAACCAGTGGATTTCATCGCCGCGCACTGCGCGATTCTTTTGATAATCCTGCTGCCGACCCACCCCCGCCGGCCGAAATGCACCGTCGTCTAAAGTGCCTATGCGGCGCCGCAGCTGCTCGGCAATCTCGCTCGGCAGCGCCGCCGGCAATACCGCAT
>JBFKEA010000264.1:0-3323 GCA_041619375.1 Spongiibacter sp. | reverse complement strand
TGGCCTGCACCCGTCGCTGGCACCGCTGATGCCCGCCTGGCAGTCGGGACAGTTGGCGGCGGTACACGCCGCCGGCTCGCCCCATGCCAGCCGCTCGCATTTCGACGCCCAGGCGATTATGGAAACCGGCATTCAAGATCCTACGGCGACGCTGACCGGCTGGTTGGGGCGCCATATCGCCGCTACGCACAGTGGGCCGTCGGCGTCACCGTTTCGCGCCGTCGCCATTTCCTCGGCGGCGCCGCGCAGCTTGCAGGGGCCAGTGCCGCCGCTGGCGCTGTCGGAGTTTGACCGCTTTAACTCCATTATCAACCAGGGCGATGACTTTCTCGGCGCGGTGCAGGCGATGTATGGCGGCGACGCCGTGCTAGATGTGCAGAGCCGTCTGTCACTGGACGTATTGCAGGCCCTGGAGGCGGCGAATCCGGCGGCGCTGGCACCGGAAAATGGCGCGGAATACGCCAATAACGCCTTTTCAAGAAGCTTGCGCAAGGCGGCGCAGCTGATTCGCGCCGATATGGGCAGCGAATTTATCAGTGTCGATATTGGCGGCTGGGATACCCACGTCAATCAAAACAATGCCCTGCGCAATAATCTGGCAACCCTGGCCAATGGCCTGAGCAGTTTTATGCAGGATCTCGGTGAGGCCATGCAGCGGGTGACCATTGTCACCATGAGCGAGTTTGGCCGCCGCGCCAGTGAAAATGGCTCGCTGGGTACCGACCACGGCCACGGCAATGCCATGTTGCTGCTCGGCGCCGGGGTGAATGGCGGCCGGGTACACAGCGACTGGCCAGGGCTCGGTGACGACGATCTCGATCGCGGTGACCTGCAGGTGACCACCGACTACCGGCAGGTATTGTCAGAACTGCTGCAGGCGCGCACCGCGGCCACCGATCTGGCCAAGGTGTTTCCCGACTATCGCTACCCGGGCGCGCTGGGCCTGTTTCGCTAGCAGGGCTTGTCGCCAGTCCCCGCTAAAGGTCGCGGGCGTTGATGTAGGCCTGCTCGGAAATATGGTGGTAGTTTTTGGCGCCGTCCAGAAACTGCTTCCAGCTGCGATAGACCCGCGCGGTCAGCTCGTCGGTCTGGGCCAGCTCGGCCAGATACTCATCCGAGGTTTTGTGCAGGGCGCGAATCACGTCGTCGGGCAGGCGGCGCAGTTGCACACCGTGCTGTTCTACCAGTTCTTTTAAGGCGTTGTTATTGCGGGCGGTGTACTCATCGAGCATATCGGCATTGGCGTAGCGCGCGGCCACTTCAACAATGGCTTGCAGGTCGCTGGGCAGCGCTTCAAAGGCCTGCTTGTTGACGATCAGCTCCAGAGTAGAGCCGGGCTCGTGCCAGCCGGGGTAGTAGTAATAGCGGGTGACCTCGTGAAAGCCAAAGGCCAGGTCGTTATAGGGTGCCACCCACTCGGTGGCGTCGATCACCCCGGTTTGCAGCGAGGTGTACAGCTCGCCGCCGGGTAGGGTGACCGAGGTGCCGCCGAGGCGGTTCAGCACTTCGCCGCCGGAGCCGGGAATGCGCATTTTCAGCCCTTTCAGGTCGTCGACGGAATTGATTTCCTTGTTGAACCAGCCGGCCATTTGCACGCCGGTATTGCCGCCGGCCAGGGGGATCAAATTAAAGGGCGCATAGGCTTCGCGCCACAGCTCCAAGCCGCCGCCGTGGTAGAGCCAGCCGTTCATTTCCTGGGCGGTCATGCCAAAGGGCACCGCCGTAAAGAAGATCGACGACGGCAGCTTGCCCTTCCAGTAGTAGGCGGCGCCGTGGCCGGCCTGCACGCTGCCGGCCGATACCGCATCGAAGACGCCCATCGCCGGCAGCAGCTCGCCGGCGCCGTAGACCGTAACCTGCAGGCGGCCGCGGCTCATACGGTTAACCATCGCGGCAAATTTTTCCGGCGCGGTGCCCAGGCCGGGAAAGTTTTTCGGCCAGGTGGTGACCAGCTTCCAGCGGTAGACGCGCTCGCCGCCCAGGGCGCTGGCGCGTTCATTATTGCTGGCGATGAAGTGGCGGCTGCGCTCGCCGACATAGAGCCAGCTGATGGCCACCAGCGCGGCCACCAGGGTGAGGATGAGCAGCGGGGTGTAGCGCGACGCATTGGAGCTTGTCATGGTGTTACCTTGTTATTGTTTTGCGGCCGGCGGCTTACAGCAGCTGGAGATTGGCGTACTGCAGCACCAGCCACTTGCTGCCCTCGTCTTCAAAGTTGACCTGTACGCGGGCGCTGGCGCCTTGGCCCTCAAAACTGAGCACGGTGCCGGCGCCAAAAATACTGTGCAGTACCCGCTGGCCCAGTACCATGCCGCAGTCGGCGGCGGCTTGGGCGGCGATATTGCCGCTGGCGAAGCTGCTGGGCCGGGTCACGGTATTGTTAATGCGCACCTCGTTGATCAGCTCATTGGGGATTTCGCGAATAAAGCGCGACAGGCTGTTAAAGCTTTCCTGGCCGTGCAGGCGGCGCGATTCGGCGTAGCTTAAAAACAGCTGCTGTTCGGCGCGAGTGATTCCCACATAGGCCAGGCGGCGTTCTTCTTCCAGGCGGCCGGGGTCGTCCATCGACATTTTGTGGGGGAACAGGTTTTCCTCCACGCCGACCATAAACACGATGGGGAATTCCAGCCCCTTGGCCGAGTGCAGGGTCATCAGCTGGACACTGTCCTCGTGCTCGTCGGCCTGCTGGTCGCCGGCGTCCAGTGCCGCGCGGTCGAGAAACTCGCGCAGCAGGTCGGCGTCGGGGTCCTCGGGGGTAAAGCTGCGTGCGGCGCTGACCAGTTCTTGCAGGTTTTCGATGCGCGCCTGAGCCTTCTCACCTTTTTCCTTTTGGTGAAAGGCAATCAGTCCGCTCTTGTCGATGACCAGATCGACCTGCTCGTCCAGGGTCAGCTCGCGGCACTGCTCGGCGAGGTCCTCGACCAGCGACAGAAAACCGCGCAGGGCATTGCCGGCGCGGGCGCTTAAGGTGCCGTTCTGAATCATCCCCAGCGCCGATTGCCACAGCGAAAGCTGGTGGTCGCGGGCGTATTCGCGCAGCATTTCTACAGTGCGATTGCCGATGCCGCGGGTCGGGGTGTTGATTACCCGCTCGACCGCAGTGTCGTCGTCGCGCAGGGCGATCAGGCGCAGATAGGCCAGGGCGTTTTTAATTTCCAGGCGGTCGTAGAAGCGCTGGCCGCCGTAGATGCGGTAGGGCAGGCCGCTGCGAATCAGCGCCTCTTCCAACACCCGCGACTGGGCGTTGCTGCGATAGAGAATGTCGATATCGGCGCGGCGATAGTCCTGGCGCATCAGCTCGTCGATGCGGTCGGTGACAAAGC
>JBFKEA010000263.1:0-3353 GCA_041619375.1 Spongiibacter sp. | reverse complement strand
CGCTCGTCCGCCCTCCTCCAGTAACTGTTTCACCCGCCGGGCGATGGCCGCCCCCGAATCAATCCAGCGCATGCCCGGCAGAACGGCGGCCAACTGCGACTGCACCAGCGGAAAGTGGGTGCAAGCCAACACAATAGAGTCCAACTCGGCCGCCCGCGGATGACACTGAAACTGCGCCGCTACCCGCTGCCAGACCATCGGTGAATCTTCACCTTGCCAAAACAGGCGCTCCACCGCTGGCGCCAGTTCGGCATCGCCAACCGCGATCACGCAACAATCCGCCGCAAACTGCGCAATCAACTCGGCGGTATAGCGGCGCTGTACCGTACCCGGTGTCGCCAATAAGCCGATCACGCGGCTGGCGCTGCCCTCGGCGGCGGGTTTGATGGCCGGTACCACGCCTACCACCGGGATACTCAGCTGCTCGCGCAGCGCCGGTAGCACCGCCGTGCTGGCACTGTTGCAGGCCACCACCAGCAGATCTGCGCGCTGGCGCTGCAGAATTTCATTTATGCGCCCACAGATGTGCTCCACCAGCGCTGCCTCCTGCCACAATCCATAGGGAAAGCCGGCGCGATCCATGGCGTAGAGCAGGTCGACATTGGGAAGCAATTGGTGGATTTCGGCGCCGACACTCAGGGCGCCGACACCGCTGTCAAAAATAAGCACACGCGGCGTGTGCTCCGAGATGCTCACATCGCGCTCACAACTGCTCGAGAATTTTTTCTGCGGCGCTCACGTCGATGCCACCGGCCGGCTCTACCGCCACAAAGCTCACCACACCGTCGTCGGCGATCAGTGCAAAGCGCTTGCTGCGTTTACCCATGCCGAAGCCCGTCGCATCCATTTCCAGCCCCAGCGCGGCACTGAAATCGCCATTGCCGTCGGCCAGCATCAGCAGCTCCTCGGCATTCTGGCTTTTGCCCCAGGCATCCATCACAAAGGCGTCGTTGACCGACATACAGACAATCGTGTCGACGCCCTTGGCCTTAATCTTGTCGGCGTTGACCACATAACCGGGCAGGTGAGTGACGCTGCAACCGGGAGTAAACGCGCCGGGTACGGCAAACAGTACAACTTTTTTACCACTGAATATTTCGCCGGTGCTGATGTCCTGGGGGCCCTTTTCACCCATGACTTTGAGGGTCACTAGGGGAAGGGTATCGCCAACTTGAATACTCATTTTTTAATCCTTATTACAGAATGTGAAAGCGGGGGCAAACACTGCGTCCACAGTGTAGCAGAGCGCCCGCCGGCAACAGATATCGACTTGAAAATTTCTCTTTGGTCCCCAGATATACCGTAACAGCAAAGGCTGTGAACAATGTAGATGAATCGATTTGGAGGTGGTTTTTATGAATAGCTATCTGCCTTTTACACTGTTCAATGACCTGAACCGTGCCTTCGACAACCGTCAAGAGGGACGCGAAGATAGACGTCGCCACTGGTCGCCGGCGGTGGATATCAGCGAGACCGAGGACGCCTATCTGCTGAGTATGGACGTACCGGGCATCAACCGCGAGGCGATCGAAGTGAGCGTCGACGGCGCGGTGCTGACCGTAAAAGGTCAGCGCGAGATCGATCACGGCGAGCACCGACTGGCACTGAATGAACGCTGGCAGGGCGAGTTTGTCCGCCGCTTCAGTCTGTCGGACACGGTTAATCAGGAGCAGATTGCCGCCAAGATCGACAACGGCGTGCTGGCCTTGCACATTCCCAAACTGGCTGCGGCCGAACCGCGCCGCATCAGCATCCAGTAAACGGCGGGGCCAACGCCCCGCTCTTGCAGGGCCCGGCCCGCTGTGCTGGAATCTCCCTTTTTACGCAGCAGGCCCGCCGTGAACCCCTTCCTTAATCTCGCTACCCTGCGCCGCGAATGGCAGATTTTTTTACTGGCGCTGGGTTTTCTTAGCCGCCTGCCGGTGCCCGCCGACCCCGATTTTAATCAACAAAAACTCGATGGCGCAGCGCGCTACTTTCCCGCGGTGGGACTATTATTGGGCACCTTGATGGCCGCCGCCCTGTGGATTTTCTACTGTCTTTTTCAACAACCGCTGCTGGCGGTATTGCTGTGCATGGCTGTGGGGCTGTTGATCACCGGGGCTTTTCACGAAGACGGTTTGGCAGATAGCGCAGACGGTTTTGGTGGCGCCTGGCAGCGCGATGATGTGCTGCGCATTATGAAGGACTCGCGGATCGGCAGCTATGGCAGTGTCGCCTTGCTGATGGTGTTGGCGATCAAGGCCGTCAGCCTGTCGGCACTGGCGCTGCCCAGTGCGATGGCCGCGCTGCTGCTGGCTCAGCCCCTGAGCCGCTGGCTGGCGGTGTCCTATCTGGTCGATATGCGCTATGTCAGTGGCGACGGCAAGTCCAAGCCGCTGGCCACTGCTATGCCGGGTCGCCACTGGCTGCTGGCCGGTCTGGCCGTGTTGCCGGCGCTGGGCTACTTTTCGCCGGCACAGTGGCTGTTGCTGGCCGTGGGCTTGGCGGTGTTGCGCTTTGCCTTTGGCCGCTATTTGCAGCGCCGCCTCGGCGGCTATACCGGCGATACCTTGGGCGCGGCCCAGCAACTTAGCGAAGTGCTGATTTATCTGCTGCTGTTGATGTAGCGGGCGGCACAAACTGAACGGTTGCTGAAGCGGCTGACGTAAATTGTTGCGGCGTTTTACTGGCACTTTTCTCTGCGTTGCGCGTCATAATCCCTGACGACAAGAGGAGATCACAATGTCTAAACTCGCAATCATTACCGGCAGTGTCGGCGCAGTGGCACTGGCTGCGGCTGGTGGCTATGGTGGTTATCAATACCTGGAGGCGCAGCCGCGCTACGCCGACGTTGTCGCGGTAGAGCCAATAAAGGAAACGTATTTTGTGGCTCGCGAAGAGTGTTACGACGAGGTGATTGAAGAGCTCGCACCCAGTCGCGATGAGAATCAGATTGCTGGCACGGTGGTGGGTGCGGTACTTGGCGCGGTGATCGGTAAGCAGGTCGGTGGTGGCAACGGCAAAAAATTGGCTACGGTAGCCGGCGCCGCGGCGGGCGGTTATGCTGGCCGGCGAATACAGCAAGATATGCAGGGTAAGAATGTGCAAACTCGCACCGAGCGCCGCTGCCAGACCTTGCAGGATCCAAAACAGCGGGTGACCGGCTATCAGGTGAGCTATAGTTTTAAAGGCGAAACAGGCACGGTAGTGATGGCACAGCGACCTGCCGATAAAATTTTAGTGGTCAATGGCGAGTTGCAGCTGGACAGCCCCGAGGGCTGAAGCCGCTGCGATGAGAGAATAAAATTAACTTAGGGAGTGCAGAAAGAATGACGTTTACATCACGCAAATTAACCGCTGTGGTACTGAGT
>JBFKEA010000262.1:0-3376 GCA_041619375.1 Spongiibacter sp. | reverse complement strand
GGCTGCCGTGGTGGTGGGCTACAGCTTCTTTTGGAACGCGGTGTTGTCCCAGTTCGATGTACTGACGCTCAGTCACCTCGACGGCCAGCACGCGCGCTATTCACTGATCCGGCTGTGGGGCTCGGTGGGCTTTATCGCCGCGGTGCTGGCAGTTGGGGCCTGGCTCGATCATCACCCCATTGTGCACCTGCTGTACATTATCACTGGCTTGTTATCGGCAATCTGGCTGGGCAGCCTGCTGGTGGCCGAGAATGCCTCGGGGCTGAGTCGCGGCGACCGCAGCCCGGGCTCGCTGCTGCGCATTCTGCGCCAGCCGGCGGTGCTGGCGTTTTTTGCCACCAGTTTTCTGCTGCAGTTTTCCCACGGCCCGTATTACACCTTTTTCAGTATTTTCCTCGAGTCTCAGGGTTACAGTAAGTCGGCGACCGGTATGCTGTGGTCGCTGGGGGTGTTTGCCGAGGTGCTGTTGTTTATTGGCATGCACCACGTGCTAGGCCGTTTTAGCCTGCGCCATATTCTGCTGGTCAGCCTGCTGTTAACGGCTCTGCGCTGGTGGTTGATTGCCGAGTTCGTCAACTCCTTGGTGTTATTGCTGTTTGCCCAGTGCCTGCATGCGGCCAGTTTTGGCAGTGCTCACGCGGCGGCGGTGGAAACCATTAGGCGGTTTTTCAGTGGCCACCATGGCCAGGGTATGGCGCTGTACAGCGGCTTGAGTTTTGGCGCTGGCGGGGCACTGGGCGCGTTGTTCAGCGGCTATGCCTGGGACCTGAGTCCGCGCCACTGTTTCTGGATCGCGGCGGCCGCAGCACTGCTGGCGGCCTGGTTGGCGTGGCGCTATTTTGAGACGCCGGACACGCCCGCCGAGGCTCGCGGTCGTGTCGCCGGGGGCGCTGGGGTAGACTGAAAGAAAAGTCGGAAGGATGTTATGGCTCAAGAATCTGTCGTTTACGGTTGTATAACTGACATGTTGTTTGTGCGTGACGGTGTCGATTTACAGGAGCGTCGCGAGGTTAATCAGCAAATTACCGATACCTTGCCGTCGGCGGAAGATTGGCCGCTGCTGTGCCGGGAGATGTTTTCGGTGCCGCGCCGGGCCGTGGAGTTTGGCGACTGCCAGACCGATGTGATTCACTTCGGCAGTTCCTATAAGGCGATAGAGCACGAATGGGACGCCTGGCTGAGACAGTTTGAAAAAATGCTCGGTAAAATGTATTGGGTATCGGCGACGGTGCATTTGCAAACCGCGTATAACGGTAGCCACACCTTTGTATGGCAGGCCGAAGGGGACTATCATGCGCCCGGAGATGATTCTGGCCGCCTGCGTTGCGAGTGGCTCAAAGAAGACAGTTTCGCCTGATGGTGGGAGTACAGCAAAACGTGCTTGAGTTGTTTGCGGCTTTTAAACGCTACCGTACGCCGGTGTTGGCGGTTCTCGCCACGGCGATGCTGGTGTGTTCGGCGGTGTGGAGTTTTGATGTTCCCTGGCGGGAGATCCTCAGCTATTTGCTGTTATGCGTGTTCGGTGTGTTGGTCATTGTCGGCGCGGCGGCAGCGACGGTGTACGTCATGAAAAAGCTGCGCTAGCGCATAAAAAACGCTGCGCGAGCAGCGTCTCTTTGCCGCTTTTTTAGGCGATATCGATATCTACGCTTAGCAGTTCCGCAATATCTTCCAGCGCATCTTCCAGCTCGTCTCGGTCGCAACCGGGGGGCATAACCGCTTTCACTTGGGCGTCGAACAGCGCGTCGCCGCTCATTGGCGCGCTGGTGATATTGGAGCTGAGTTCAGTGACATTGATCTGGCGCTCTTTCAGTGCGCGGCTGACCTCGCGAACAATGCCGGGCCGATCGTTGCCGACAATGTGCAACTGGCACAGGGCCTGTTCGCTGCTCGTGGCGTCTGTGGAGTCGTGGTCGTTAATGATGACCTTGATGCCATCGCGCTCCAGAGCATGCAGGGCAAGGCACAGGGCCTCGCGTTTGTCAGCAGCCAGAGTCACCCGGCCGATACCGGCAAATTGACCCGCGAGCTGGGTCATGCGGCTTTCCTGCCAGCTGCCGCCGGCATCGGCAATGGCAGTGGACAACGTTTCGACAAGGCCCGGGCGATCGGGGCTGATAAAGGTAAAGACCACAGATGTATTCACTGTAAAACCCTGTATGACTAGAGACACGCAACAGCGCTAACGATACGATATCTTTTCAAACATATCACCCGTCTGCTGCCAGTGTTGGATGAGGGAGGTGAGGTTATGCAAATACAGATGGAGTTTTGTGTGATACCGCTCAATGCGGGAGACTCGCTGACGCCCTATATCGCTGAATGTCAGCGCATTTTGCAGGAGCGTGGACTCAGCCATCAACTGCACGCGTTCGGCACCAATATTGAGGGCGAGTGGGAAGAGGTGATGGCGGCGGTAAAACACTGCCATGCGCGCATCCACGAGATGGGTGCGCCGCGTATACACAGCCAGCTGAAAATCGGCAGTCGGGTAGATCGCGAGCAGAGTTTGCAAGACAAAATAGACAGCGTGACGGCGCTGAATTAAGCGAAGCGAAGAGAGTGCAATGAGTGACTATGTGGAAATCCCTTGGCAAAAACTCAGCGAGGAAGCCTTTGCCGGCATGCTGGAAGAGCTGGTAAGCCGCGACGGTACCGATTACGGTGAAAGGGAGCTGAGCCAGGAAGAAAAAATTGCCCAGTTGCGGGCGTCACTGAAAGACGGCAGGGCCTTTATTGCGTTTTGCAGTGAGACGGAAAGCTGGTCGGTGCTGCCGCGCCAGTCTTAGTCAGCAGTCCTCGGCAGGACGGCGGGTATGCCGAGCGCAGCACGCAGCGGGTGCCGATGATAGCGCCGCGAAGTAGATTTACAGACAATGAGTAGAGTATGACGAGCAAGGCTGATCACAGTCTCGATACCAGTGGGTTGAGCTGCCCGGAACCGGTAATGATGCTGCACAACAAGATTCGCGATATGGCTGCTGGAGAGGTGTTGGAAATACTGGCCACCGACCCGGCGACGACCCGCGACATTCCGAAATTCTGCAATTTTCTCGGCCATGAGCTGCTCGAAGAGCAGCACGATGGCGACCACTATCGCTACTGGGTGCGCAAGGCTTAGTGCTTGATCAGCGTGCTCAGTGCACGGGCGCTCAAGGCGCCGCCGCTCTTGATCTGATTGGCGATGTGGTACTGGAAGTAGTAGCGCAGCCCACGCGCCTCCGAGGCAGCATACAGACAGGGATCACCCGGTAGTACCGGTTGCTGGGTGATCTTGGCGCTGTCGGCTAGCATCGCTTGCAGGCTGCCATCGGCAAGCAGCTGCCAGCTGACAACCGGTTCCAGGCACAGCTCGCTGTTATCA
Organism: Spongiibacter sp.; assembly: GCA_041619375.1. Lineage (GTDB taxonomy): Bacteria > Pseudomonadota > Gammaproteobacteria > Pseudomonadales > Spongiibacteraceae > Spongiibacter. Next base: position 12 of record JBFKEA010000262.1, on the reverse strand, counting down.
GCCATCAGGGCG
>JBFKEA010000261.1:0-3380 GCA_041619375.1 Spongiibacter sp. | reverse complement strand
GCGATGATGCAAATCCTCGCCGACGAAGAATTCGAACTCAATGGCACAAGGGTCAACAGCATCAACCCCGGCGCCACCAACACCGCCATGCGCCGCAGCGCCTACCCCGGCGAAAACCCAGCCAGCAACCCCGAAGCCGCCGACATTATGCCTCTGTATCTGTATTTGATGAGCGATGCCAGCGCGTCGGTAAACGGCCAGCAATTTGACGCCCAAGCCAAGTGCTGAGGCCCGGGGCATTCAGCCTCGGAGCAACTCCTGCATCTGCTCTATCTGCTGGTAATAACTCTGATCCAGATCGCCCGGGTTAACCGGCAGCCCCAGTCGTTCAAAGGCCGACACCCCCGCCCATTCCACCTCGGCAAACGGATGACTACTACCAATATAGCTGTGCAGATTGGCAACGGTAACGAGGTCGGCGTAATCGGCACGATCAGCGTAGCGACTAAAATCCAAGTGCGCCTGCGGCACCGCCACCAGCTCATCTGGAAAATCCCACGACGCCAATATCATCCGCCCCAACTCTGGAGTCAGGGAAATCAGCAACTGATCCAGCAAGGCGGGGTCATCGCGCAATTCACTGCGCTGTGTGACATAGGATACTACCGGCAGAGCGCCAATCTGATGGACCACCCCGGCCAAGGTGGCCAGCTCCGGCTTTAGGTGCCGGTGGCCACGGGACAGGGTATGGCAGATGGCCGCCACATCGGCACTGCGCACCCAGAGCGCGCGCATGCGCTGATTCAAAAGATCTTTACTCGACAAGAATATCTGCTGCATGGCGAGCGTGCTCACCATCGCCGACGTGTAGGCGAGGCCAATTCGAGAAATCGCCCCTTTTACATCATAAGTGGGTTCGAAACCGCGCAACAAGGCGCTATTGGCAACGCGAATCAAGCGCGCAGCGATCGAGCTATCGTGTTCAATAATCGCCGCCAGTGTGGCTATCTCAACGTCGGGATCACTGGCAGCATTGCGGATTTCCAGCGCCACCTCAGGGAGGGTGGGGAGAACAATCGCGTCATCGCCGATGGCGCGTAGCAGGTCAGCTCTGACCTGTTGGATTAACTGGCTACTGCAACTCAATGGCGGGCTTCCTGTTAGCAGGCGGCGCTGCATCGCAGCGCCAACCCCGTAACCCTAACAGAACAACTGAACCGCACTATCGGCACAAACCGAAATGGACTTAGTCCTGCAGCCCTGCTGCGGCCAGCGCCGCGCCGCTATCACATTGATAACCCTGAGCCTGCATGGCACTGGCCAGCGCGGTAATCAACAGGCGAACATTGTCGGGGCGCGCGCTGTAGCCCATCAAGCCAATACGCCATACCTTGCCGGCGAAACCACCCAGCCCGGCACCGATTTCCAGATTGTGCTCCGCCAACAGCTGCTGGCGCACCGCGGCATCATCGACACCTTCGGGAATATACACACTGTTCAACTGCGGCAGACGACTGTCGGCATCCACCACAAAGCTAATGCCCAGCGCCTCTAAGCCCGCCGCCAAGGCCGTGTGCATCTGGCGATGACGATTCCAGGCATTTTCCAGCCCCTCCTCTTGCAGCATCACCAGCGACTCGTGCAAACCGTAAAGCGCATTTACCGGTGCTGTGTGATGGTAGGCGCGCTTTCCACCCTCCCCCCAGTAGCCGAGGATCAAGTTCATATCCAAAAACCAGCTCTGCACCGGATGCTTGCGGGCACGGATAGCGGCCACGGCAGCATCGCTAAAGCTAACCGGCGACAAGCCGGGGGTACACGACAGGCATTTCTGGCTTCCCGAGTAAATTGCATCGATTCCCCAGTTATCCACGCGAAGCTCAACACCCCCGAGTGAGGTAACCGCATCAACAATGGTCAGGCAATTATGCTGATGCGCCAAAGCACACAAAGTTTTGGCATCGCTCAATGCCCCGGTGGAGGTCTCGGCGTGAACAAAGGCGACCACCTTGGCATCGGGATTGGCCTTGAGCACTTCTTCCAGTTGCTGAGGGTCAACTGGCTTGCCCCACTCGCCCTCAACCGACACCGCCGTGGCGCCAATGCGGGTAACATTTTCACGCATGCGAGTACCAAACACGCCGTTGATACACACCACCACTTTGTCACCGGGTTCCACCAAGTTGACAAAGCAGGCTTCCATACCCGCTGAACCCGGCGCTGAAATCGGCAGCGTCAGCTCATTTTCAGTGTGAAACGCGTATTTCAACAGGCTTTTCAGTTCGTCCATCATGCCGACAAAAAGCGGGTCTAAATGACCGAGGGTCGGGCGGCCCAGCGCCTCTAAGATCCGCGGGTGAACATCGGAAGGACCGGGACCCATCAGGGTGCGCAGTGGCGGCTGAAACGATGAAATACTCATAATGGAGGCCTTCTATTCAATAGACAGTATTCAACACACTCGACGGCGCAAACCGCGCCGACAAAACAATCGAGCGCTATTGTAGGGCATCCGCGTTAGCGCTTCACCGTTTTGGCGGGATTAACGGCAACCATTCTAAACTGTCGCGAAACGACAGCAGAAGACGATAGTGCTCACAGTCAAAAGGTGGCACCACCGCGAGGCGCTCTGCACAGCGCAGACGCCCGGGCCGACGCCCCGAAAAACTGCCGTAGTAGCGCCAGCGATCTACCAGATGCCAATCGCAACGGCGCACACGGCGCTCGACGATCAACACCGGGCCGCTGTGCGGCCAGGCCTCCAAGCGCTGCGACACCAGTCGGTCCGACAACAAGGCATTAAATTCTTCTGCCGGCTGCTCTCCACAACAGGCGCCAGCACAGCGCCCTTGCTGGCAGGCAGGGCAATTGCCGCCGTTTTCCAGCCCCAGGCGCGCCGGGCATAAGCGCAGCTCCCGCACGGCTTTTTGTAAGATTCTCTGCGCCTGCTTGCGATGCTTAAACAACAATACTTGCTCGTCAGCAACAAAGTTGTCATCAACCGACACATACCGCAGCTGAAAATAGCCCTGCTCATCAGCCTCTAAACGCGCCAGGCACTGCTGCCTACCCAAGGGGCGGTGATAACGTGGCTGCAGATGCTCAATCTGTGCCTGCTCCAGCAACTGCGCGCCGAACCCTCCCGCCGTCTCCGTCACCTCAATCCGGCGCAATTTGCGGGCAATTTTCACTGATTGATTATCCCGGCGGTCGCCGTTGAAATACGAGACAACACCGCTGCGCATGCTCACACTGCTGCCAAGGTACAATAAACTGTCGTCATCGGCGTAAAAACGGTAGACACCCGCTCGCTCTGGAATGGCCTGGATATCACGCTGCGTAATCGCCGGCGGCAGCGCCGGAGTCTGCAACTGCGCCATGGCCTCAGCCATTACGCGCTGCTCACCGTGCTCGGCAATGGCATACTCAAGAAATGCCTT
>JBFKEA010000260.1:0-3514 GCA_041619375.1 Spongiibacter sp. | reverse complement strand
CTCGGCGACCATCATCAACGACCTAGTGGGGCGTGAAGTCTTTGACTTGCGCCAATCTTTGCAAATGGTTGACTGGGCCGAGCCCGCCATCGCCTGTGGTCCCAGCAGCGACGCTGCGGGCTCGACAAGCTGGCGCCCCGTGCACAGCGTTGACCTTGAGCCCAGGGACTCCGCCAACGACAAAAAATTCGTCGGCAGCACTTGCGTATGAGAAGCATTATCGATAACGTGCCCGCCAAAATCTATCGCCCTGCAAAATGGAACTCTTGCATGCCTAGTTTACGCTCTTGTCCGCAACTTATTGTGGCCGGTCTGTGCCTATTGTCGGCCGCGGCAGCCGCCGAACAGCCCCGCCAGACAACTGCCAGCGATCCCTCGGCGCCTGTGTCGACCGAAAATACCTCGCCGAAATTGGAGGAGCTGATTGTAACCGGCGACCGCCTGCAGCGCCCGCTGAGCGAGAGCGCCGCCAGTGTCGCGGTCTATGGCGCCGACGAGTTAAAAGCCCAGCAACTGACCGATCTCTACGACTTATTACTGCGGGTGCCCAATGTTACCGCCTCGCGAGAGGATAAATTTTCTCTGCGCGGTATCTCCAGCCAGGGTTCTACCGGCCGTGGCCGATCGCTGGCGCATTTGTTTATTGATGGCGTTCGCCAGCAGGGGCGAGGCGTGGTGCATACCTTCGATGTAGAGCAGATTGAAATCTATCGCGGCCCGCAATCCACCGCCTTTGGCCCCAACTCGCTGGCCGGTGCGGTGTTTGTTAAAACCCGCGACCCGTCGCCCGAGTGGAGCGCCGATTTGCTGCTCAAAGCCGGCAGCGACAACAGTCGCCAACATGCGCTGAGCGTGAGTGGCCCCTTGGGCGAGCGCGCTGGCCTGCGCCTGACTACTGACGATAATCGCAGCGACGGCAATATTGAAAACACCACCCTCAATCGCGACGACTGGCAGCGCAGAGAGCGCCGTATGCAGCGTGCCAAATTGCACTGGGATCCGGGCAGCGACGGCGGTTATTCCCTGCAATTAACCGCGCAACAGAGCCAATTGCGCGAGGGGCCGGAACTGTTGCCGCTGGCAACCGCCGAACAAGGCCAAGCCAGTGACAATGTCGACGGCTTCTTTGACGACGACAGTGATGTGCTGGGGCTGACGCAACGTTGGGAGCTGGGGGAGGGCCGCCAAGTGACGGCTTTGACCACCGCCAGCCGTACCGAACAGCAACGTCGCGGCGACTACGATGTCGGCCCTGAAGACAACGGCATGTTCACCAACAGCGCCGACATTGAATACCTGTCGCAAGAGCTGCGCCTGAATATTCAACAGCGCTACGCCAATGCCGTGGTGGGCATTTATGCCTCGCGCGAAAGCAACGACTCCGAATCCATTTCCAAAGATTTGGTCTACGATCTGGGCGGCGCGCGGGTGCAGGCCGACGCCGACATTACCACCGGCCGAAAGATGGACACCCTGGCACTGTTTGGCGAGTCCGACCTGTTTTTGACGGACAACTGGACGCTGACCTTGGGCGGGCGCTGGGAAGAGGATAGCGCCACCGACGAGGGCAGCTTCTACCTGCGGCGCGCCCAGGCGCTGGACCCCGCTACCGGCCAGCCCACCGTGGATGTTGCCCCGCTGCTGAAGGCGACGGTGCTGCCCGACAACGCCTACAGCGTCGACAGCCAACACCGCATCTTCCTGCCAAAATTAGGCGTCAGTTATAGCCTGAACGATGCCACCCGCCTGTTCGTGACCGCCAGCACCGGCTACCGCGCAGGCGGCGCTGAAATTACCAGCGAGGGTCAGCGCAACAGCTTCGACCCCGAGACCACCTACAACTATGATGTGGGGGCGAAATGGCAGGGGGATTGGGCCAGTATCAATGCCACGCTGTTTTATATCGACTGGCGCGACCAGCAAGTGCGCACTCGTCCCGATGCCAATACCGTGGTCACCCGCAATGCCGGACGCTCGACATTGCAGGGCGCCGAGCTGGAAGTGAAGGTGGAGGCGACACCGTCACTGGCGCTGTTTTTCGGCGCCGGCTATGTAGAGACCCGCTTTGTCGACTTCCGTGACCGCGACAACGACTATTCCGGCCAGGAATTTGCCTACGCCCCCCATTACAATCTCACCGCGGGCCTGCAATACCGCCATCACCGCGGCTGGTTTATCAATACCAGCGCCAGCTATACCGACGGTGCCTACGCCAGCCCGGACAACGACCGCAGTATGGCGCTGGACAGCTTCAGCTTGGTCAACGCCAAGTTGGGTTACGAGACGGCGCGCTTTGGCGTTTACGCCTACGGCCAAAACCTGCTGGATGAGTTTTACGTCAGCGATCATTTTCGCAACGACAGCTATGGCCTGGAAGGGGTGATTATTGGCCAGGCCCGGGAAATGGGCCTCGGTGTTGAGCTGCATTGGTAAGCGGTGGCCAAGGTGAATAAAAGCCTACACCGCTGGCTGGGTCTGGGCCTGGCCGTGTTTCTGCTAATTCAGGGCGTGACTGGCGGATTGCTGTTGTACGGTAATCGCCTGGACAGCGCCCTGCAGCCTGAGCTGAACCCCGCAGTGGCGCAGACAAACCGTGCAGGGTTTGATGCGGTGAGGGCGGCCGCCGAGGCGGCGGCGCCAGACAGTCAGGTGATATTTATCGACCGGCCTCGCCCCGGTCGCAGCAGTTACCGCGTGGTGCTGGACAGCGCGCTGGGCGAGCGGCTGTATTTTCATCCGGACACACTTGAGCTGCTAGTGCGCCGCTCGGTGTGGGCCGAACCAGTGGATATTATCGAGGCGGTGCACACCGGCGTGATCGGCGGCGAGGCGCTGGAAATCCTGCTGGGGCTGGTCGGGCTGCTGTGTTTGCCGCTGCTGATTACCGGTCTTATCCGCTGGTGGCCACGCCGCCGTTGGCGCAGCGCCTTGCGTATTCAATGGCGCAATCCCCGGGTATTTTTGTTCACCAGTCATCGCGCGATTGGCGCGGTACTAAGTCTGCTGCTGCTGTTTATTGTCGCCACCGGTGTGGCGCTGAGTTTCCACGAATGGAGTGAAAAATTGGCCAGCGGCCTCAGCGGCGAGCCGCCGCGTATGCACCGGCCGCAGCTAGGCGACGCCGCCAGCCCACTCAGTGTCGATCTCAGCCTGGATGCGCTGGTTAGCGCAGCACGCCAGCGCGCCGGTGGCGGCGAGCCGCAGTTTGTCATTTTGCCGCACAAGCCCGCACAGCCAGTGGTGTTTCGCTGGCGCTTTGCCAAGGAGTGGCATCCCAGCGGGCGCTCGGAATTGTATTTTCACCCGCGCAGTGGCGAGCTGATCGATGCCTATCTGATCGACGAGCGCAACAACACTCAGCGCGTCCTCGACAGCCTTTACCCCCTGCATATTGCCGCGCCGCTGGGCGCTGCCGGTAAAAGTGTCTGGCTGTTTGCCGCCCTTGGGCTGGTGTATTTTTGCCTGAGCGGCGTTGCCATTTGGTGGTACGGCTGGCAGCGCAAACGTACATCGG
>JBFKEA010000259.1:0-3557 GCA_041619375.1 Spongiibacter sp. | reverse complement strand
TCCCGCCTGCAACTTGCTACGCCACTCCGGCTCGACCTTGCTTAAACAATCGTCCAAGCTGATCGGTTCGGCAAAAGCGACATGGGGGCTGCCATAGGACGATTTAAAAATTCGCGTCGCCTTCAACAGGCCGCTGGCCGATTCACTCTGCTTGGCCGCGCCGCGCAGCTCCTTCATATAGGTGCCGCCCTCCACCAGCTTGTCGTAGCCAACATACACCGGCACCAGTGCCACCTTGCGTGCCGGCTGCGCCAAAAAGCTCTCTACCGTCATCCGCAGCATGCCTTTTTTCGGCGGCAGCAAACGGCCGGTGCGCGAGCGCCCGCCCTCGGGGAAGAACTCCACCGGATAACCGCGCCCCAAAATGACGTCGAGATAATTGCGAAACACCGCGGTATAGAGCGGCTGACCGGCAAAACTGCGACGGATATAAAAGGCGCCGCCGCGGCGCAGCAGCCCGCCCACCGGCCAAAAATTGAGGTTGACCCCAGCGGCGATATGCGGCGGCACTAAGCCCTGGGTGTAGAGACTGTAGGAAATCAGCAAATAGTCCAGGTGACTGCGATGGCTGGGCATATATATCAGCTGCCGGTCATTCGCCGTGCGGCTCAAGCGGTCAATGTGGTGCAGGCGAATACCGCTGAAAATCTTCCGGAATACCCAGCTGAGAATTAGATCCAGCACCCGCAGCATGCGCGAATCAAAATTGGCCGCAACCTCATCGGCCATCTTGCGCGCCTGCTTCATTACCTGCGCTTCGCTCAGCGACTTCTCGAGCTGCTCTTTGGCCATTGCCTCGCGCACTTCGGGGCGGCGCAGCACCAGTTTAATAATCTCCGGCCGCGACAACAGGCTGGGGCCCAGAGCTGCGGTTTTTCGACGGCTGTAATAAAAACTCAACGTGCGAGCCAGCAACTCCGCCGCTTTTTCCGGCTCGCGGGTACGCTCCACCAATTTTTGGAAATTAATCGGCATAGCAAAGTGCAAAATCACATTTTTGCGTTGGGCGATAATCACCATTAACTTGCGCAGTGCGCCACCGCGCTCACCGTCACCGAGTAACAGCTTCAAGAACGACGTTTCCGTACCCGGGTCGCGGCCCCAAAACATCGACACCGGCACGATCTGCATTTCCGTTGCCAGTGCCGCCGCTTCACTGTCTCCCAGGCGCGCAATCAGCGCTGCCATGGTCGCCTTGCCGCGTTCGCCACCGCGCTCACCACTGAGCACCGGCAAATAGAGGCAGGCGGCCCGGCTGTCATCGGGCAACTTGCCCGGCGTGGCGCGCAACAGCGGCAGGCCCTCGGCCTTCAGCAAACGCTCCAACAAAAAGCGGTCGGTCCAGCTGTGCTGGCGCAGCACATAGCACACTGGCCGACCGGCAAGAGCCTCACGCAAGCCCTCATCCACTTGCACAATATTTGGCCGCACTAGCGCCAATACCGGCGTCGACAAAAAACGGCAGAGGAGGAAAAACAATTTGGTAAACCAGGGCATGGGTCTATGCGTTCCTGCAGGTATTGCCAGCCATCGGCCAGGCCGTGTCCGGTCGCTATGTGTATAAAAGTTGGCAATTTTACCGTGTCCACGCGCTCAGGTCGCGCATCGACGACAGAAAACTGTATCCCTCCAGCCCCGGCGCGCATCCCGGCGGCGACAAGCGTACAATATCCAGGTGATTCAGCCGCCAAACAGAGATCCTATGCGCCCGCAGCCCATCCCCTTTGACAACAGCTACCAGAGACTGCCCGAGCAGTTCTACCACCGCCAGTCGCCAGCCCCCGTGCCAGCCCCTAGCGCGCTGCTGGTCAACGATGCTCTGGCGCAGCAGCTGGGCATTGATCTGGATTGGCTGCAGTCAGAAGAGGGGCTCGCCGTACTGGCCGGCAATGCCATCGCCCCCGGCAGCCAAGCGATCGCCACGGTTTATGCCGGCCACCAGTTTGGCCATTACAACCCGCAACTCGGCGACGGCCGCGCCCTGCTGTTGGGCGAGGTGGTTGACCGCCACGGCCAGCGGCGCGATATACAATTAAAGGGCTCCGGGCGCACGCCCTACTCCCGCAGCGGCGACGGCAAGTCGCCGCTGGGGCCGGTGATTCGCGAGTATTTGATCAGCGAGGCGATGCACCGCATGCGCGTGCCCACCACCCGCGCGCTGGCGGCGGTGGCCAGTGGAGAGCAGGTATTTCGCGAACAGGGCGGTCTGCCCGGCGGCATTCTGTGCCGCATTGCCAGCAGCCATATTCGCGTCGGCACCGTGCAATATTTTGCCGCTCAGGGCGACCACGAGGCGCTGAAAACTCTGCTCGACCACGTCGTGCAGCGGCACTTCCCCCACTGCGGCGACAGTGCAGCGCCCTATGAGGCACTGTTTACCGCCGTACTCACTGGCCAGGCCGAACTCATTGCCCGCTGGCAGGCACTGGGCTTTATCCACGGCGTTATGAATACCGACAATATGCTGCTCTGTGGCGAGACGATCGACTACGGCCCCTGCGCCTTTATGGAGGACTATCACCCCGGCACGGTGTTCAGCTCCATCGACCAACAGGGTCGCTATGCCTACGGCAACCAGCCGGCTATTGCCCAGTGGAACCTGCTGCAACTGGCCCAGGCCATGTTGCCACTGCTGCAAGGCGACGGCGAAGCCGACCTCAAACCCGCTATCGAACGCGTGCAAACCGTGCTCAATCAGTTCCCCGAGCACTATATCAGCGCCTATCGCCGGCGCATGGCCGACAAGCTAGGGCTGGACGACTGCAGCGACGCCGATGAACAGCTCTACCGCGACTTCCTCGACCTGCTGCAAGAGCAGCACTGCGATTTCACCCTGAGCTTTCGTAAGCTCTACGACCTCGCTAATCAAGCGCTGCCCATCAACCAGCGCGGCGAGGCCATAGACAGCCTGTTTGAATTCCCCGATGCCTTCGCGCCCTGGCTACAGCGCTGGCAACAGCGCCTCAGTGAAGATAATCAAAATGCCGAGCAGCGCGCCGCGCAAATGCGCCAGGCCAACCCGGTGTTCATCCCCCGCAACCACCTGGTTGAAGCCGCCATCAGCGCCGCCTACCAAGGCGACATAAGTGTGTTTACAGATTTGAACACGGTGCTGGAAACACCTTTCGATTACCGCCAGCAACTGGCACGCTACGCCAGCCCCGCCAGCGAAGAAGAACAAGTGCGCGCCACTTTTTGCGGCACCTAGTCACCACGAAAAATTCGCCGGGGCTAGCACCCCGGCGAACACCGCTGACACACCTAAGGCAGAGCTTGTGCGCTACAGACCCAGCTTCGCGCGCAGCTTCGGCTCAACATTGGCTTTGGATAAGTCGCCGTGATAGTGGGCCAATACACGCCGATCCATCACCCAGCGCCACAGCGGTGGAATATAGGCCAGCGGCACCATGCCCGCATAGCCACTGGGCAGTTGCGGCACGTCCTCGTAATGGCGCAGGGCCTGATAACTGCGCGTAGGATTGGCGTGGTGGTCAGAGTGGCGCTGCAATTGGTAGAGAAAGAGGTTGGTCACCAAGTGATTGCTGTTCCAGGAGTGC
>JBFKEA010000258.1:0-3580 GCA_041619375.1 Spongiibacter sp. | reverse complement strand
GCGATGAAGGGCTATATCGACACCATGGGGCCGATGATCGGTGAGGCCGTGGAGGGCTGGGGCAAGAACAAGGAAATGCTGTTCTTCCCGGCGATTAAGCAAAACCTGCTGGATGTGGCGGCGACCATTTTTGTCGGCCTGGGCAAAGACGATGAGCGCGCCGAGAAGCTCAACAAGGCTTTTCTGGATATCGCCAACGGCCTGATGGGGATTGTCACCAAGGAGTGGCCGGGCACCGCCTACGGCAAGGGCAAGAAGGCTGAACGCTATCTGAAAGAGTTCTTTGGCGGGCTGATCGAAGAGCGGCGCAGCGGAGATGGCATCGATACCTTTACCTTCTTTACAAAGGAGAAGACCGAGGAAGGCGAGTATTTTTCCGACGACGATATCGTGGCGCATATGAGCTTCCTGCTGTTTGCCGCCCACGATACGACAACCAGTGCGCTGAGCCACTTGCTGTTCCACTTGGGCCAAAATCCCGAGCTGCAGCAGCGCCTGCGCGACGAGGCAATGGCGGTGGACAAGGAATTTCTCGAGTACGACGATCTGGAGAAAATGCCGCTGGCCGAGGTGGCGGTGAAAGAAGCCCTGCGCCTACACCCCTCGGTAATGATGATGCAGCGCCGCACTATTAATGACTGCGAGCTGGGTGGTTACAAAATTCCGGCGAACACCATTTTGTTTATTGCGCCGCAGCACACCCACCGCATGTCGGAGTACTGGGATGCGCCGTTGAAATTTGATATCGATCGTTGGCTGGATCCGCGTCTGGAACACAAACGCCACAGTTTTAGCTTTGTCGGTTTTGGTGGCGGCGCCCACAAGTGTATCGGCATGCACTTTGCGCTGATGCAGGTGAAAAACTTCCTGCACCAATTCCTGCGCCGCTATGAGTTCAAACTGGCGGATAATTTCAGCGACAAGATGCAGACCGTGCCCCTGCCCAAGCCGGTCGATGATCTGCCGATTGTGCTGACGCCGATTCGCTAAGCGATTGGCAAGGTAAAAAGGAGCCTCTCGGCTCCTTTTTTTATGCTCGTTGGTTTTGGCTGCCGGCTGGGCTATTTGCCCTGGCGGTGTTTTTTTGCCAGCGACTGCGAACCTTCCATGATCATACGAATCATGACTACCGTCTGGTCGATCAGTTCGGCACGTTGCTCGCGGGGCTGGTCGGCGGCGCTGGCGCCCATTGCGACCACTAGCCGGGTGATCGCCTTGGCGGTTAGTGCGGGTTGGTAGGTGATGTGGCCGGTGAGCTTTTCCATGCGCTCAAGTTCATCGCGCAACTCGTCTTCAAAGTAATTCAGTTCGCGCTCCACCGCGTGGCGGAAGGCCTCAGAGCCGGTAGACATCTCGCGCAGCAGGACCTGTAAATACTTTTCATCCGCATCGAGCTGATCCATAAAGGCCTCTACCGAGGTGCGGATGGCGCTGCGTTCCAGCGACAGGCGTTGGCGCGCTTCGCGAATGATGCCGCGCAGGGCGCGACCGGCCTGGTCGATCAGTGCAACGGTCAGCTCGTCGACATCGCGAAAGTGGCGGTAAAAGCTATTGGGCGCAATACCTGCTTCGCGGGCAATCTCGCGAAGACTCAGGGTGGAGACGCTGCGGTGGGCGCCGAGCAGACGGACGGCGGCGTCCATTAAATCCTGCGCAGTCACCTGGCTGCGCCGGCTGCCGGCGTCGCTGTTCTTGGTGGCCCTTCTCGCTCGAATGCCCATTCACCTCACCTGTCTTATCTGAATTGCAGTCACTTGGGTGTCCCAGTGTAAGGGTAAATAAGACGTCCGTATATACAGGCAAACATACACATAAATATACAGCTGTATTGACAGTTATAAATACATGTGTATATTGATCGAAAAATCACCAGCGAGACGCCTTATGAAAGCCTTGTTTCCCTCTTCGCATAGTGGCTTGCCGCAGCGCAGGCCGGTCGTTGCCGGTTTGCTGAGTACTCTGATCAGCGCCGAGCAGTACGATTTTTGGGCGCGTGAACTCGGCACTACTGCCGCCTGGCGACGGGTCTTTGCCCGGGTGTGCGGTTTGAGGCGCGAGGCGGATGACGCCGTGAGCTTGGTGCTAGAGGTCAATCGCAATTTTATGCCGGCAGCGGCGGGGCAGCATGTCACCTTGTCGGTCGAAATCGCCGGTCGTCGCCACAGCCGCAGCTACAGCCTGTCTCGCCCGGCGCAGGGGCGAAAAATTACCCTGACGGTGCGCCGCGAGTTCGAGGGCCTGATGAGTAATTACCTTCACGATCAGCTGCGCTTGGGCGATGTGGTGGAGCTGAGCCAGCCGTTTGGCGACTTGGGGCAAACGCCGCGCCGTGACGGTCAAGCCGCCGCGCTGTGGTTGGCGGCGGGCAGCGGTATTACCGCGGTGTTCAATGTGCTTGCCGAGCGCGCTGCGGCCGGGCAGGCGCTAAAGGGGCAGTTGTTGTACTGGGAAAAACAGCCCGGTCGCTTCTGTTTCACCGAGGAGTTGGAGCGTTTGCAGGCCGAGCACAGGGGCTTTCGTGTGCGGCGCTTTTGCCGCGACAGTGCGGGCGGTGACGGCTATGAGTCGGGCCGGCTCGACGCGGCGCTGGCAGAAACGTTGCTGATTGACGGCGCCTATGCCGAGGCGGTGGTCTGCGGTGGCAGCGCCTTTGTCGCCTCGGCCCGGGAGTTGTTGGCGGCGTCGCTCAGCGCTTTTCACGCCGAGGCCTTTAGTCCGCCCGCGCCGGTTGCGGACAGTGATGAGGCGGAAGCCTTTTTTGAGCTGTCTCTGCGCCGCAGTCGCCGCACGCTAACGGTGTCGAGTCGCCAATCTCTACTGGAGGCTTTGGAGGACGCGGGCCTGTCTGTGCCCAGCGGCTGTCGAATGGGGATTTGCAATAGCTGCAGCTGTCAGCAGAGCGCTGGCGAGAGTCACAACCAGTTAAATGGCGCCAGTTTGCGCGGCCAGGGAGCGCTGCGGCTGTGCGTGAGTCGCGCGCGCAGCGACCTTGAATTGAATCTATAAGGAGCAGGGTAATGAGTCATAAAAAAAACCGGGTGTTAAGTCAGCGCGAGCTGGCGGACTTCGGCAGGGAATTGGACGCCCTGCAGCAACGCGCGATAGCCGACGTCGGCGAGCGCGATGCGCGTTATATTCGCCGCATTGTTCGCCTCCAGCAGTACTGTGAGGTAATTGGCCGCGGCCTGCTGTTTGCCGGGGTATTTCTGCCGGCGTGGTTACTGGGCACAGTGCTGCTGGGGGTGGCCAAGATTTTGGAGAATATGGAAATTGGCCACAATGTCATGCACGGCCAGTATGACTTTATGGATGAGCCGGCGCTCAATGGCGCGAATTACGAGTGGGATATTGTCGGCACTGCGGATAACTGGCGGCACAGCCACAACTATATGCATCACAGCTATACCAATATTAAGGGTGTGGATGGCGATGTTGGTTATGGTTTGCTGCGACTTTTCCCCGAGCAGCGCTGGCGGCCGTTTTTTCTATTGCAGCCGCTTTGGGCGGCCCTGCTGGCGCTATTGTTTCAGTGGGGGGTGGCCATTCAGGAGTTGGAGTTGGGCAAGGCGGCAGCCGGCAG
>JBFKEA010000257.1:0-3589 GCA_041619375.1 Spongiibacter sp. | reverse complement strand
GCCAAAACGCTATCAATGCGCGAGCGCGGCCAGTCGCCATTGCCCGCCAACACCCACTGGGCCAAATCGACAGGATCTTTTACGCGTATACAGCCCGAGGAAAAATCGCGCCGGGTTTTAGCAAACAGTTCTCGCGACGGCGTGTCGTGCAAGTACACCTCGTGGGCATTGGGAAACATAAATTTCACCGCCCCCAAGGCATTGCTCGGCCCCGGTTTCTGACGCAGGCGGAAGGGAAAATGCCTGGCGCTGTACTGGCGCCAGTTAATCTGCGAGTGGTCGACCACTCGGCCGTCACGACCCAAAACCTGATAGCCCAAAAGGTCGACCTGTTTGGGGTCAGCCTGGAACTTTTTCAGGATGTCAGTTCTAGCAAGTGTCGCTGGCGTCTCCCACCACGGATTCAATACCAGATAAGACATAGTGGCAGAGAATACCGGCGTTTGGCGGTAGGTGCGCCCCACCACCACATCGTGCACATCGGTGATCTGCGCCCCCTGGTGCACCTCCAGCTGATAGTCGGCGATATTGACGCGGATGTGCTTTGCTCCCAAGTCATCGGGCAACCAGCGCCAGCGCTCCAGATTCACCCGCAACTGCTCGATGCGATCGCCGGGACTGCGGTTTAATTCGCGCACCGTCGCCGGCCCGACAATACCGTCCGGCTCGAGGTTGGCCCGTCGCTGGAAGCGCTTGAGCGCGGCGACTAGCTCGGCGTCGTAAACCTCCGCCTCAGCGGGCGCATCGTAGTACGGCAGGTCGCCACCGCGCTGCAGGCGGGCCCGCAAGGCTGCAATGCGCGGTGAACGCGCGCCCGGCTTCAACAGCGCGCCATCGGCAACCGTTGGCCAGCTGCCGCTGTCGTCGATCTGCCGGTAGTGCTGCAATGCAGCTTTCAGCAGCTGATAGCGCGGCTGGCTAGGCAATAACTCGCGCAACGAGGCGCCAATATCATGAGTCGCCATGGCGCGCTGCAAATGCGCGACCAAGTCGCGCTGGCGGCCCTTCGCCGTCCAGTTCACCTCTATGGACACCGGGTCGAGTTTCCCCGCCAATAAATGCGCCGCCAGACTGAGATAGGCGTCGCTGGCTAACACATCGCGCTGCGCTGCGGGCGTATCGGTCGCCACAAGCGCGCGATAGTGGTAATCATCCGGGCTCAGGCCATCCGCCGCACTGGCTTCAACCGCCAGCAGCAGCTGCTGATAATGCTCGTTCGACCACAGGGCCTGCGGGCGCTCGCCATAGAGGCGCGCCACCGACACCGGCGCATTGAGCGGCAGTTGCGCAATGGCGCGGGCGAGGCTGTCGCCCGGAGCCGCCCCCGCCAAGGCGCTGAAACAAATAACACAAACTAGTACCCAGTAACGCACGCAGAACATCCCCAAAAAAATTACCTTTCACATGCCTTCGTCGCCTTGGACCGCCAAGTCTTTGGCAAATTCGCCGACAATAAAAAGGGGGCAGCGCCCCCCTTTGGTCTTTACTGTCAGTGTAGTCCAGCGCGCAAAGCCCCGCCCTAACACTTATTCAGGCAGTCGCACGCCTTAATATTCACCCTCTTCGGCCTCGCGGGCACGGCGCAGCTTGTCTTCCTGCTCAGCCATGGCCGCCTTGATTTCTTCCAGCACAGTATCAACGTCGGCAAGCGCGGCGTCATCGACAAATTCGCCAGTCAGCGTCAACTCCGGATGCAGCTCGCCCTCCTCGTACAGTGCCCACATTTCTTCACCGTAGCGGCTGTGCAGCAGTTCGGGGGCGTATTGGCCGTAATAGCTATTCATGTTCTGAACATCGCGCAGCAGCATGGCGCGGGCATTATTGTTCGCCGCCGCATCCACCGCCTGGGGCAGGTCAATAATCACCGGGCCGTAGTCGTCGACCAGAACATTAAACTCGGAAAGGTCGCCGTGAACCAGGCCGGCACCGAGCATGCGCATAATATCGTGCATGATGTCCCGGTGGTCTTCGCGAGCCTGCTCGGCCGACATCGACACATCGTTCAGCCGCGGCGCGACGCCGCCCTCATCATTACTGACCAACTCCATCAGCAGCACGCCGTCAAAGCAGCCGTAGGGCTGGGGCACGCGCACGCCGGCGCGAGCCAGGCGGTAGAGGGCGTCGACCTCGGCGTTTTGCCAGACTTCTTCCTGCAACTTGCGACCGTAGCTGGAGCCCTTCTCCATGGCCCGGGCGCGGCGACTGCTGCGCTCCTTGCGACCCTCGCGGTATTGCACCGCTTTTTTAAAACTGCGTTTGGCCGCCTCTTTGTACACCTTGGCACAGCGAATGGCCTCGCCGCAGCGCACTACGTAAACGGTGGCCTCCTTGCCACTCATCAATTGACTGATGACCTCGTCAACGATGCCGTCTTCGATCAGTGGCAGTAGAGCTTTGGGGGTTTTCATAGCGCCCTCGGTGGCGGGGCCGTGGTCAACGGCCCAAAAATTGGCCCCCAGTTTAACGCGCCCGGCGGTATCGCGATATTATCTGTGTGCGATTGTCGTAAATTAGGCCCCGCTGACCGGCGGCGGCCACCATTTCGGCCATCAGTGCGCGGATGTCCTGCGGCTGGTATTGCAGCACATCCAGGTCCTCGGGCTGGTAATTTACCGTCGCCCCCGCGCCGGCAAACATAATGGCATTGGGCAACATCGGGTGGTCGTCATCGCGCACCTCGAGCTGCCGGGGTTTGCCGACCGCCGCGCACCACATTTCCAAATAGTCTTTCCAACTGAGGTTATCGCCGCCCAGCAAATACGCCTTGCCGCCTTCACCGCTGGCCAGGACATTCGCGGTAATCTGGGCGATGGCATAAGAGCTGATATGGTTGCTGCCGCCCACCGGGGCAAACAGTGGCAGCTCAGGCAGGTCACCGCGCACATAGTGCAACAGCGCTGACAAATGGGGAATCTCCAAACCGGGGATATAGCCGAGTACAAAAGGCGCATTCAGACTGCATACGCGAAAATCGTCCGAATTCAGTGCGCGCACGGCGACATCGGTGTTGTGCCGAGAGGTAACATAGGCACAGTGGCCCACGCGATGCGGCGCCACCTGGGGATAAAATGTGCCGATATACACGGCCCGGCGCAGCCCCGCCGCCTTAGCCGCCGCAAAGAAACGCGGTACCGCCTCGTCGTTATACCTGGTGTAAAACGCCTCGGGGCTGATAGAGCCATCCTGCGGCAGCGCGCGAATATCCGCCGCCGCTGCAAATACCAAGCTATCAAAGCCCTGCAGGCGACCATCGGCGCAATCGTCATTGACATAGTCAGCCGCTAAGAAACCCAAGGCAGCCAGCAGCGGTGCGGTGGGCGGCTTGCGCGCCATGATCGTTACCTGATGCCCCTGCGCCTGCAAGTACAGGGCAATTTCACCGCCAATCAGTCCAGACCCACCAACAACTAATACCTTCATTACCTGCCCCCGCTTCACGCAACGCCGCTAAAGCCCTACGCTCGGTGCGGCTGCGCCTCTGCCAACAGTAACAACCCTGGCCATCGCGTCAACGGGCGCGTGAGGCAATGCGGCGGTATTCGCGATACTGGGGCGTCCAGAAATTGCGCTCGATATCCGCGCGCAGCTC
>JBFKEA010000256.1:0-3604 GCA_041619375.1 Spongiibacter sp. | reverse complement strand
GTTTACGACGACTGCGACTGCAGGTGCGCCATGGCTTTCATCAAAAACTTTTCGGTTTGCTTGCCGCCGGATTCCAGTTGCTGCTGTTGGCTGACATCGTTAATGTCCTGCCACTGGGCGGCGACGCTTTCCGGGCTCTGCTTGGCTTCTTCAATGAACACCCCATCGGTCTCGAAGATGCGCGCACTGGCGTAACCGCCGGCACCGGCGCACAGAATATGACGATTGGGCGCGTCGTCGTGGCACAGCAGGAGCGCGCCGGCGGTCACCGATTCGGGGGTCAGCAGATCGAGGACTTCCTGGGGCAACAGGTCTTCGGTCATGCGGGTTGCGGCGGTGGGCGACAGAGCATTAATGCGCACATCGTATTTAGCGCCTTCCAGACCCAGGGTATTCATCAGCCCCAGCACCGCCATTTTGGCCGCGCCGTAGTTACTCTGACCAAAGTTGCCGTACATACCGCTGGAGGAGGTCGTCATGACAATGCGGCCATAGCCTTGGCCCTTCATAATTTCCCACACCGCCTTGCTGCAGTTCACCGAGCCCATCAGGTGAACGTCCATCACCAGTTTGAAATCGTCCAGGCTCATTTTTGAAAACGACTTGTCGCGCAAAATACCGGCGTTGTTCACCAGAATGTCTATGCGGCCCCACTTGGCCATGGCTTGGGCGACCATGTCTTCCACTTCGCTCATCACCGCGACATTGGCGCCGTGGGCCATTGCCTCGCCGCCACGCGCTTCGATCAGCGCCACCACTTCCTTAGCCGCTTCAGACGAGGCGCCGCTGCCATCGCGAGCACCGCCCAAATCGTTAACGACTACTTTTGCGCCGCGCTCGGCCAGCGCCAGCGCGTGGCTGCGACCCAGACCATTGCCCGCACCGGTGACAATTGCGACCTTACCGTCAAAACGAATTTCCATGATTATTCTCCTCAAGCTACCAATTGCAAACTGATCCACTCAGCGATGAGTGCGGGTTTGTCTTCACCTTCAATGTCGATGGTGACCTGGGTTTTCACCCGATACTGCCCCGCTTTTGTTTCTTCGATATCTAAAATTTTTGCCCGCGCGCGAATGCGGCTATTGACCTTCACTGGCGACATAAAACGCACCTTGTCGAAGCCGTAATTCAGCCCCATATAAAAGCCGTCGATAATCACACTGTACTGCTCGGCAAAGTGCGACAGCATCGACAGGCTCAAAAAGCCGTGGGCGATGGTGGTGCCAAAGGGGGTGTCCTTGGCTTTTTCCGGGTCGACGTGAATAAACTGGTGGTCCAGCGTGCAGTCGGCAAACTGATTTATCGCCTCTTGGCTTATGGTGTGCCACGCCGTAGGCTCGGCTTCAAAGCCGATGTAATCCTTCACCTGTTTTTTTTCGATAACCGTAGGCATATTTTTATCTCCTTGTTATTAGCTGATTGCCGCGTAATTAAAACCAGTTGTCCTGCATGTCGTAGCAGGTGCTGTCGCCATCGGTGAGGATCTTTGACCAGACCTGAATTTGCGGCAGCTCAAAGCGGAAGAAGTAGCGCATGGCCTGCAATTTGCCCAGATAGAAATCGGCGTCACGCTGGTGCGGCTGCTTGGCCAGCGCCGCTTGCGCCACACAGCCCTGCTTCAGCCACAGCCAGGCGATGACCACATTGCCAAACAGCTCCAGATACTTCACTGAATTAGACAGTGCCAAGTCGATCTGCTGCTCCATCATGCCGGTCAGCAGCGCCGAGGTAGTTTCCTGCAAGGTCACCAGCGCCGCGTCCAAACGGTCGGCATAGTCGCTGAGTTCACTCACCTCCTTGGCCTCGGCAATGGTTTGTTGCATTGCCGCCAGACAGGCCTGATAACCCTTCATGCCGTTCATCGGCACTTTACGCGCCAGCAAATCCAGCGACTGAATGCCGGTAGTGCCTTCGTGAATGGGGTTCAAACGGTTGTCGCGGTAGAACATTTCTACCGGGTGCTCGTTAATATAGCCGTGCCCGCCCAATACCTGAATGGCCAGATCGTTGGCCTTGGGGCCGTATTCCGACGGCCAGGTTTTGATCATCGGCGTCAGAAAATCCAGCAGCGTGTGCGCGTCTTCGCGCTCCTTTTCGGTGGGTGCAGTGCGCTCGTCGTCGGCCAGTTGGGCACCAAGTAAACACAAGGCCATTGCGCCTTCGGAATAGGCTTTTTGCGCCAGCAACATGCGGCGTACATCGGCGTGCTCAATAATGTTTACCGGCGGCGACATTGGGTCTTTGCACGACGCCAAGCGGCCTTGGGGACGCTCGCGGGCGTAGTTCAGCGAGTACTGAAAGCCGGTCAGGGCGGTCACCGCGGCGCCGGTGCCGACCATAATCCGCGCCTCGTTCATCATATGAAACATATACGTTAGGCCGCGATTTTCCTCGCCGACCAGATAGCCCACCGCGCCGCCATTCTCGCCAAAATTCAGTGCAGTAGAGGTTTGACCGCGCCCGCCCATTTTGTGAAACAGCCCGGCCAACGCTACATCGTTGCGCTCGCCAATACTGCCGTCGTCGTTGACCATATACTTGGGCACAATAAACAGCGAAATGCCCTTCACGCCCTTGGGCGCGCCCTTCACCCGCGCCAGCACCAGGTGCACAATATTTTCATTTAGCTCGTGGTCGCCGCCGGAGATAAAGATCTTGTTACCGGTAATGCGGTAGCTGCCATCGTCGGCCTTCACCGCGGTGGTCGTCAGGTCGGCCAGCCCGGAACCCGCAGCGGGTTCGGTCATCGCCATGGTGCCGGCAAAGCGGCCACTGCGCATCGGCTCCACCCACTGTTTTTTCTGCTCTTGGCTACCGTGGGCCTCAATCAGATTGGCATTGGCCGAGGTCAGCCCCAGATAGCCCATGGTCACACTGCCCGCCGCCGACAAATAGGCACCGGCGGCACTGGCGACAATCGCCGGCAACTGCATACCGCCCAGCTCGTAATTGGCGGTGGATGAACCCAGCCCCGCCTCGACAGCGGCGTCGAGCGCGACTTTAATCTCCGGAATCATCTGTACCTTCTCGCCGTCGAAGGTCGGCTGATGGGTATCCACCTTCTGGCGAATCGGCAGGAAGTACTTTTCAGCCACCGTGCGCGCGGTTTCCATCGCCGCAGTAAAAGTTTCACGGCTGTGATCGGCATAGCGCTCACGCTCACACAGACTCTCGGTGTCGAACAGCTCAAACAACATAAACTGCAGATCGCGCTCACACAACAATGGGGCTGGCATACTCGAACCTCTTCAGACATAGCGAACAATGACCGCATTGTGCCTAGGCTGCACAGGCGCCACCACGACATTGCGTGTCCGGACAACTGACCCCGGCCGCGCCGCGCCCCGCGCCGAACATCTGGCGGAAACGCCTAGCGAGAGCAGTACGGGGACATACCGTGCCAATCATGGCGAGCCACCCGCAAGTCGCGCACCCCCACTCACTGCATGCGTTAGAACCGCCTGAGCGCTGTATCCGCGCCCTTAACCCGGCCGCAGGCGACGCGCAGAAGCTGGAAAATTGCACAATTCAAGCTAGGCTTCACTACAGTGACTCCTCGAGTGCAAGGCATGCCCATGCCCAACGTTTGGACCCTACCGCT
>JBFKEA010000255.1:0-3648 GCA_041619375.1 Spongiibacter sp. | reverse complement strand
GGCAGCAGCTGCCCCGCCAGCAGTATCGCTTCACCGCGATGGTCGAGAATATTGTAGGCCTCTTGTTGAGACGTTGACGCTGCCCCAAAGAGCTTGTAGTCGAGAGTACGCGGCGCGCCGTGGCGGCGCGGGTGCATAGCGCTGACATTGCCATGGCTGTCAACCTGCACTAGCAGTGATTCTCCGCTGGCGCCCATGCCACTGTAGTCGGTAAATATACGCAATAGCGCCCGAGCGTCGGTGCGCAGTCGCAGGCTGCCAATCTGTTCGCCGCGATAGACGATCGGGCCGTCGATGCGGACTTCGGGCTGCTCCAGCTGGTCATAACCAAATAGCGGTACTGGCTGTCGTGTTTTTTCGGCGTCACCGGCGATGTTGCGGTAGCCGTCGCTAAGATTACGGCTGAGCAAGGTGCCGTCGCGGTCGTAAACAAGGGCTTCTTTTATGTCCAGCGCGGTGCCCAGAGTGATATCTAGTGCGCTGCCAATATCGCCGGTGTCGCCATTGCGATTTTGCGCAAGGTAAAGCGCGCGCTGCAGGGCGGGGTGTCGGCTTACCATTTCTAAGCGCTGTTGTTGCTGGTTAATTTGGTTGAGTAAGCGCTGGCGCTGGATGTCGCTGATTGCGTGTAGTTCGCGCATGGCGGTCGTTTTTAGGTGGTCGACGGACAGAGAGTAGTCCACCGCCCCAAACAGCAGTAGGGGGAGCAGTGCAAAGCCGCAAAAACTTAAGGTGAGTTGTTGGAGCAGCGACATCGTGTTCCTGTGAGGTTGGTGTTCGGTTAAGCGGAAATGGCGGTGGCACTAAGCAGTAATATCGCCACCATTGCGGCAGTGACGAGCAGACTCACGCTGGCGGGCGCAGCGGCGGTGCTAATACACATTAGCGCAACGTTGGCGAAAATCGGCAATCCTATCGAACGCGGTTGATGCATGATTCCTCTCCTTGAGCAGCGCCAATGGCGACAGTATGGTTTAGCGCGTGCTGTAGGGGGATTCGAGTTTGTACCTAGGAGAGCTGTGCTAAACCACTGGTGGCGCTGCGTTCAGGCCGCTTTACTGGCAATGAAATCACCCAACAAAAATTCCGCATGCTCGGCACTGCTGGCGATAATTTCGTCCGCGCAGTGGGGCGGTAATTGCAGCTTTTGCCAGCTGTGGTTGTCGGCTATTGGCGCAGGCGCGTTGTTCTCTTCGTCGCAGTGTTCGGTAAGCAGGTTGCCGAGATGCACGACATGCACAATGGGCGGGGCAGCGGGCAAGCGTGCGGGTTCATGGTGGGCGTAGATACACTGTTGTAATGACAGTGGCAATTGCCATTGTATTGCCAATTCGAGGCCGACGTTGCAGTGATCGAAGCCAAACAGCAGTTGTTCGGTGTGGTAGCTGGATTTGAGCCGGCCGTCGCCAATAGCTTCACTCAGGCATTCCTCAATTTGTTCGCCGAGCGTGCTGTACATGATTAATTGCCCGATATCGTGCAGCAGGCCGGCAGTAAACGCCGCGCCGCTATCACAGTTGCTGGCCTGTTGCGCCAGCTTTTGGGAAATGAAGGCGCATTGCAGGCTGTGGCGCCAAAAGTCTTCAACGCCAATCAGGGCGTTGTCCAAGCCTTCAAAGCAGCGCGCCACTTCAATGCCCATCACCAGTTCGTTGACCATTCGCGAGCCGACGCGGCTTACCGCTTTGCTGACGGTGTCTATCTCTGTGCCATTGCGAAGCAACGCGCTGTTGGCAAGCTTGAGGAGTTTTGCGGTTAAGGCCGGGTCAGATTCAATGACCGCGGCAATATCGCGCACAGTACTTTTTTCGCTGCGCAGTAATCGATTGATTTCTATTGCAACGCTGGGGAAGGAAATCAATGAGCTGACTTCGGCCACCAGCGATTTGGCATCGAGCATATGTCGTCGCCTCAAACTTTCTGTAGTTAAGAAATTACTTACAACTTTCACACGGCAGTGCCGGTTTCAACAATAGGTATCAACCCCCATGCGGGGGCTGCAGGCCGAGTCGCAAATATTTTGATTGGTGCCATAGTGGCATTGTGCGGTTGTTTTTTAGGCTGCCAGGTGTGGTGCTAGGGATGATCCTAGACGGGAGCTAAGCTCTTATTCACTGACTTTTCCGCGCATGGCTTTAATATTGCCGCGTTTTGTTTTGCTGTCCATACGTTTGGCTTTGGCGCGTTTGCTCGGCTTGGTTGGGCGGCGGGCTTTGCGGGTGACGGCGACGCTGCGGATGAGCGCCTGCAAACGCTGCAGGGCGTCGTCGCGGTTTTGTTCCTGAGTGCGATATTGCTGGGCCTTAATAATGACAATACCGTCCTTGCTAATGCGCTGATCTTTTAAAGCCAGTAGCTCAGTTTTATAAAATTCCGGTAGCGATGAGGCGCGAATATCGAAGCGCAGATGAATGGCACTGGAAACTTTGTTGACGTTCTGGCCGCCGGCACCTTGGGCGCGAATGGCACTGAGCTCTATCTCTTTGTCGGGTAGGCTGACGGCATTGGAAATTTCTAGCATGGGGCTCCGGTGCCGCCGCAGCGTTTAGCCGCGGTTGTGGGCGCGCAAAAGTGTATAGCGGTACCCAAGGGCACAATGTGTGGGTTTAATGGTTGGGTGACTGGGGGTAATAGTGCCGCTTGGTGGGCAAAAAATCCACGCTGTCGGTGATTGTGGGTGTTGGCACAGGCAGTCGGGTGCGGGGCAGTCGCCGTGGTAGGCGTTATGCTAGCCGCTGTTTAGGCGGTGAAAGTCGGGTTAAGCGCGTATCTGTTGTTCATGCCGAGAGTATTGGACAGAAAAGTCAGCCTCACTATTGCGTATTCAGTAACAGCTGTTAAGTTGTCATCGGACTGCAATGTTTACATGTAACACTTAATAATAAAAATCGCTCCTCTAGGGGGAATGCTCAAATGGGTCGACGCAAGTCTCGTCGCGGCGTGTCGCGCCGCAGCTTTTTAAGGCGCCTTGGCTTTGGTGGTGCGGCGGTGGGTGTTGCCGCGGCGGCCAGTGGCGCGGCGGTCAGTATAGCCGGGCAGAACACGCGACAAGCGGCGATTTCGCAAGCGCAGTCGCCGTTTCAACACGGTGTGGCCAGTGGCGACCCGTTGAACGATGCGCTGATTATTTGGACGCGGGTGAGCGTCGCTGGCGACTTGCCCTGCGACGTTAGCTGGGAACTGTCGGGGTCGCCGGCATTTGAGGGCCTTGTCGCCCAAGGGGTGGTTACCGCAGACGCCGATCGCGATCACACGGTCAAAATCGATGTGACGGGGCTCGCCGCAGCAACTACCTATTACTACCGTTTTAGGGCGCTGGAGTTTGTCAGCCCAGTTGGTCGCGGGCGCACCCTGCCCGAAGGTTCAGTTGACCATCTGCGCCTGGCGGTGCTGAGCTGCGCAAGTATTCCCCACGGGTTTTTCAACGCTTATCGGCGGGTGGCCGAGCGCGCAGATCTGGACTGCGTGATTCACCTCGGTGATTACATCTATGAATACGGCAACGACGGCTATGGCAGCAATGTGCAGGCCGGCGGTCGCATCTACGAGCCGGGCCATGAAATGGTTAGCTTGAGCGACTATCGTCAGCGCCACGCGCAGTACAAGCGCGACCTCGATTTACAGCGCTGCCACCAGCAGCACCCGTTT
>JBFKEA010000254.1:0-3682 GCA_041619375.1 Spongiibacter sp. | reverse complement strand
GGTAAAGCAGCTTGCCATTGTGAGCGTCACGCACCGAGCCCGGCATCATTAGAAATTCTGCCGCCTGCCCCGTCATCGTGGCCCCCGAGGGGTAGGGGTAACCTACCCCCACCGCCGCCGGCACCGACCAACCCGCGAGCTGCTTGCCGGTAACGACCAGCGGCATACTGCTGCGCGCGCCAGCCAGCGCCTGTTTACCAGCCTCATCGGCGGGTGCCTGGCCTCCCAGCAGGGTTTCGTAGGGGTTTGCGGGATCACTGTTTGTGGCGCTATCGGCCAGCGCCGTTGTAAACGCCTGCAGCGCCAGCTGGCCCTGCTGCCCGGCAGCCTCGGGGTCACTGTTGAGCAGGGCGGTAAGCGCCAGGTTAAGCTCCGCGCCGAGATCGGCAATGGCGCCCAACAGCCCCAAACCGCGATCGAACACGCCCGCCGCGCCGCTGCGCTCGTAAACTCCGGTGTTGCCATAAATATCGCGGACGTCAATGCGCAGCGGATCACCGGCAATGCTCACCGTTGAACTGGGCACCTGGCCCTCGCTTAACTGCCAGGCATCACTGGCATCGCCGGCCACACCACTGCCGTCGATGTAGTGAACCGCCGCCACCGCGCGCAGCGGCGCGGGCTGATCCTCGGGTACAAAGGGGTCGATCAAACGGCGATTGCGCGGCTGGGGACGATAGCTCAAGGCGTAGCGCTCGCCACCCAAGGGGCTGATCTGCAAATCGTCGGCCGGGGCGACCTCGAAACCTAGCGAGGCGATGGAATACGCAATAACCTCGCGCGACGCCTCCATTGCCGGCCCACTCACCACAAAGCGATACTCACCCAGCGGCCAGTCCAGCGGCGCCTCGAAACCGACCATCCACAGATGGCGACCACTGGCCAGGCGGTATTTAAGCTGGACCTCAAACAGGGTGTTAATCGCCTCGCCATTGGCGCGGGCAACGGCCTGCCACACACCGTCTTTATACTGCTGCATTTCGACTAGCGGCGTTCCCAGAATGGGGTCGCCGCCCTCGAAGACAAACTCATTGCCGTCAAAACGTTTGACCGACTGCGGCTGGGCGACGCTGGTGCCGGCAAGCATACTAGGTAGTGGCACCGCATCGGGCTGACTGTCATAGTAGTCGCGATAGTGCTCGTAGCGGGCGACAAATTCGTCGGTCGGCGCCGCCGCATCATCGCGCAAGGCCGTCAACAGCTCGGCGGTGACATCGATAAAGCGCTGGCCCTGCTTCCACCCCCAAAACGTGGTGGTTGACTCCGCGCCCCCTAAGGTCGCCCAGTCCTCTTCTTCCGGCGGCAAGATATAGCCCACATGGTCGCCGGCGTAGCCCCACACAAAGGTGTTGTCGCGGCTAAATTGCTGGCCATCGCCCAACGACGCCGCGCGGTCGAGTAGCCGCAGGCCATATTCAGTAAGGGGCTCACCGGGCTGTACAAGCAGGGTTAGCTGACCAATTTTCTGCGCTGAAATAATGGTGTCTTGAGGATAAAAGGATGCATTTTCAGCCACGCCGTTATCGGCCAGGTCATAGGCATCCGGTGGTGGCGACGGCAGGCAAACCGGAA
This sequence comes from Spongiibacter sp., assembly GCA_041619375.1. Lineage (GTDB taxonomy): Bacteria > Pseudomonadota > Gammaproteobacteria > Pseudomonadales > Spongiibacteraceae > Spongiibacter. Next base: position 2,110 of record JBFKEA010000254.1, on the reverse strand, counting down.
TCTTCTCCGGATAGCCATTGCCCTTATAGCCCGGCAGGTTTTTGGGGCCGACATCGGCAAAGGGCACGGCGATATCATTGCCGCACTGCCCCGCCCCCCAGCTATAGGGGAATTCTTCAGCGGCATAACCCAAATGCTCGCGATCGAGAATAATGCGCTGCGACACGCTGCGCAGATCCGGCGCGGTTTGAAATTCCTCAATGGCCTCGGCAATGGCTTTCACCTGCGGCGCCAGGCGCCGGCCATAGCTCTCAATACGCTGCAGCGTGTTATCTTGAATACTGCTGCGCGGGCTGATATCGCCGCCGGTGCTCTGTACCAGCATCGCTAAGGGCAATTGCATCAGCTGTTCTGTTTCGCGCTCTACCGAAGCTAACACATCGCCGGAGAAAAACTGGTTTTCCACATCAAAGGCAATACCGTGCGCCGCCCAATTGATAATCACTGCCAAAGGTTGTGGCACTTGCCCGTCGATGGCGTCGATGCGGATGACGCCGAGGCGTTTGTGCAATGCACGCAAGCGATCCTCGTCGTAGTGGGCCAGGCGACCGCGGCGAAAACCGTTCATGCCCAGTGACTCCTGGGCACTGCCGTGGCCGATCTGCGCAGCGCGCATGGCGTCGGGGTCCATCGCCTCAATCACCACCGCGGCGAGCTGACCGATCACCTTGCGATAGACCTCGTGTTGGTAGAGGTCCATGGCCAGCCAGAAATACCGCGCCGAGTGATTGGCTACCGCGCCGGGACCGTCGTGGCTGTGGGTGGCTGACAACACCAGGCCATCGCCCAAATCGGTGCCGGTCTGCCGCTGCACTTCGATCTTCACATCTTCGACCAATTCATTGAGTGCACCGATAAAATCAGTTTTCAAAAACACCATGTAATCGTCGCCGTCATACAGGGCGATGGCCTTGGCGATGAGTGAATCGTAATAGCCGCGACTGGGCGGTGAATAGCTCGCATAGGGCGAGTGCACGCCGCGCAATTCATCAGGCAGGGGCGCCAGGGGCGGGCAACTTTCCGGGTGATCCTGATCACAGCCATCGGCGGCAAAGGGAATAAAGTCGATCAACTCATCGAAGAACACACTGGGATCGCCGGCCGCAAAGCCCTCGGCGCCGGGAATATAATCACCGGCAACCGGCGGGCGCAAATAACCGCCCAGCGGGGTACCCACCGGGATATCAATGGCCGCCTTAGCAATACCTGCGCGCAGTGGCATCGGCGAGTTGCCATTGGGGGCCGCCTTGGGCTGCGGCCGCGGCTGTTCGATCCCGGCCGCTGCGCCGACCGCCATCATCACACTGCGCAGCGCCCCGGTGGTGTTTTCCTGCAGGCCGATCAACACCGCATCGCCCGCCTCTTTAAATTGTCCCTCGCGCATTAGCGCCGCGGCGGTCTCGAAGGAGCGACTGTCAATCGGCAGTATTTCGCCATCGACCACCAGCGGCTCGCCAACCACCGTCACCGGCGCGGGCAGCGGCGGACAATCCGCCGGGCGACGCACTTCGCGGTCTATCCAGGTATCGAGCAACTGCCCCTGAGCATGGAGGAAGTGCGATTTCTGACATTTACCGTGTGGCGCGCCGCGGGGATAGCCGTGAGGGTCGTAGTGGTCAGCCCGCGGCGGCACATTGCCAATCGGCGGACTGAGCGTTTTGCCCTCGTCAAACTCGATTAACGCGGACTTGGCGCTGCGGCACAGGCCTCGGCATTCGCCGCTGTCATAGCCGTCGCCATCGCGCCCGGCCAGTGGCAGCCCCCAGAACGTCTCCTCATCGGGGTCGCGCTCAGCCAAAAATTGCGCGCGATCGGCATACTCGTAGAATACCCCGTCGCCCGGCCGGCGCACATACACATCGGCGACTTCCACACCCAGCGTGCGCGCCATCACCTGAGCGCTCCAGTGCGTCACCTGATGGTCGGCAAAGGCCGGCTGCAGCAGCACCTGATTATCCGGGCCGTTCAGCGCGCGGTTGTCCGTTATATGATGGGCATAGCCATTATTTTCGGAGCGGTCCCAGAGCATTTGAATTAGGGCAAAACCGACGTCGCGATCCAGATCATCCTGATAGGACAAGTACAGCGGCACGGCATAGGGCGGCAGGCC
>JBFKEA010000253.1:0-3683 GCA_041619375.1 Spongiibacter sp. | reverse complement strand
CTGGAACTGGCCAAGTCGGAAAGCAAGGACAACCCGGTGTACTACATTCAGTACGCCCACGCCCGCGTGGCCAGCATCCTGCGCAAACTCGAACAAGAGGGCCAGCAGTGGACCCAAGAGGCCGGGCTGGCCAATCTTTCGCTGCTCAGTGAGGAAGTGGAAAAAGCCCTGCTGGTAAAACTGGCCCGCTACCCGGAAGTGCTGAGCAGCAGCGCCGAACAGTTTGAGCCCCACAGCCTGGCCCACTACCTGCGCGAACTGGCTGGCGACTTCCACAGCTACTACAACGCCCACAAAATGCTCGGCGAAGACCCGGCGCTGCGCGACGCCCGCCTGGCCCTGTCGGTTGCCGTACAGCAGGTGCTGCGCAACGGCCTGCAGCTACTGGGAGTCTCGGCCCCCGAGGAAATGTAAGCATGGCCGCCAAAAAACGTCCCGTTCGTGGCGCCACCCGCAGCGCCAGCAGCAAGGGTCTACCGGCCTCGGTGCTGCTGGGCAGCGGCTTTATTGCCGGCGTGCTCAGCACCGTGCTGGTGTTCAATGCCATTGGCGAGCGCGACGCCCGCGCGCTGGCCGAGACTCAGCCCAAGGCCAGCAAAGCGCCGGCCGCGGCCAGCAAGCCGGTCAGCAATACCCGCTTCGACTTCTTTACCGTATTGCCCGAGCGCGAAGTGATCGTTCCCGACGAAACCCCCACCGCCAAGCCCCAGCGCAAGCAAGCAAACATCAGCGAACAGCCGCCGCGACCCGCCGAAAAAACCTTTCAGACCGGCGAGCGCTACATCCTGCAAGCCGGCTCGTTTCGCAGCAGCGACGACGCCGACCGCCGCCGCGCGCAAATACTGTTGCTCGGCCTAGAAGCCAAGGTGGAATCGGTGGAAGCCAATGGCGATCGCTGGCACCGGGTTTACGTCGGCCCCTTCCAAACCCACAACACCCTGTCCAGCGCCCGCGCCAAGCTGATCGGCGAGGCCATCGACACCCTGGTGATTCGCCAGAAAAGCCCCCAGTAGCGCCAATCCGCGCGCCGCCGTGCCGACACCTTGAAATTGTCGGCACCACCCCCATATCTGAAATTCCAGGCTGCCCCGGCGGCCCTCCGTCAATTATCTGAAAAGGAGTCCCGCGTGGAACAGTTCCGCGGCACCACCATTCTCTCCGTGCGACGCGGCAACCAGGTTGTGGTTGGCGGCGACGGCCAAGTTACCATGGGCAACACCGTTATGAAGGGCAACGCCCGCAAAGTGCGCCGCCTATACAACGAACAAGTACTGGCCGGCTTTGCCGGCGGCACCGCCGACGCCTTCACCCTGTTCGAGCTGTTTGAAGCCCAGCTGGAAAAGCATCAGGGCAAACTGGTAAAAGCCGCCGTCGAACTCGCCAAGGCCTGGCGCAGCGAGCGTTCACTGCGCCAACTCGAAGCCCTGCTGATTGTCGCCGACAAGGAGACCACGCTGGTGATCAGCGGCAACGGCGACGTGATTGAGCCCGAAGACAATATGATTGCCATCGGCAGTGGCGGCGCCTTTGCCACCGCCGCCGCCCGCGCGCTGATGGACAACACCGAACTCGGCGCTAAAGATATCGTTGAAAAAGGCCTGAACATCGCCGGCGATATCTGCATTTACACCAACCACAACCGCCGTATCGAAGTACTCGATTACTGAGCCGAGATTGTGAAAAACCCCGAATTGTTAAGACAGACAACAGGCCACCGCCAACCGGCGGCGCCACTGGAGCCACCATGTCGCAAATGACCCCCCGTGAAATCGTTCACGAACTGGACAAACACATCGTCGGCCAGCAGGACGCCAAGCGCGCCGTGGCCATCGCCCTGCGCAACCGCTGGCGGCGCATGCAACTCGACGAAGAACTGCGCGCCGAGATCACCCCAAAAAATATCCTGATGATCGGCCCCACCGGCGTCGGCAAAACTGAAATTGCCCGCCGTCTGGCCAAGCTGGCCAATGCGCCATTCATCAAAGTTGAAGCCACCAAATTTACCGAGGTCGGCTATGTCGGTCGCGACGTCGAATCCATTATTCGCGACCTGGTGGATGTATCGCTGAAGCTGCACCGCGAAAAGGCCATGGAGCAAGTGGCCCACCGCGCCCAGGACGCCACAGAGGAGCGCATTCTCGACGCCCTGCTGCCGCCGGCACGCGGCGAGCAAAGCGACGAGGAGCGCAACAGCTCCACCCGGCAAATCTTCCGCAAGAAACTGCGCGAGGGCGAGTTAGACGACAAGGAAATCGACATTGAAATCAGCGCCGCACCGGTCGGCGTAGAAATTATGGCGCCGCCGGGCATGGAAGAAATGACCAGCCAGTTGCAGGGCATGTTTTCGAAAATGGGCGGCGACCGCAAAAAGACCCGCCGGCTAACCGTGAAAGCAGCCTACAAGCAAATTCAGGACGAGGAAGCCGCCAAGCTGGTCAACGAGGAAGAGCTGAAGACCCGCGCTATCGAAGCCGCCGAACAGAACGGCATTGTATTTATCGACGAGATCGACAAGGTCGCCAAGCGCCAGGAATCCGGCGGCGCCGATGTCAGCCGCGAGGGCGTGCAGCGCGACCTGCTGCCGCTGATCGAGGGCTGCACGGTGAGCACCAAACACGGCATGATCCGCAGCGACCATATTTTGTTTGTCGCCTCGGGTGCCTTTCACCTGAGCAAGCCCTCCGACCTAATCCCCGAACTGCAGGGCCGCCTGCCGATCCGCGTGGAGTTGTCGGCACTCAGCCCGGAAGACTTCGAACGCATCCTCACCGAGCCCAGCGCCTCGCTCACTGAGCAGTATCAAGCGCTGCTGGCCACCGAGGGCATGCAGGTCGAATTTACCGCCGACGGCATTCGCCGCATCGCTGAAACCGCCTGGGAAGTGAACGAGCGCACCGAAAACATCGGCGCCCGCCGCCTGCACACCGTTATGGAGCGACTGCTGGAAGAGGTGTCGTTCACCGCCGGCGACCGCCACGACCCGCTGCAGATCGACGCCGACTACGTCAATCAGCAGCTCGGCGAACTGGCACAAGACGAAGACCTCAGCCGCTTTATTTTGTAAGTGCGACCGCCCAAAGCCGGCTATAAAAGGCTGTGTAAGCGCTTGCTTACACAGCCGACCATCATCGAATAGACACAGCGCACCCCAGCGCCGCTACCATGTTCAACGCTGATCTGCGCTGTTTCATAATAAGCGTCCGGCATCGATATACCGCCATGCCGGCATCAATAACGCAACTCATTGAATAAAGGGCTCTGTTTATGCGCGCCATTGTCTGCACCGAATACGGCTCACCCGAGTCGCTGTCGCTACAGGAACTCGCCGAGCCGCCGCTGCAAGCCGGCCAGGTTCGGGTTGCGGTGAAGGCGGCCGGGGTAAATTTTGTCGACTCACTGCTGGTGGCGGGCAGCTACCAAATTAAAATTCCACCGCCGTTTACCCCCGGTGGCGACATTGCCGGCGTGGTCAGCGAGATCGGTGACGGGGTTGAACACTTCGCCGTTGGCGACCGGGTACTGGGCAGCCCCGGCATCGGCGGCTTCGCCGAATCCGTGGTGTTAACGGCCGAGCAATTGACCGCCATTCCCGACGGCATGGGCGATGACGCCCCCGCCACCTTTGTGCAGGCCCACGCCACTGCCTACTACTCGCTGGTGAACCGCGGCCAGTTGCTGGCCGG
>JBFKEA010000252.1:0-3693 GCA_041619375.1 Spongiibacter sp. | reverse complement strand
GTTGCCGTCTTCAACCGTCACCACCATTTCGCGCTTGGTAAATCCGCTATTGAAGGTTTGGGCTTCCTGAATCAGTTTAACTTTACCCGTGAGTTCGTAAGCCATACTTCTCTCTTAAAATGACGTCGACTGCTTCATCGACAGGGGCAGCAGATGGCGACTACCTTACCAAACTACGCGCGCAATTTTTAGCACAGCCCACAATGGGCTGCCATAAGCCGCGGCTGCCCCTTGCTGACAAAAGCCGTTGATGACAAGCTGCCAAGCGCCGATGGCCAGTACACGGCTTATCGCCACCACCAACTAAATCACAACAACGCAATAATAGACTTAGGGTGACCTGCAATGACTAGCAAACTGTTTGATTTAACCGGAAAAATCGCTCTGGTGACCGGCGCCAGCCGCGGCATCGGCGAAGCCATCGCCCGCTTGTTGGCCGAACACGGTGCGCACGTCATTGTATCGAGTCGCAAACTTGACGGCTGCCAGCGGGTCGCCGACAGCATCGTCGAGGCTGGCCACAGCGCCCAGGCACTGGCCTGCCACATCGGCGATATGGCGCAGATCGGCAACGCCTTTAAGGCCATACGCGAGCAGCACGGCAAACTCGACATTCTTGTTAACAACGCTGCAGCCAACCCCTACTTCGGCGACGTTCTCGACACCGACCTGGCGGCCTACAACAAGACCGTCGAGGTGAATGTGCGCGGTTATTTTTTCATGAGTGTCGAAGGCGGCAAGCTAATGAGAGACAGCGGTGGCGGGGTTATTATCAACACCGCCTCAATCAATGCCCTGCAACCAGGCCCCATGCAGGGCATCTATTCAATCACCAAGGCGGCGGTGGTCAATATGACCAAAACCTTTGCCAAAGAGTGTGCAAAACACCATATCCGCTGTAACGCCATATTGCCGGGTTTAACCAAAACCAAGTTTGCCGGCGCATTGTTTAGCAATGACGACATCTACCAAACCGCCATCGACAAAATCCCCATGCAACGCCACGCCGCCCCCCAGGAAATGGCCGGCACCGTGCTGTATCTAGCGTCTGATGCCAGCAGCTATACCACCGGCGAGTGCATTGTGGTCGACGGCGGCCTGACCTTGTAAAGGTCTCAGGCCCAGCAATAGTGTGGTAGTGACAAGTATCTAAACAAAGCGCTACGGCAAGTGCAGCAGCAGGGTTAACGCCGCAGGAAATCTGCGGCGGCGCGGCCCGCCACCACACCGCTGGCGAAACTGGCGGTCAGCAAATAGCCGCCGGTGGGTGCCTCCCAGTCCAGCATTTCACCGCTGCAGAAGTGTCCCGGCAGCGCGCGCATCATCAGCTGTTCATTGAGCTCGCTAAAGGCCACACCGCCAGCGGTACTGATCGCCTCGTCTAACGGGCGCGGACTGCGCAGGCGTTGCGGCAGACGCTTTATCAAGGCCGGCAAGGCGCTGATAGCTTGCATTTGCTCGCGGCTGGTCAGTTGCTTAAACAGCGCCAGCTTGCTGCCCTTTAGGCCAAGCTTGCGCAGCCGATTGGCCAGCGACTCGCCTTTTTTACTGCGCGCCAAGGCCTCGGCCAAGGCCGCCTCGCTTTTGTCTGGCAGTAAATCCCAGTACAGCGTTACTTGCCCCTGTCGGGCGACCTCCTCGCGCAGCAACGCCGAGGCCGCATACACCAAACTGCCTTCAATGCCGTACTGGCTGATAAGGGCATCGCCCTTGCGGTACCAACGCTGGCCCGGCAGGGTAATGGCGATATTTTTCAGCGCCGCGCCGCCCCACTGCTCGGCAAACTCGGCCGTCCAATCGCTATTGAAACCGCAATTACTGGGGGCAAAGGGCTGGCAGATCACGCCGCGATCGGCAAACGCCGTCGCCCATTGGCCGTCACTGCCCAACGCCGACCAACTGGCACCGCCCAGCGCAAACACACAGACCTCGGCCGCCACACAGTGCTCGCCCTGCGGCCCGGCAAAGCGGTGCTGACCGTCTTCGGCCCAGCCCAGCCATCGCTGGCGAGTGTGAATTTCCACGCCGCGACTACGCAAGCGGCGCAACCAGGCGCGCAGCAATGGCGCCGCCTTTTTCTGCAACGGAAACACCCGACCGGAACTGCCGACAAAGGTTTCCACACCCAGCTCGGCACACCACGCCCGTAACGCCTCGGCGTCAAAATGTGCCAGCCACTGACTGACCCGAGGCGCCTGCTCGGCAAAGCGGCTGCGAAACGCCTCGTCGCCTTCGCTGTGGGTAAGGTTTAAACCGCCGATCCCGGCGCGCAAAAATTTGCGGCCCACCGACGGCATAGCGTCATAAACCGCAACCCCAACACCCCGGTCGGCGAGCTGCTCGGCGGCCATTAACCCGGCGGGACCGCCGCCAATCACTATCGCGCGGCAGGACACCACCGTCAGTCCTTAACCAGAAACTGCGCGCGAGCTTTGGCGATGGGCTGAAGCGGGTCATCCTGCCAGGCAGAAATACTCACATTGATCATTTTGCGGCCAAAAAACACCAACTCGCAGCGCGAATAGGTCTCAGTAAATTTACCCGCTCTCACATAATCCACGGCAAAGTCGACAATTTTGGGCGTGCTTTCGCCACCGCTCTGGGCAAGCACATGAATCATCGCCGACAGCTCCATAAAACCGGCGATAGCACCACCGTGTAAGGCAGGCAAAGTTGGATTGCCAATATTACTTTTTCGCGCCGGCAACAAGAAGCAACCGTCCTCGTCCAGCATCTGGATGCCCAATGTGCGCGCATAGGGCACCCGCTCTATTCGCTGTTGGAATGTTTCGCGATCCATCAGTGCTCTCCCCCAGCAGTCCCGGCTGCGTGTTCAGCTTCGCGGGCGCGAAATTCACGGCGCATGTCCTCAAATAGAGCAGACTCCATTCTAAAGAAATTGCCCACAGCAGACGCCACCGGGTGGCCCGGATCGCCGTGGTGCGCCAGCGCTCGGGTAAAGATAACGCTCTCGCTCACCCGGTAGACCTCGGCATCGGCGTACACCGTTTTACCTGGCGTGGCCGCGCGCATATAGTCGATACGCAGGTCTATGGTCGGGGTCATACCCAAGTCATCCAGTGCGGTGGCTGCGGCAAAACCGCAACAGGTATCCAGCAGGGCGGTAATTGCGCCACCGTGTAATACCCCGCTGTCGGGGTCGCCAATTAGCGACTCGCGGTAAGGCAGGGACATACCCACACGGTGATGCTCGACCGCTTCCACACGTATACCCAGGGTGGTGAAATGATCGCCCTGATTGTCGTTAAGTACAACGTCAACGAATCGGCGCAACTCCAATAAATCCAGTGCCATCGGTAACTCCAAGGTAGACAAGGCGCGCAGTTTACCGAGCTGTCGGTCAAAAGGTAAGGCGACTAGGCCCAGCACACGCAAACCGCACCGGTCATACGCAGGTTCTAGACCGCGAGGGCAACGCCACAGCCACGGCGATCAATTAGCCCCAAAGTCACAAATAACTGCCTGCGTTGTTTTATGGTACCGCCACCTAAACTTCACGCACCGGCCTGACTCAAATACCCGGCCCTGCGGCCGCCAAGCCTTCCCCTGAGCGGCGTCGACGCGTAAGATGCCTGCCCCGAATTTGCTCGACGAGATCAGGCCCCCCGCACGCTATGCCAGAGACCTTTACCGCCGGCCAACGCTGGATCAGTACCCCCGAACCCGACCTGG
>JBFKEA010000251.1:0-3699 GCA_041619375.1 Spongiibacter sp. | reverse complement strand
CGGTGAATTGCGTCCACCCCGGTGCGGTCAGCACCGGGCTGGGCCAGCAGGATCACGCGGTGATCGGCAAGGTGCTGGGCCTGCTGTTAAAGCCGTTTTTCCGCAGCCCCGACAAGGGCGCGGCGACCTCGGTATTTGTCGCTACCTCGCCCAGCCTAGAGGGCGTCAGTGGTGAGTATTTTGCCAACTGCAAGCCCAAGCGCATCAAACCCTGGGGCAGGGATGACGCCGCCGCTGAAAAGCTCTGGGCGTTGAGCGAAGATTATATTCAGCGCAGGGCCTAGCTGGGAGCGCCGCACAAATGCGGCGCGGTCCAGTGCGGATCAGGAATCGCCCGCACCGTCGCCAGAGGGAAGAGTCTCGGGAAGATCGGCAACCTCGGGTTGGCGTCTTTTCCGCGCCCGGGCGGGCACCATGCTGCGCATCGATTCGAGCTTGCCGAAACACAGCAGTTTGTCGCCGGGCTCCAGCACGCGTTCCTGTTTGGGGTTGGGGATAACCTTGGCGCCGCGGTAGAGAGTCAGAACGTTGATGTCCTGATCTTTAAGCTTGGTATCGGCGATACTCAGGCCGACAAACTTGGAGCCTTCGGGCACAAAAATTTCACTCACCCCGTAGCCCTTGCTGACGGTCAGCCGTTGCCTTACATCAATTTCGGGGAAGTCGACTTGAGCAGCGATATACTCGATGACCGCGCCGGCGATATCCAGCCCGGTACATTTTTCAATGCCCTCGAGGCCGGGAGAGGAATTCACCTCCATAATCTGCGGCCCGTCTTTGCCCTCCAGCATATCGACGCCGGCGACTTGCAACCCCAAAATCTGGGTGGCGCGGATTGCCGTTTGCACATACTCTTCCGGGAGCTCCACCGCTTCGGCAATACCACCGCGGTGAACATTGCTGCGGAACTCCTGACCCTGAGCAACGCGTCGCATCGCGGCAACAACGCGGTCGCCGACCACAAAGGCGCGAATATCCTTGCCCTTACTCTCGGCGACAAATTTTTGAATCAGCACGTTCTGTTTTTGGCTTTGCAGTAGCTCGATAATGGCCTCGGCGGATTTTTCTGTCTCGGCGAGCAGCACGCCGATACCTTGGGTTCCCTCGATCAGTTTAATCACTACAGGGGCGCCGCCGACCCGCTTGATGGCCGGCAGCACATCATTTTTATCGCGCACAAAGGTGGTTCGCGGAATACCGATGTGGTGGCGGCTGAGGATCTGCAAGCTGCGAAGCTTGTCGCGCGAGTTAGTGATACCGTGGGCAGTGTTCGCACAAAACACATCCATTTCCTGAAACTGCCTGACGACGGCTGTGCCGTAATAGGTGATGGACGCGCCAATTCTCGGCAGCACAGCATCGAACTCCGACAGCGACTTCTGACGGTAGTACAAGTCCGGCACGCCGCGCTGCAAGTCGATGGCGAATTTCAGCGTATTGAGTACGTGAACCTCGTGGCCGCGCTGCGCGGCAGCTTCTTTAAGGCGCATAGTGCTGTAGCATTTTGGCCCGCACGATAATATAGCTAGTTTCATAATGGGTACCCAATTTTATAAGGTGCGCAAATTTATACGGAAAACGATGGCGTGCCTACAGTAAAGTGATGCGGGCTTCGGCAAGCCGGTACGATGAATGTTCCGTTGCCCGCCACCGGCCGCCGATGTGTCTATTTGGTCGCTGGCAAAATCGTCAAAGCTTGCCGTAATTTTGCGTCGCTGTGAGTGCCGGCAACAGCAGTTTCCTTTCCTGTCGCCTTCGTTGTCTCGCCTTAAGCTTCAATAACAAGCATAGACGCTGAAATCAGTTTAGGGGTTTTACACCGCTGTGCAGAGTAAAAATGTGCCTTTGTTGAAAAAGCACAGTGAGGGGCATTGGTAATAGCCATGTCGTCGCTCGCTAGGCGCTGTGGAAGCGCTTATTCCCCGGCGATTGAGCGGTGCTTGAACGGTAAAATGGCGAGCCCCAAGGAGGAGCAGTTTGAAGAAAAGTGTGTTTTCTATTGTGCTGCTCGCCGCTGCGCTGGCTGGCGCTGTGCATGCACAGCAATATCGCCGTGCCGACCATATCGAAGAGCTTATTGTCACGGCGCAAAAACGCGATGAATCTATTCAGGATGTGCCATTGGCGGTGTCGGTGTTAACTGCTGAACGGATCAAGAACTCGGCCATTGCCACCTTCGAAGATATCTCGCTGGCGAGCCCGAATAGCGAAATCAATATGACGCCGGGCTATGTGCAGCTCGGTGTGCGCGGTGTGAATTCGCCGATCAACGACGGTATGGAACAGGCGGTGGGCGTTTATGTTGACGGCATCTACTACGGCAAGACGGCGTTTCTGCAGGACGCTTTTCTCGATCTGGCGCGGGTAGAGCTGCTTAAGGGCCCGCAGGGCACACTGTTTGGGAAGAATACGGTGGCCGGGGCGATTAGTATCAGTACTGCCCAGCCGGAAGATGAGTGGCGACTGTCCGCCAGCGCCTCGCAGGGACAGTTCTCCGGAGAGAAATACGAGGCTATGGTCAACGCGCCGTTGATTGAGGACCGTCTGGCATTGCGCGTGGCGGCCACCCGTGAGCGCCGCGATGGCTATGTGAAAAATGTGTTGCGCCAAAGTGACGAAAAACGGATCGACAAACAGGGCCTGCGTGCCACGCTGTTATTCACGCCGAGTGACACTCTGGCAACCACGCTCAGTTACTATCGCGGCGCGTCACGCGACAGCGGCCAGGGCTGGGAGCCCTTTGTGTTGGGCGACGATGCGGCGCAAATACACGGCGCCTACGGTCCGGCTCTGGAGGCAAATTTCGATTATCGCAGCCACGCGGACGCGCCCAGCGCCAGTCGCAGCGACACCCAGGTGTGGAATTTTGAGGCCAACGGAGAGGTTGCCGAGCACCGCCTGACACTGCTCGCCAGTGACGCTCGCGCCGATGAATGGCTGTATCTCGATGCCGATACCGCCTCGGCGCCGATCGCTGACTGGGGACGGGCCACCGATTATCAGCAACAAATGCTGGAGTTGCGGCTGAGTTCGCCGCCGGGGCGCTGGGAATACCTGCTCGGGGCCTTTGCCTTTCGCGCCGCCAACGATCTAAATGGCGAGTTGCGGGCGCTGCCCAAGGGGCCTTTGCAAGGCGTCTTGCTGCCGGCACTGGGCGCCGAGGTTGTGGCCGCTTTCCTTGGCGGCGCGCTAGACCCTCTGGGTGGCGGCATGGGGGCGTTAACCACCGACGCTCTTCATCAGCGCTTTATTCAGCACACTGAAACCCTGGCGTTGTTCTCCCAGGTGACCTGGAATATGAGCGAGCGGCTGAGCTTGATCGCTGGGCTGAGGGTCTCGCAGGAAGAGAAGGACGTCGATCTCGAGCAGAATTACGAGCAAAGCGGGCTGCTATTGCAGGCGGCCTTCGGCGTGACTGAGTATGGGCTGGAGGATCGTCGCGAGGAATCAAATATCGCGCCTAAGCTATCGCTGAAATATAGCCTTGGTGACGATTTACTCTATGCCAGCTATAGCGAGGGTTTTAAAGCCGGCGGTTACAACCCCTTGGCGCGCACCGCCGACGAGTCCGGCTTTGAGCAGGAGCGCGCCAAGGCCTATGAGCTGGGTTACAAGGTGACGGCCTACGAGGGTGTGCTTACCGTCAATACGGCGCTCTACCACACCGCATTCAGCGATATGCAAATACAGGCCTTTATT
>JBFKEA010000250.1:0-3707 GCA_041619375.1 Spongiibacter sp. | reverse complement strand
TGGTGATAGGCATCCAGCACCGGCTGGTCATTCATTGCCGAGTGGATGGTGGTAATCACGCCAGAGCGCACCCCAAAAGCGCGGTGCAGCACATCGATCACCGGCGTAATGCCGTTGGTGGTACAGGAAGCGTTGGAAATAATCCGCTGCTCGCTGTCCAGTTCCGTGTGATTCAAGCCGTACACATAAGTGGGAATATCGGCCTCGCCGGGCTGCGACAACAACACATGGCGGGCGCCGCAGTGCAAATGATCTTGCAGCTCGGCCTTGCTGGCCAGCGTACCACTGCATTCCAGCACCACGTCGATATTGTGGCGACTCCAGTCGACCTCGCGCAATTGCTCGCAGTGACTCACGGCAATCTCGTCGCCGTTAATCCGCAGGCATTGCACGCCCTGCTCCACCGTCCCCATAAAGCGCCCGTGGGTGCTGTCGTAGCGGGTCAGGTGGGCAATGGTATCCAGATCGGCGGGCTCATTAATGGCCACGATGCGCATCTGCTCGCGCATCGGCGACTCGTAGAGCGCCCGCAACACGCAGCGCCCAATACGCCCATAGCCATTAATCGCCAATCGAATCATCAGTCTATGCAGTCCTCAACGGCCGCCACCACCGCCTCGGTGGTAATGCCGAAGTACTTGAACAACTCGCCGGCCGGCGCCGATTCACCAAAGCTGTCCATACCGACGATGCGGCCGTCCAGGCCGACATATTTGTACCAGTAATCTTTGTGCGCCGCTTCCACCGCCACCCGCGCCAGCACATTGCTGGGCAGTACCGACTCGCGGTAATAACCGTCCTGCGCCTCGAAGGCATCGGCACTAGGCATCGATACCACGCGCACCTTGCGGCCTTTTTCAGCCAGCTGCTGCTGAGCCTCCATCGCCAGCTTCACTTCGGAACCGGTGGCGATAATGATCGCCTCGGGCTCACCGTCACAGTCGCTCAGCACATAACCACCGCGGGCAATTGCCGCCACCTGGGCGCTGCTACGATGTTGGTGAGGCAGGCCTTGGCGGGTAAAGATCAATGCCGTGGGGCCGTCGGCGCGTTCCAGCGCCGCGCGCCAGGCCACGGCCGATTCCACCATGTCGCAGGGGCGCCACAGCGACATATTCGGGGTGCCTCGCAGCGAGGCAATTTGCTCGATGGGCTGGTGGGTCGGGCCGTCTTCCCCCAGGCCGATAGAGTCGTGGGTGTAAACAAAAATACTGCGCTGCTTCATCAGCGCCGCCATACGCACCGCGTTGCGGGCGTATTCCATAAACACCAGGAAGGTAGCGCCGTAGTTGATAAAGCCGCCGTGCAGGGCGATACCGTTCATCATTGCCGACATGCCGAACTCGCGCACGCCGTAGTGCAGGTAGTTGCCGCTGGCATCCTCGGCAGTAATCGCTTTGGAACCCTTCCACCAAGTCAGGTTGGAACCGGCCAGATCAGCAGAGCCGCCCAGCAATTCGGGCAGCATCTCGCCGTAGGCATCCAGACACAGCTGCGAGGCCTTGCGAGTAGCCACTTCCTTACCCTCGTCCTGGCACTGGGCGATAAAGGCCTCGGCTTTTTGGGCAAAATCAGCGGGCAGGGCGTTACTGAGGCGGCGCGTCAGTTCAGTCGCCAGCTCCGGGTAGGCGGCCTGATAGGCGGCGAAACGCTCGTTCCAAGCCTGCTCCGCCGCGGCGCCGCGCTCGCGGGCACTCCAGGCACTGTATATATCTTCGGGCACTTCAAAGCTGCCGTGGGGCCAGTTCAACGCCTCGCGGGTCAGGGCAATCTCGTCGTCGCCCAGCGGCGCGCCGTGGCACTCTTCCTTGCCCTGCTTGTTGGGCGAGCCCTTACCGATAACGGTTTTACAGCAAATCAGCGTCGGCTTGTTGGGCTCGGCGCGGCCGGCCTCAATGGCGGCGGCAATCGCGTCGCTGTCGTGGCCATCGACCGCCGGAATCACCTGCCAGCCATAGGCCTCAAAACGCTTGGGAGTGTCGTCGCTGAACCAGCCTTCCACTTCGCCATCAATGGAAATACCGTTGTCGTCGTAGAAGGCAATCAGCTTGCCCAGTCCCAGCGTGCCGGCCAGCGAGCACACTTCGTGGGAAATGCCCTCCATCAAACAGCCGTCACCGAGGAAGGTATAGGTGTAGTGATCGACAATGTCGTGGCCGTCGCGGTTGAACTGCGCCGCCAGAATTTTTTCCGCCGTGGCCATGCCCACCGCATTGGCAATGCCCTGCCCCAGCGGGCCAGTGGTGGTTTCAACGCCGGCGGTGTAGCCGTACTCCGGATGCCCGGGGGTTTTGCTGTGCAGCTGGCGGAAGTTTTGCAAATCTTCAATACTCAGATCGTAGCCGCTGAGGTGCAGCAACGAATAGATCAGCATGGAGCCGTGGCCATTGGACAGCACAAAACGGTCGCGGTTAGCCCACTCGGGATTGGCCGGGTTGTGCTGCAGATAATCGCGCCACAACACCTCGGCAATATCGGCCATACCCATTGGCGCGCCGGGGTGACCCGACTTGGCTTTCTGGACGGCGTCCATACTCAAGGCGCGAATGGCATTAGCGAGGTCGCTACGTGAAGGCATTGGGGAGCTCCTGAAATTTTGATGGCGGCAAAGAGGGCGCTATTTTCCCCTACCCCGCGCCATACAGCAAACCTCAGGAATGTAAAAATGGCCGCTGCGGCCCACAAATACGGGATTTATGGACCGCGGCGCGCGCTGTCGATGCCGCGACGGCCGAGCGCCGTCACAACGACACTATTTGAGCTTTTTATACTTCATCCGCTTGGGCGCGGCATTGCTGCCTTTGCGGGCAACGAAATCCTCGTGGTATTCGTTGTAATTGCCCTCAAAGAACACCACCTCGCTGTCGCCCTCATAGGCCAGAATATGGGTGGCAATACGGTCCAAGAACCAGCGATCGTGGGAGATCACCAGCGCGCAGCCGGGGAAGTCCAGCAGTGCATCCTCCAAGGCCCGCAGGGTTTCCACATCCAGGTCGTTGGACGGTTCATCCAGCAGCAGCACATTGCCGCCTTCTTTCAGCGTACAGGCCAATTGCAGGCGACCGCGCTCCCCCCCGGACAACTCGCCGACGCGCTTTTGCTGATCACTGCCCTTAAAGTTAAAGCGGCCGATGTAGGCCCGCGACGGGATCTCGTAACTGCCGATACGCAGCACATCCATACCGTCGGACACTGCCTCCCAGACCGTTTGGTTATCGTCCAGGGCGTCGCGCATCTGCTCCACCGACACCAGTTTCACCGTTTCGCCCAGCTCGATGCTGCCCGAATCCGGCTGCTCACGGCCGCTGATCATCTTAAACAGGGTGGACTTACCGGCGCCGTTACCGCCGACAATACCGACAATCGCACCCTTGGGAATACTGAAATTTAAGTCGTTAATCAGCGCGCGTTCGCCATAGCCCTTGCTGACATGGTTAACGTCGATCACCTTGTCGCCCAAGCGCGGACCCGGCGGAATATAAATCTCATTGGTTTCGCTGCGCGACTGGAATTCCTGCGACTGCATTTCTTCAAAGCGCGCCAGACGCGCCTTGCTCTTGCTCTGGCGGCCCTTGGCATTGCTGCGCACCCACTCCAGCTCGGTGGCAATGGATTTTTTGCGCGACGCCTCCGACTTGGCCTCCTGCGCCAGACGCTGCTCCTTGGCTTCCAGCCAATCGGAGTAATTGCCCTCGTAGGGAATGCCG
>JBFKEA010000249.1:0-3735 GCA_041619375.1 Spongiibacter sp. | reverse complement strand
GACCCCATATTGACAGCAAGCAACGGGCCAATGTTGACATTTTAATGTGCTAAGCAGGGCCTTAATGCTACTATGCCCGTCACCATTTTCTCACTGACAAGCCTTTTTCTTATGTCTCTTACCCATAAAAATAGCTTTACAAAACAGGAACTCATCGACTGCGGCCACGGCCGCCTATTCGGCCCGGGAAACCCGCGGCTGCCGGTCGACAATATGTTAATGCTCGACCGCATCACCCACATCAGCGGTGAAGGCGGCGAGTACGGCAAGGGCCAACTGGTCGCCGAGCTCGATATCAACCCCGAGCTGTGGTTCTTCGACTGCCACTTCATCGGCGACCCGGTTATGCCCGGCTGCCTGGGCCTGGACGCCATGTGGCAGCTGGTTGGCTTCTACCTCGGCTGGCGCGGCAATAACGGCAAGGGCCGTGCTCTGGGCGCCGGCGAAATCAAATTCACCGGACAAATCCTGCCAGACACCAAGCTCGTCACCTACACTCTTAATTTCAAGCGCCTGATCGAGCGCAAACTGGTAATGGGCATCGCCGACGGCGAAGTCGCGGTAGACGGCAAGGTCATCTACACCGCTAAAGACCTGCGAGTCGGCCTGTTTAAAGACGACGCCAGCTTTGCCTAAATAAGCCGCAAGTCATAGCGGCACACCACTCTCACTGATAGAACTAGCAAAAACCGCGAGGTAAACATGAAACGTGTTGTTGTTACAGGTATGGGGATCGTCTCCAGCATCGGCAACGATATCAGCCAGGCCCTGACATCACTGCAGAATGGCAATTCCGGCATCACCGCCAACGAGACCTACAAAGAGATGGGCTTTCGCAGCCATATCTCCGGCTCGATCAAGGGGCTTGACCTAAAAGGGCGCATCGACCGCAAGCAATTGCGCTTTATGGGCGATGCCGCCGCCTATTCCTACATCGCCATGCAGGAAGCCATCGCCGACTCAGGGTTGGAAGACAAGGACATCGACAATGAGCGCACTGGCATCATTGCCGGCTCAGGCGGCGCCTCCTCGGCCAACCTGATTGAATCCGCCGACACCTTGCGCGAGCGCGGCGTTAAACGCATAGGGCCCTACCGCGTCACCCAGACTATGGGCAGCACGGTCTCCGCCTGTCTGGCAACGCCTTTTAAAATCAAGGGCGTGAACTACTCCATCTCATCGGCCTGCGCCACCAGCGCACACTGCATTGGCAACGCCGCCGAGCTCATTCAGCTCGGCAAGCAAGATGTCATCTTTGCCGGCGGCGGCGAAGAAGAACACTGGTCGCTGAGCTGCCTATTCGATGCCATGGGCGCGCTGTCCACCAAATACAATGACACGCCAGACAAGGCTTCACGCCCCTACGACGCCCATCGCGACGGCTTCGTGATCGCTGGCGGTGCCGCGATGCTGGTTCTGGAAGAACTCGAGCACGCCAAAGCCCGCGGCGCCAAGATTTACGGTGAACTGGTCGGCTACGGCGCCACCTCCGACGGCTACGACATGGTCGCCCCCAGTGGCGAAGGTGCTGCCCGCTGTATGCGGCTGGCCCTGCAGGGGGTCAACAGCGACGTTGACTACATCAACTCCCACGGCACCTCCACCCCCGCCGGCGATATGCAGGAGCTCAAAGCAATCAAGCAGGCTTATGGCGACCAGCCCATCCCGGTTATCGGCTCCACTAAGTCACTGGCCGGCCACTCGCTGGGCGCCACCGGCGCTCAAGAGGCGATCTTTTCGCTGCTGATGATGAAGCACAACTTCATCGCCGCCTCGGCCAATATTGACGAGCTCGACCCCGAGGCCGCCGGCATCCCCATTGCCACCGAGAAACGCGACAATGTCACTCTGAATACCGTCATGTCGAATAGCTTCGGCTTTGGCGGCACCAACGCCAGCTTGGTATTCAGCCGCTACACGGCCTGAGCGCCAGCGGCTCACACCAATAAAAAAGCCCGCTATTAGCGGGCTTTTTTATTTCTGCAGCGGCTGTCAGCCGACCCCCAACTCGCTGAGTGGAATGTAGTGCAGCGCGTCCCCCGTTCGCAGGGTAGTGCCCGGCGGAATCACCGCCAGCGCATTGCACCAGGCGACCGAACTCAAGGCACCGGAGCTCTGCTGGGGATGTAGACTGAGCGCGCCATCCGCCGACACCTGAGCGCGCAGATACTCCTGACGACTGCCGGCGCGCGGCCAGTCAAAATTGGCGCGTCCGACCCGCATTGCCGGCAGCGGCGCACGACACCCCATCACAGCCAGTATATAGGGCCGCACCAACAGGCAAAAAGTAACAAAGCTGGACACCGGATTGCCCGGCAAGCCAAAAAACGGGCGCTCGCCAAGACGGCCGTAAGCCAGTGGTTTGCCCGGCTTTATCGCCAGCTTCCACAGTGTCAGTCTACCCTGCTTCTCCAGCTGGGCCTTAACGTGGTCCTCCTCGCCTACCGACACCCCGCCACTGCTGATCACCATATCCGCCTGCTCGGACGCGCGGCGAAGCGCCTCTGCGGTTGCCGCCGCAGTGTCGGCAACGATGCCCAGATCCACAACCTCACAACCAAGGTTGTGCAGCAGTGCCATTAGCATCGGTCGATTAGAATTGTAAATTTGCGCCGCGCCGAGCAACTCTCCCGGCTCGCGCAACTCGTCGCCCGTTGACAGCAGCGCCACTTTAAGACGGCGAGCCACAGTGCACTGCGCCACGCCGACGGATGCCATCAAGCCAATATCCGCCGCTGACAGCCGGTGCCCAGCAGCAACCACGACACTGCCTGCGGCAATATCCTGGCCGCGCGGACGAATATGTTGACCTAGGCGGGGAGCAATCGCCACCCTGAGCTGCCCGCCCTCCAGCGTGCAATCCTCTTGGGCAACCACGCAATCGGCCCCCGCCGGCAGCTCCGCGCCGGTAAAAATGCGCGCGGCGCTTCCCGGCGCCAAAGGTTTGGCAGGATGGCCCGCCGCGATACGCTGGCTCACCGGCAGCAATCCTTGTGGCGTCAGGTCGTCGAGGCGCAGCGCATAACCGTCCATCGCGCTGTTATCGGCCGGAGGCACGTCGCAGGCCGCCACAATATCCTCGCGAAGAATGCGACCATTGGCGGCCATCAGCGCACAGCTCTCACCACGGCATAGCTGGGCATCGGCCAGTAATTCGGCCTGTACCTCGGCCACCGCACGCAGCACTGCGGTCAAACCCCGGCGCGCCGAGTGTTTAGCACCCCGACAAAATTGCAGGGCCGATGGCGGCTGTCGAGTTGCTCACAGATCAGCCGGGTCCAAGCAGTGCGGCAGGCTCCGGTAGAGCCCGGCATACAAAAAATAACGGTGTTGTTGGCAAACCCCGCCAGCGCTCGCGACTGAATAGTGGACGAACCTATCTCATCAAACGACACCGCCCGAAACACTTCGCCAAAGCCCTCGATATGCTTATCAAACAGTACGGAAACCGCTTCGGGAGTTGAGTCGCGCCCAGAAAAACCCGTGCCGCCGGTCACCAGCACCGCGTCAATCGCAACCTCAGCAATCCACGCCGACAGCGCAGCGCGAATCTGATAAATATCGTCTTTGACAATACGCTTGTCGCCGCAGCGATGCCCGGCCTCCGCCAAGGCCTCACAGAGGTAGCGCCCGGAGCTGTCACTGGCTTCATCGCGACTATCCGATACCGTCAGCACCGCCACCGACAGTGGCCGAAATTGCTCAGACGCGCTCATTGTAATCTTCCTCACACAT
>JBFKEA010000248.1:0-3757 GCA_041619375.1 Spongiibacter sp. | reverse complement strand
ACGGTAACTATCCGCATCGGCAAGCTGGACCGGGCGCTAAAACTCAGCGAGGGTGCCGCCACCCGCTGGCCATAATTGGGGGAAAGCCAACCGCGCGCGGGCGTCAGCTCGCCGGTGAAAACATTGCCAGTCAGCGAGCAACTGGAAAATGCCTTGACGAACAAGCGGCTGTGTTCACCGCTTGCGCACAACCAGCCATCATCGACAAACTGCATCGGCAGCGGCGCAAACTGAAAGCATATTTCGGCGCTGTGCCTACCTGTGCCGGTCAGCTCGTCCACAACCAGCCAGTATTCGCCACCGACAAACAACACCCGGCGGCAGTGGCTTAGCCCCTGACTCTGGTAGTCGGATTCCGCGCTATAAGTGTCTACGGCTGAGGCCAGCCGATGCCCGCGGCTCTGCGGACGTTCACACCAGGAAAATGGGCCGTCGGGTTCCGCCTGCCCGCGATCATCAATCACCACTGCGCTGTGAGCGAGGCTGCTGCGAAAGTAGTCCCGCCAGCGACAATCCGCCGTATAGCAATAGGTTCCGGGATCGACCAGGTAGTTTTCGCCATAGGCACTGCATTGAATACTCAGCAGATCGGCGTGGTCGTGGCCACTGCTGGTTTGCGCCTGGCGGGGCCCGGTATCAAAAATAAGCTGGTGGTCATCGCGCTGCCAACCACTGCGCATTACCACATAGCCGCCGTGCGGAAAATGGTGCAGCGGCGCAGGCAGCGGTGGCTTGGGGCGTAATGCCTGCCACTTCTTCTCCGCCGTTAGGCCGAGCAAGCACAGTGTTTCAACCGCCAGCTTGCCCGCCGCCCAGGCGAAGCGACGATCGCCAAACACCGCCGCCGCGGTAGAAAAGACACTTTGATAGTCGCCCGGGCCGCGCCTGACAATGGGTAGCAACCAACCGCCATCAGCATCACCGATCTGCGGCAGGCTGCCATCCGGGCGCCGCAGGTGCAGCAAAAACTCCAACATTTTGACAAGACCTTGGCGAATCGCCGGCGCTACCGGCAGCTTGTTCCGCTGCGACAAGATGAGGAAATGCAGGTAAATTTCCACGGTGTAGTATTGGTAGCGTGTCGATTGCTCAAAGTACACGCCGTCGGCCAGCACTTGCTTTTCAATCTCTTCGCATAAAATCTGGCTACCCAATTTTTGCCAACGCGCGGCGCCCCGTAACTCTGGCAGCAGGGTTCCAGCGTAAAACAACGCCAGCGCCTCGACCGTCAAATGGGTATTCGGCGAGAAATATCGCGACAAATTACGCATGACAAACTGCGCGTGGCTCTGGATCCACGCCAGCATGGTCAGGAAAAAATCGGTCGTTAGCGACGGCGAATCGCGGAACAAGCGAAGTGCCCAGCACCAGGTGATCAAGCGCATTGCCGCTTCCAAGGCACTGCTCCAATTGATACCCACACCCACGGGGTTGCGCTCCATCCACTGCGACAACAAGGCGACAAAGCACTGGGCATAACGCTCGTCGCCGCTCAGCTGATAGGCCTGCCCCAAATCCAGCAGCCACTGGTGGCGGTTTAATTCCCAAACCACCTTGCTATCACCCACGCGATCGACCGCCAATGGATCGATGCGGCTCCAGTGGATGCTGGCAGATTCTCGGCCCGACAAGGGGTCGAGCTGCCAGTTCACCGGATTGCCAAAGGACATTTTTCCGTAGCCCAAGATGTCAAACTCACCGCGGCACACAGCGTCGGCGTCTGCGACCACCTGCTCGGCATAACGGTCGTCGACACGCGCACAGGCTTGCAGCAACTGACGATTGACCGGGCTAAAGAAGCGCTCGCCCATGTGATCGCTAAGCCCCTGTTTAAGCAGCGCTGCCGAGACGTGATCACCGTAGTTCTCCTGACGGGCGATGGCCGCCAATAACTGCGGGGCACAGGCGCGTCGATCAAAGGTGCAGCGCCGCGGCTTCCGCGACGGCACGGCCACGGCTGCACTCAGCAAGCCCAATGCCTTGCAGGCTTCCTGGCGGCCGCGAAACAGCCACTCCGCCGGGCCCATATTAAAGATGCGCTGTAGGTTCATCGCGGCGGCTATCTGCAGAGTGTTTGGAGTCGGACTGACGTTGCGAATCGCCGCGGGCAACGCGGCTGTAGACCAGCAACCATTGGCTGCCAATGGTTTCCCAGCTGTAAAGGCTTAAGGCTTGGCGCGCGGCGCGCGCAGCCCGCAGCGCAGCATCAGGCTGAGCCAACACACCAAGCATAGCGGCGGCCAGCGCCTCGGCGTCGCCCTGCGGCACCAGAGTCCCGAGCCGACCGTGTTCTAGCATCGCCGGAATATCGCCGGTGGGCGTCGAGATCACCGGCAGGCCTGCGGCGAAGGCTTCGAGTATCGACAGCGGCTGATTGTCGATCAGCGAAGCATTGACAAAAATATCGGCCTGCGCATAGAGCTGCGGCATATCACCAGGCTCAACGCGCCCGACAAAGGCTACTCCGGTGAGGCCCTGCTTATGCACCCAGCGCTTTAGTCTGTCGCGCTCGCTGCCATACCCGGCGACAGTCAACCGAGCATCACTGCGCTGCTGTTTAACCAGGGCAAACGCCTGCAGGGTAATGTCGACACCGTAGTGGCGCTCTAGGTTTCTGTTCGACAATATCTGCGGCGCGATGTGTTCGCGCGGGCGATAGGCAAAGGCAGAAATATCAATAATATTGCGCACCACTGTCGAGCGATAACCATACTCGGCAAACACCTGTTGCAGATAGCTCGACGGCACCACAATTTCATCCGCCCAACGCAGCCACGGGTGCACCCACAGGCCCCAGTTGCGCAGGTGATCGTCGGCCTCGCCACTGTGATAGTTCAAGATCAGCCGTTTGCCAAACAGCCGCGCGGCTAACAGCGCCGGCACCGGTGCCAGCACAAACGACCAGTAAGCAGCGCAAAACACATGCACAACGTCGACGCTGCGCAGGCGTCGCAAGCCGACAAAGTAAAGGCATTGATTGAACAGTGTGCGCAGCACTGGTACGCGCCGCAGCCAGTGCAGCCCCCGCGGGAATTGCGGATTAACGGCCACGAAAGTCACCGCAACTCCCTCGCCGGCCAGCGCGTCGATCAAGCTGCGGGCCTGAACACCCTGGCCACCCAATATCGCCAAGCTGGGTGCAACAATGGCGACTTTCGGCGCCGCCGCAGAAGCAGTCATGGCAGTGATAACACTGAGGGTGATGGAAAATCACCACGGCCTGGCGCCGCGACATTGGCAGGAATTTGTCCGCAAGTCACCGGGCGGTCAAGAAAGGTGCGGCACCACAGTTCAAAGGAGATTAAGGTCCACAGCTGCAAATCTAACTGCCTGCCACGATGGTGTAGCAACAGCAGCTTCTCGATGTATTCGGCATCGAAAATATTCCGCGCCCGACTGCTCGGCGAGAGCAATAAATCGGCGACATAACTGTCTAGCCCGTTGCGAAACCAGTTCCCCAGCGGAATTGCGAAACCCTGTTTTTTGCGGTCAATAATGGCGTCCGGCAAAATACCGCGCATCGCACTTTTAAAAATATGTTTAGTGCTGCCATCGCGCAGTCGCAAGTGGGCGGGTATCGTCGCGGCAAACTCGACCAGTTTGTGGTCCAGCAACGGCACACGCGCCTCCAGCGAATTCGCCATACTCATCCGGTCCACCTTGGTGAGAATATCCAGCGGCAAATAGTGCTTAATATCCAGATACTGCACCGCGGACAGCCAATCGGCAGCCCCGCGCTCCAGACAGTCGTGCATTT
>JBFKEA010000247.1:0-3767 GCA_041619375.1 Spongiibacter sp. | reverse complement strand
CCCTGGTAATTGGGGCCGCTTATCGGCTGAATATCTTCAAAGACCACGCGATAGCCAAACGCCGTCTCGGTGCTCTCGCCAACCGTCATACGCAGATCTCGCTCATCGTTAAAACTGCTGACCATGGCCACACCGAGAATCGCCGCAGCCAGCCCCAGATGCGCAGTAACCATACCGTAATATGACGGCGTCAAACGTCTCAGACCGGCGACCAGGGAGCGTGCATTGCGGACTTTATCGCGAAGATTCACCAGTGTTGTCGCTACAATCCACACAAACAGCAAACCGCCCACACTCGCAGCAAGGTGAAATTGGCCGCCGTACAGCCACGGCAGGGTCAACCCCAACAGCAGCGAAGCGAGCAGTGCGCCCAACATGGCTGACAGCCAGCGGCTGCTGTTGCCGCGCTTCCATTGGGTGCTCGGGCCGATGCCGACCAGAATTGCCGTCAGGCAACTAATCGGTACGAAAAGAGCGTTGAAATACGGCGGTCCAACCGAGTATTTCCCCAGGCCGGCGAAATCCATAATCAATGGAAACAAGGTACCTAGCAGCACGGTTAGGGCCGCGACGATTAACAAAATATTGTTGGCCAGCAACAGCGCTTCTCTAGACAGCAGCTCAAAGGGCTTGGCGCGGCTCTGGCTAGGTGCCTTAAAGGCGTAGAGGGTCAGTGAACCGCCCACTACCAGCGACAAAAAGCCCAAAATGAACATCCCGCGGGTCGGGTCGGCCGCAAACGCGTGCACCGAGGTCAACACCCCTGAGCGCACCAAAAAGGTTCCCAGCAAGCTCAGTGAAAAAGCGAATATTGCCAGCAGCAAGGTCCATGATTTAAAAATGCCACGCTTTTCCGTCACCGCCAGTGAGTGAATCAGCGCGGTTCCGACTAACCACGGCATAAATGACGCGTTTTCTACTGGATCCCAAAACCACCAGCCGCCCCAACCCAGCTCGTAATAGGCCCACCAGCTACCCAGAGTTATGCCGATAGTCAGGAACAGCCAGGCAATATTTGTCCACGGCCGCGACCAGCGCGCCCAGCTGGCATCCATTCGCCCACTGAGCAGCGCGGCAATAGCAAAAGCAAAGGCCACTGAAAACCCGACATAGCCGATGTACAACATCGGCGGATGTATCACCATGCCGGGGTCTTGCAGCAGCGGGTTTAAGTCCTGACCATCTGCGGGCGGGTTAATCACATTGCGAGCAAAGGGATTGGAGGTAAACAGCGCAAAGCTGAAAAAGCCCACGGCGACCATTCCCATCACCGACAGAACCCGAGCCAATATATCCAGCGGCAACTGTCGGGAAAATACCGCAACGGCCATCGTCCACAAGGCTAGAATCTCTATCCATAGCAGCAGAGAGCCCTCGTGCCCGCCCCACAGCGCACTGAATTTGTAAGCGCTAGGCAGCTTCGAATTCGATTGTGCAGCGACAATATTTACAGAAAAATCGTCGCTGAGAAACGCGTAGAACAAGCAAGCGATAGCCACACTGCTAAACAGACACTGAGCAATCGCCAGTGTCCCCCCCGCAGCCATCGCACCGCGATCACCACGCCACACCCCCACCATCGGCACTACTGCCAGCAGCAGTGCGAAGCCCAAGCCAAGAATGAGCGCGAAATGCCCCAGTTCAACGATCACGAGCCGTCATACTCCCCAACCCCGGCGGCGTCATCACCGCGCGCCTCCGCCGACTGTTTCAGCGCGGCACTCACTTCTGGCGGCATATAATTTTCATCGTGCTTGGCCAGTACCTCGTCGGCGTAAAACACACCATCGGCGGCCAAGCGCCCGGTCACGACCACGCCCTCTCCCTCGGCGAACAAGTCCGGCAGTATGCCCTCATAGGCAACCTCAATGCTGGCGCTGTAGTCAGTCACGCGAAAACGCAGTTTCAAGCTGTCCTCAGCACGCTGCACCGAGCCCTCTTCGACCATACCGCCGGCGCGGATTTTCTTATCCACCGGTGCCTTACCGGCGGCCAAGTCGGCAGGCGGGTAAAACAGGTTAATATTTTCGCGCAGTGCATAGCCCAAAAATGCCGCGGCAGCGGCGCTGGCCAGCAAGATAAAAATGACGATGCCTAAACGCTGCTTGCGCAAAGGGTGCATGGCCATATAGCCTCCGTTACTGTGAAAAGTGTTGGCGTTCAGCTTTGCGACGCCGAGTCGCCGACGCCACCAAGGCGCGGGCCGCGCGATTGCGACGCAGCGACTCGAGTAGCAACCCGGCCAACACCAGGGCGCTTACACCGAAACTAGACCACACATAGGGCCCGTGCCCCGCCATCTGCCAAAGCTCACTCAGGCTTGAAAATACCATATCAACCTCCGCGGACATCGCCGCCAAGCAACTCTTGCGCCCAGCGGGTGTTGCGTTCGCGCTCGAGGATTTCAGCGCGGACAAATAACAGCAGCACCCAGCCAAAGAACAGATACATGCCGCTGAGCGTAGCCATTAGTGGGCGCAGCATCGTGGGGTGAATGGTCGACTCGCCAACAAATTTAATACTTGCCGGCTGGTGCAAGCTGTACCACCACTCCACTGACCAATAAATAATAGGAATGTTCACCGCGCCAACTATCGCCAATACCGCGCAGGCACGTGCCGCCGCATCGCGATTTTCAAAGGCCTGATGCAGCGCAATCAGCCCCAAATACAGGAAGAACAGAATCAGCACCGAGGTAATCCGCGCGTCCCATACCCACCATGTGCCCCAGGTCGGTTTGCCCCACACCGCACCGGTAAACAGCGCCAGAAAGGTCAGCGCCGCACCGATCGGTGCTGCCGATTTCATTACAATTGCGGCTAACTTCATCCGCCAAATCAGGTGCACCGCCGCCGCAACAGCCATCAACATATAACCACCCATGGCCACCGCTGCGGCGGGCACATGGATATAAATAATGCGAAAACTATTGCCCTGCTTAAAATCCGCGGGCACAAAAGCCAGCCCCCAGATACAACCGCCAACCAACAATAACAGTGCCGGCACCGCCAGCCAGGGCAGCAGCCGACCACTTAGGTAATAAAACCAGCGCGGCGAGCCCCATTTGTGAAACCACTGCCAATTAGCCAAAATCGAATCTTCCTATTAATAAATCCATCGGCATTTACTGATCGACGCTAATGCGCAATGCGCCGGCAATTGCCAACGGCGCCAGAGCCAAAGCCAACATCAGTAACGCCGCCAGCACGGCTAGTGACGGCAAATACGCCGCCCCGTCGATCACATTTTTCACTGCGGCGCTGCCAAAAATAAGTACGGGGATATAGAGAGGCAGTACAATCAACGACAATAATAAGCCGCCCCGGCGCAGCCCCACCGTCAGCGCCGCACCAATAGCACCGATAAAGCTGAGCACCGCTGTTCCCAACAACAAACTGACCAGCAGCACGCCAAAGCCGGCCGCAGGCAGCTGCAAGATCGTCGCCAACAGCGGTGACAACAGGCTCAGTGGCAGGCCGCTCACCAGCCAGTGCGCCAGAGTTTTAGCCAGCACCAGCGGGTATAGCGGCAGTGGGCTTAACAGCAGTTGCTCCAGTGTGGCGTCGTCGTAGTCACTGCGAAACACACCGTCACTGGCCATCATCGATGCCAGCAGTGCCACCACCCAAATAATGCCCGGCGCCAGCACTGCAAGTTGCTGGCGCTCCGGCCCAATTCCCAGGGGAAACAAACTGCACACCATGACAAAGAACAGCAGCGGGTTGCTCCACTCGCTGCCGCGACGCAGCGCACTCTGCAGGTCACGT
>JBFKEA010000246.1:0-3776 GCA_041619375.1 Spongiibacter sp. | reverse complement strand
TGCCCCAGGGCCATCGCGACCTGCGCCGGCAAATTATCCAGCGCTACACCCTCGCCAATGTCCCGACCACCCCCAATGAGCTGATCATCACGAACGGCGCCCTAGAGGGCCTAAACCTGTGCCTACAGGCCGTGACCCAGGCCGGCGACTTTGTGGCCGTGCAGGCTCCGGCGTTTTACGCCCCCCTGCAAGCGCTTGAAAGGCTGCAACTTAACGCCATCGAAATTCCCGTCGACAGCCAGGGCAACCTCGACCTGCCGTTTCTACGGCGGGCACTGGAAAAATATCCGATAAAGGCCTGCTGGTTTATGACCAGCTTTCAAAACCCCTTGGGCACCACCCTTGCCGAGGCCGACAAGCAAGCCCTCGTCGAGCTGCTGACACAGCAACAAGTGCCATTAATTGAAGACGACGTTTACAGCGAACTGTATTTCGGCCCGCGCCCAGTAAAACCGGCAAAGGCCTTCGATCGCCAGGGATGGGTAATGCACTGCGGATCGTTTTCAAAAAGTCTGGCACCCGGCTACCGAGTCGGCTGGACCTGCGCCGGGCGCTTTGCCCAGCAGGTCGAGCGCCTAAAACTGATGACCACGCTGTCGGCCTCGCTGCCGGCACAAGCCGCCATTGCCGACTACCTGCAGCACGGTGGCTACGACCGCCACCTGCGCAAATTGCGCCACAGCCTAAAAACCCAGCAGCAACAAATGATTGCGGCGATCACGCGCTACTTCCCCGGTGATTGCCGCTACACGACAGCCGATGGCGGCTATTTTTTATGGTTAGAGCTGCCGCCAAACGTCGACTCACTAAAGCTCTTCCACGTCGCCAGAATCCACAACATCAGCATTGCACCGGGCCCAATCTTTTCCGCCAGGCGCGCCTTTAGGCACTGTATTCGCCTCAACTACGGCAAGCCCTGGAGTGTAGACATCGACCGCGCCATGCAGACACTCGGCCGTTTAGTCGCGGAACTTTAGGACGACATACTCCTCTCCCGCCCGGGCGGGCCGCCATCTGATACGGTGTTTTTCGCGCCATCTGCACCTGTTGGTTTTACTGCAGAGGCGCTAGCATACTCGCTGTGTATCGGCGGCAGTCATGCACAGCCGCAAACAAGAATCAGGACTTTATGATGAGCAAAATTGACGATGGCAAAACACCGGCCGCGGGCGCAGAAAAACCGCTAAGTTTCTTTGAGGTTTTCAAACAGGCGCTGTCACTAATGTTCGCCCTGCAAAATCGCTCGGGGCAAAAACGGCTACTCGACCTAGCCGAAACGAACCCCATGCCACTGATCATGGCCGGCGTTACCGCCATGGCGATCTTCTTTCTATTTTGCTTTATCAGCTCACAGCTAATGATCGGCTTGCTCAGCAAGTAATAACTACCCTACCAGCACTGACTCGGGCCTGAGTCAGTGCTTATACCCCTGCTTACATCACCACCGCGTTCAATCGCCGCGGGTTCAGTACATTTGATCTACATCGACAAATTTCAGACATAAAAAAACCCGGCGCTACTAAAAGTAGTGCCGGGTTTTTAAATAGTGGCGCGCTCGGGAGGATTCGAACCTCCGACCGCCTGGTTCGTAGCCAGGTACTCTATCCAGCTGAGCTACGAGCGCGTCGAGGTGGCGTACTATATTCAAGGCGCTTTTGGCTGTCAACGGGATTTTAAAAAAAAGCTTAAAAATCCTGATATTGAACGAGTTTTAACCAATTTCGCAGGCTATTACTCGGGATACGGCAGTCGCAAAATTCGATCGCCGATAAAAGATCCCACATACAGCATATCGCCGACGCGCTGCGCCACGGTGCCCGCGCCCATCGGCGGCCCCGAAATGGTCAGCAGCGCGCGACTTTGCAGGGTTTCTGGGTCGACTTCGACAATCTCGAAAGCGGCGGGACAGGCACCCTGTTCGATGTCAGGGCACACCATAAAGTCACCCAGGCTAAAGTTGTGGCTCGCGACCAGCAATTTACCGCGGCCGTCCCACTGACTGTTATCTGGGTGGGGAATCTCCAGCTCCGCCAGCACCTTGCCACTGCGGCGCGCCAGCTTCAGCAGTTTAGACCCCGCCCACAGATTCACAAACAGCGTCTCGCCGTCGGCCGAGATCTGAATGCCATTGGGGTAGTCGCCGCTAAACCCCGGCAATCGGCGAAACTGTCGACCATCCCAGTGGACAATATGGCCGGGGTTAAAACCCGCCAGCGCGGTCATTTCCTGCCAGCCCAGGCTGCCAACCGGCGCATCGCCACGGCTGTACATATGGGTGGCCATAAAGCCGCCCTCGGGCAGCGCCACCACGTCATTTAAGAAACTGTCGTCCGGCGGCAACACACAACCCCGCCACAGCAGCGCCGGGCCGGCCGGCTCGGCGACGACCTCAAAAAACTCCACCGATTCACGACCACCGTGATTCACCACCAAAAGCTGCTGGCGACCATCGCCGCGCAATGACAGGTGAATACCGTGGGGAGCAAAAACCGCGGCGTCAGGCGCGCCACACTGCGCCTCTCCCCACCCCGACTCCCGGGTAGCGCCCGACCACGACAGCCGCCGGCGCTCGCCACTCCCCACATCCAGCCCCGCTAATGATCCCGCTACCCGGCCGTGGCCCGCCGCCATCTGGCTGACGATAATATGCTCGCCATTTGCCAGCAGCTCCATGTCTTCCGGTTTTTGCCAGCCGCAGAGCGCTTCGCGTTCACCGATGCTGCGACAGTCGCTGATCACCTCGGGGCGCTCTACACAACCGCCGAGCAACAGCAGCACTAATAGGTATCGCTTCATCGCGCTTTCCTTTTGTTTTTGTACTTTTTGTTTCTGTACTTTGCCAGCACAGACCCTGCCGCAGACCGGCCGATTATTCCAGTTTATAAACGGCCAGGGGCGCTGGCCGAGCCGCCATTGCCCGGCGCTATTGACCCCGGACTTAACTCAAGGCTTTACAGTTAACATCTAACTGCAGTCGTACAAGGGCTGCCAACGACAAATGGCGTTGCTACACTGCAGGCATCAGCCATTAGCCGGACATGTCCTCGTGTGACATGACAGCTAATACATCGTTACCAGCCCAACTGACTGCCCCAAGCTGCGTGCCCCGGAACGCGTCAAAACCGGTGCCCGCTGCCCAGCTCTAACATAGGACAAGCTTATGAAATTTCGGCACTTATTTTTCAACACCGCGCTCGCTCTCGGCCTGAGTCTCGGACAGCAGAGCAGTTTTGCCGAGTCGGCCACACCACAAATGGAGATCTTCAAATCGCCACAGTGCGGCTGCTGCGGCAAATGGGTCGAGCATTTAAACCGCAATGGTTTCGACGGCCGCAGTGTCAACACTGCAGATATGGCAAGCATTAAGCAACAACTGGGAATCCCCGCCGAGCTGCAGTCCTGTCATACCGGCCGCAGCGGTAACTATGTGTTCGAAGGCCATATTCCCGCCAAGGTCATTCAGCAATTTTTAGCCAACCCTCCCGCCGATGCCTACGGCCTGGCCGTGCCCGGCATGCCCATTGGCAGCCCCGGCATGGAAATGGGAGACCGCCACCAAGACTATGATGTCATGCTACTGAGCCGCGACGGCAATCACCGGGTCTATAGCCACATCAGCCAAACCGCCGGACATTAACTGAGCGCGATTAACAAGGCATCGAAGGAGTCTCGTGAGCAAGCTCGACAAACCCAACACTATTGCCCGGCGAGAATTTGTCAGCCGCGCCGCCAAGGGGAGCTTGCTGCTCAGTCTCCCCGGGGTCGCTGCGCAGCGC
>JBFKEA010000245.1:0-3812 GCA_041619375.1 Spongiibacter sp. | reverse complement strand
TCGCCGGCACCGACACCGATGCCGGCAAGACGCTGGTGGCCTGTGGTCTGCTTGAGGCGGCGCGGGCGCGCGGGCTGCGCAGTATTGCCCTCAAGCCGCTGGCGGCCGGTGCCGAGCACTGCGAGGGTCAGTTGCGCAACGGCGATGCCCTGCAGTTAATGGCCGCCATGTCCGAGTCGCTGCCCTATGAGCAGGTGAACCCCATGGTGTTTGCCGAGCCGATTGCGCCGCATATTGCCGCCGAGCGCGCGGGCCGTCGGCTGAGCGCGGCGCAGTTGGCGGGTTATTGCCGGGGCGCGATGATGCGCCCCAGCGACCTGCTGTTGGTCGAGGGCGCGGGTGGCTGGCGGGTGCCGTTAAACCAGCGAGAAACGCTGGCCGACGTGGCGGTGGAGCTGCAGTTGCCGGTAGTGTTAGTGGTCGGTATGAAGCTGGGTTGTATCAATCATGCGCTGCTGACGGTTGAGGCGATTCGCAATGATGGCCTGCCTATTGCGGGTTGGGTGGCGAATCAGCTGGACGCTGAAATGGCGTGTTTTGAGGAAAATCTTGCGACCTTGCGCGCGCTGATCCCGGCGCCCTGCCTGGGGGTGGTGCCGGCGTTGGGCGCGTGTCCACAGGCGGTGGCGCTGGTGCCCCACCTCGATTTGACGCCGCTATTGGCTCAATAGCGCCTGCTGGCAGCGGTTGAGCGCGGCGTGGCACTGGCTCATCGCCTCCTCGAGATTGCTGGCTTCGCCGTAGGGTTGCGCCAGTTCGGTAAACATTTGCTTGACGGTGTAGCGCTGCAGAGAATTGGAAAAGATGTAACTGTGAAAAAGACAGCCATTTTCAGCGGTCCAGCGCGCAAAGCCTTTGCCGAGGGTTAGCACTCCGGGGGTGTGCAGTTCGTAATGGCTGAGGTCGACCACGCGGCACCAGGGGCGGCCCCCCAGGAGGTCAATGTGCTGGCGAATTTCCGCGCCGTAGCGCTGTGCGGCCTGTTCATTCCAGCAGCCGTGCAATTCTGCGATCACAATATTGCCGTGATAGTGCAGCTTGTGGTCACCATGGGCGCGGTAATTCATCAGATTTCAGCTATCTTTGGTGTGCGATTTTAGCGCCAAGCCTACCTTGTATGCACTTTTGCAAAGTATCCGTAGATCCCCCTAGCGTGCTAAAAAAGCCATTTAAGCAGTTGATTTTATGGGGGAGTTGCTGCGCTTTGGTAGGTTTTCAGAGGAATTTTTGATCTTTTCGGTCTTGCGCAACGTAAATAAGTCGATATAGTTGTCACCGTCAACATTGCAGCGATATACGTTCGCAGTTACTTAAAGTGAGGTTTCATCATGCCGCAATATAAAGCGCCATTGCGCGATATCAACTTCGTACTTAAAAATGTACTCGATGCCAATGCGCACTTCGCCAGCCTGGCCGGCCGTGAAGAAGTCAGCGAAGACCTGTTGGATGCCATTGTCGCTGAAGGGGCCAAATTCGCTGAAAATGTGCTGTCGCCGCTGAACCAGGTTGGCGATCAGGAAGGCTGCGTGTGGTCGGAAGACGGCGTTAAAACGCCCACCGGCTTTAAAGAGGCCTACCAGCAGTTTGCCGAAGGCGGTTGGCCGTCAATGACCGCCGACCCGAAATTTGGTGGTCAGGGTCTGCCCAATTCACTGGGTCTGGTGCTGACCGAGATGGTCAGCTCGGGCTGCTGGTCCTGGGGTATGTACACCGGTCTGTCGCAGTCTGCGGCGCGCCTGCTGGAAAACTACGCCGCAGAAGACCTGCAAAACACCTATCTGCCGAAAATGACCGATGGTACCTGGGGCGGCACCATGTGTCTGACTGAGCCGCACTGCGGTTCCGATCTGGGCATTTTGCGCACCAAGGCCGAGGCCAATGCCGACGGTAGCTACAATGTGACTGGCACCAAGATCTTTATCTCCGGTGGTGAGCACGACATGATGGAAAACATCATCCATCTGGTGCTGGCGCGCATCGAAGGTGCGCCGGCGGGCACTAAGGGGATCTCCCTGTTTCTGGTGCCGAAGTTCCTGCCCGATGCCGACAATAATATCGGCGAGCGCAATGGCGTCAGCTGTGGCAGCATCGAGCACAAAATGGGTATTAAAGCCTCGGCAACCTGTGTGATGAACTTCGACGGTGCCAAGGGCTTTTTGGTCGGCGAAGAAAATCGCGGCTTGCAGGCCATGTTCCATATGATGAACTCGGCCCGCTTGGGCACCGCTCTGCAGGGCTTGTCTGCCGGTGAGGCCTCGTTCCAGGGCGCGCTGGAATACGCCCGTGAGCGTTTGCAAATGCGTTCACTCAGCGGCCCGAAAAACCCCGATGGCCCGGCTGATCCGCTGATCGTTCACCCCGATGTGCGCCGCATGCTGCTCACGCAGAAGGCCTTTGCCGAAGGCAGCCGCGCGTTCATCTATTGGGTGGCGCAATTGGTCGACACGTTCTACTTCAGCGGCGACGAGCAGGCGCGCAAAGACGCCGAAGAGCTGTCCGAGCTGCTGACTCCCATCGCCAAGGCATTTGTCACCGAAACGGGCCTGGAATCGGCCAACTACGGCATGCAGATCTTTGGTGGCCACGGCTATATTTCCGAGTGGGGCATGGAGCAGATCGTGCGCGACCTGCGTATTTCTACCCTGTATGAAGGCACCACCGGTATTCAGGCGCTGGACCTGCTGGGTCGCAAGGTGATGGGCTCTGGCGGCAAGCAGCTGGCAGTATTCACCAAGATCATTCACAAGTTCTGTGAAGAGCAGTCCAGCCGCCCGGAAATGGCCGGCTTTGTTAGCAAGCTTGCCGAGCTCAATAAGGAGTGGGGCGAGGTCACCATGAAGCTGGGCGAGAAGGCCATGCAAAACCCCGACGAAGTCGGTGCGGCCTCAGTGGATTACCTGATGTACTCAGGGTATATCTCGCTGGCTTATATGTGGGCGCGCATGGCCGCGGTCGCCGTTGACGGTGCAGCGGATGATGACTTCCTCAAAGCCAAGCTGCAGACGGCTCAGTTCTACTACGACCGCCTGTTGCCGCGCACCGAGTCGCACAAGCTGGCCATGCTCAATGGCGCGGATAGCCTGATGGCCATGCCGGCCGAGGCGTTTTCGCTGTAGTTTTGACCTTGAATGAGCAGCGCCCGCCCCATGGCGGGCGTTTGTGTATAAGCCGCGACGGTGAGCTGTCCGGTTAGAACAGAATGTGGAGAGTGTCTAATGCCTGAATATAAAGCGCCGCTGCGCGATATGCAGTTTTTATTGCACGAAGTATTTAACGCCGAGCAGCTGTGGCAGAGCATGCCCGGTACCGAAGAGGTCAACCGCGAGCTGGCCGACGCGATTTTGGAAGAAAGTGCCAAGATCAATGAAAACCTGATTGCGCCGCTGAGCCAGTCTGGCCACGAAGAAGGTGTGAAGTGGACCGACGGTGTGGTGACTACGCCCAAGGGTTACCCGGAAGCCTTTAAGCAATTGGCTGATGGTGGCTGGGGTGGCCTGACTGGCGAGCCCAACTACGGCGGCCAGAATATGCCGAAGATGCTGGTGCTGCTGTTTGAAGAAATGCTGTACTCGTCAAACATCGCCATGGGCCTTTACCTGACGCTGACGTCCGGCGCAGCGCTGGCGATTGATAACCACGCCTCTGACGAGCTGAAAGAAACCTACCTGCCGAATATGTATTCGGGTAAGTGGGCCGGCGCCATGTGTCTGACCGAAAGCCATGCCGGCACCGACCTAGGAATGATCCGTACTAAGGCGGAGCCCCAGGCCGACGGCAGCTATAAAGTGAGCGGCACCAAGATCTTTATTACC
>JBFKEA010000244.1:0-3840 GCA_041619375.1 Spongiibacter sp. | reverse complement strand
TTGTTTTTCCGGCATCGGGCCTGTGAATGCAGATTGGCTGCGTCGTGCAGGCGGATTAAGTATTATTAACAGCCTCATGGTAGCCCCGCACTCGGCAACGCCCAATCATCCGTCTGCATGAGGCCGCCCATTTGCCGGAGACCCAGTTAATGCCCAGCCTTTACCAGCGCTACTTACAACGCGCCCTCGACCAGCACGGTGGCCCGCAGGCCGTGGCCGAGCGCCTGCCGACTCCGCACAGCGCGGAACAATTACGCGCTACCAGCGATGACCGCTACCTAGCGGAAATGGCCGCCTGTATATTTCGCGCCGGCTTTGTATGGCGCGTTGTCACGCACAAATGGCCGGGGTTTGAGCAGGTATTTAACGGTTTCCTGCCCATTTGGCTGGCATCGCGCTCAGCCGAACAAATTGAAGAGATGGCCAGCGACACCCGTATTATTCGCAATCTCAGCAAGGTGCGGGCAGTACAAGACAATGCCCATTTTGTTCTGGATCTGCAGCGAAGCCACGGTGGTGTCGGCGCCTTTCTCGCCGAATGGCCCAGCGACGATATTATCGGCCTGTGGGACTACCTTAAAAAACACGGCAGTCGCCTGGGTGGTAACAGCGGCCAATATTTTCTGCGCTTTGTCGGCAAGGACAGTTTTATTCTCAGCCGCGATGTCTGCACGGCGCTGCGTGCCGAGGGCATCGTCGACCGCACACAGATCACCGCCAAGCGGGATCTGCGCAAAGTACAAGATGCCTTCAACGAAATGCAGGCCGACAGCGGCCGGCCACTGTGCGAATTGAGCATGATCCTAGCGCTGTCACTGGGACCGCGCTAAGACCTCACTACAACAGGGCGAAATAGCGCTGCCTGGGCAGCGCTGGCAGGACATCAGTGCAGGTCGGCAACCACGCCCACCTGGGGAAGGTTGGCCAGACCAATATCGCGAGCGTGTTCTTCAAAGTCCTTATTCTTCCAGAAAAAGGCACCCGGCATGGTGGTCGGCACCACCAGCACATAAAACAGCGCGCGACCGATAAGTGCTGTCATCAGCAGCGACAGGCTAAGAACAGCAAGCAGCAGCAGTGACAGCAGCTCACTGCCAGACAGGGCGATACACAGGGCCAGCAGCGCACTCAAGGCCAGCAGGCCGTTGCGCAGCAAATAGCTTTTACCAAACACCGTGCTCTGAATATAGTGCGAAACACTGCCCTCGTTATTGCCGTGATTCATCGCCACCGCGTGGCGCCACAGGCCGAAGCCTTCCAGTACGACCGCTGCGGCAATCACCAGACCACCGAGGCCCAGCAAGCTGGCGACAGCAGCATCGGCACCGCTGTAGCTCAGTGTCGGCACAGCAAACCACAGGGTCAACAGCGCGCCCAGCGCCAGAGCCGTGCCGGCAAAACTGCTACCGGTCTGCCAGTGATTCCAAAACGGCCGCGCGGGAATGCGGTAGCAGCGGTACATATAGTACAGGCCCACCGCACCAGCGATCAGCGCCAGCACACTAAAGCTTGATGCCGCCACGGGATAGCTACCCCGGTCGCCCAGCAGCGACTGGAACACGGCGTTGTCCGGCAGCACTGCCAGCGTGTGCAGGCCGGCAAAGACCATGTACAGCAGCATACCCAAGCCCTCGCGGCATACCGGCGAGTGGCGCAGGTTATTAAAGCCGCGATAAAAGCGCATCGGTTTACCCAGGTGAGTGGCCGACATCAGCATGCCCAACCCGGCAAGGCCGACCACCACCGCCATAAACGGCACATACATCACCGACTCGCGAAAGGCGACTGCGGCATCGATACCCAAGGCCCTGCCCAGGGCGCTGAGGAAAAAAGCGCCCAGGGAGGTTTGACTGACCAACGTAAAAATCACCAGCGGGTTTTCACGCGAGCTGAGCTTGCCGATGCTCCATTTCTTCTCGACGCCTTTTTTCTGGTCGACAACAGGACGGTACTGACCGTCCTCGTCTTTGTGGTACTTCACCGGCATGCCATCGGTGCGGGTCACCTCATCCGGCATCCCCTTGGTTTGCTGAAAGCGAATATTCGGGTGGGTAATCTCCGGGTCGGGGAAACCGGGGATGCTTAACTTAGCCTGTTCGCGATTTTCCGGCAGGTCTTCAACCACACCAAAGTTCAAAGCATTACCCAGACAGGCTGACACACAGGCAGGCTTGAGATTGACCTCTAGGCGGTCGACACACATATTACATTTGCTGACCTGCCCCTTAATTGGGTCGAGCTGGGGGGCATTGTAGGGACACACCCAGGTGCAATAACCACAGCCGAAGCAGGTTTCCGGGTCTTGCAATACCGCGCCATACTCAACGTGTTTGGTGTAAGCGCGGGTCGGGCAGCCCTTCAAACACACCGGGTCGTCGCAGTGGTTACAGGCCATGGAAATATTCATGCGCTTAAAGTCGGGGTAGCTGCCACCCTCGACATAGCCCACCGAGCGAAAGCTGATATGCGCCGGGTTGTCGTTCTTCTCGCTGCAGGCCGCTTCACAGGCGTGACAGCCTATGCAGTTATCCGCAGTAAAATGAAAAGCGTGCTGTTTATTGCGGTTGGGGTTGTTGCCCACCCCCGGCTCTTCATTGATAAACATCTCACGCCCTGCCGGCACGGCCCCGCCACTGCGAGCAATCAGGTCGATGGGCGCTTCGTAATAATTAACCTCGGGAACCGAAGGCTCCTTCAGAAAGGCGTATTGGGGTTCGTCGTCTCTAACTTTCCA
Source organism: Spongiibacter sp. (assembly GCA_041619375.1). Classification (GTDB taxonomy): domain Bacteria; phylum Pseudomonadota; class Gammaproteobacteria; order Pseudomonadales; family Spongiibacteraceae; genus Spongiibacter. Next base: position 1,106 of record JBFKEA010000244.1, on the reverse strand, counting down.
CATAGCTAAAACCTTTTGTTCGCAATGCGGGCGCCCAGCGCCCGCGGGTGGCGTTAAAACGCCCGGCGTTCAACATTCAAGCGCGCCGCTTCATTCTGATCGATCTGTTCAATGCGCACCGCGCACTGTTTAAACGCAGGCTGTCGTGAATAGGGGTCCAGCAGGCCCAGAGACAGACGGTTTACACAATCGTGATAATGCATGGGAATGAACAGCATATTGCGCGGCACCCGCTGGGTGAGCTGAACCATCACCACCGCATCGCCGCGTCGCGACACCAGCCGAACATAGCTCTGATGACGCACGCCAAAGGCTTTGGCCGAGTCCGGGTTCATTTCCATATAGGGCGTGGGGCTAAACTTGTTGAGGTTGCCGATTTTGCCGGTCTTGGTACGGGTGTGGAAATGCTCTACCACACGACCACTGTTCATCCAGAATGGATACTGTTCATCGGGAACCTCGTTGTCCTCGATATAGTCCATCGCCAAAAGGTTGGCGCGACCATTGGGCGTGGGGTACACACCATCGCTATACAGCCGCGGGCTGCCGCTGTCGTCACCCTCGCGCATCGGCCACTGGATGCCGCGCTGCTCTTCAATCAGGTCGTGACTCATACCGGAAATATCGAGGTTGCGGCCGCGCCCTTTCGACAACTGCTTCATCTCGTCGAAAATTTCCGATGTCGTCTCCGGAAAATTCACTTGCCGGCCGCGCTCAAAACGCTTGGCCAACTGAGTAAAGATCCAGTGGTCCGCCTTGGCATCGCCTGGCGGTGCGGTGAATTTACGCACCAGGTTGACGCGCCTTTCAGTATTCGTCTGCACGCCCTCCTTCTCACCCCACACGGCGGCGGGCAGATACACATGGGCAAAATCGACGGTTTCGCAATCCTGATAGCCGTCTTGCACCACCATAAACTCGAGTTTTTCCAGCGCCTTTTTAATTCGCGGCTGATTGGGCATCGAGGTCAAGGGGTTGGTGGCAACAATCCACAGCGCCTTGATTTCGCCGGACTCGATCGCCGGGAAAATATCGGTTTGCTGCAGGCCGCGTTTAGCCGGGAAAAACCCTTCATCTACGCCCCAAAAATCCGCGACCTCCTTGCG
>JBFKEA010000243.1:0-3857 GCA_041619375.1 Spongiibacter sp. | reverse complement strand
GCCGAGCTTCGCGAGCAGGGCGGCGAGGCGCTGTTTGTGCGCACCGATGTCGGTGACGAGGACTCCTGCCTGGCCTGCGCGGCAGCGGCCAAGGCCGCCTACGGTCGCATTGATTTTCTGATCAATAACGCGGCGATTTTTGGCGACATGAAAATTGAAGGCTATCTGAATGTCGACATGGACTACCTGGAAAAGTTTATGCGGGTCAATGTCCACGGCAGCCTGCTAATGGCGCGCGCCTGTGTGCCGCATATGCCCGAGGGCAGTGCCATTCTGAATCAGTCGTCGACCGCGGCGTGGATGAATATTGGTTTCTACGGCGTGGCCAAGCTCGCCCTCAACGGTTTGACCTGTTCGCTGGCCCGCGAGCTGGGCTGGCGCAAGATTCGTATCAATGCCATCGCACCGGGCCCGACCGAAACTCAGGGCCTGCGCAATACCGCCGGTGATTACGCCGACGAGTTGGTCAAACAGATGCCGCTCAGCCGTCTGGGGACTCCCGACGATATGGCTGATGCTGCGCTGTTTTTGTTGTCTGAAAAGGCGTCGTGGATTACCGGCCATGTGCTCAATGTGGACGGTGGTCAGTTCATGCGGGTGTAGGAGGAGTTATGACTGACAGTAAACGCCAGCGCGGCGTCGACAAGTTTAAAGAGGTGTATTGCAACGCCCTGCCGGAGCCGCCGGCAGAGGGCCAAGATCGTTTTTTTGATTTTATGCTGGGCTCCTTGTTTGGCGATTTGTGGGACAACGATACCCTGAGTATTCGCGATCGCCGCTTGTTATTGCTGGGGGCGATTGCCGCCCAGGGCGAAGACATGACCTTTACCATTCAGGCGCAATCGGCCTATAAGCGCGGTGAGTTGGATGAGGCGCAGCTGGAAGAGGCGGTGTTGTTTCTCACCCAATACATCGGCTACCCTCGCGCCTCGAAAATGCGCATGGCCCTGTTGGGCTTGTTGCCAAAACTGAAAAAAGAAGCAGGGGAAGCCGATGGCGGATAGTCAGCAGAGTGAACGCCACCGCCGTGTGGCGATCGATTTTATTGAGCGTTTGTCAGCGGGGGATACCGAGGGCTTTTTGGCGCTCTACCATCCCGAGGCGATGCTGTGGACCTCGGGCAATACACTGATCTCCGGCCACTACAATCTTCAACAAATTGCCAGTTCCGCCGTTGGGGTGCTGGATGCCTTTCCCGACGGGCTGCGTTTTACCGTCCACGCCACCACCGCCGAGGGCGATCGCGTGGCGATGGAGGCCGAGAGCTGTGGCCTGCACAGCTCTGGCCAGCAATATAGAAACTACTACCACTTTTTGTTCCGTTTTAAAGACGGACTGATCGTCGAGCTGAAAGAATATATGGATACCGAAGTGGTGACCGATATTCTCTGTGGTGGACAGCGCCCGACTCGCTAGACGGTTGCCGTCCGTGGCGTCCGCCTAGTGAGTCGCTTTAATAGCTGGCGGCGGCGTCCGCTGAGCTGTCCGCTGTCGGCGCCGTTGCCATGTGAAAGCGGTTGGCCCGGCGGAATGTCGCCATGTCATTAAACCGCACACCCATTTCCCTCATCACCTTATGGCCGGTACTGGCCGTCCACTGGCGTATATAAAACGGCTCCCTAACGGCAAAGTGGTGGATGGCGTGGGTAGAGCCAAAGTTAAAGCAAAATAGCTGGAAGGGCAGCAGATACCAGGCGTTTAGCACCTGGGTTTGCTGCATGACATTGCCCGCTTCAACGTCGCCATAGTAGTGCATGTTGGAGCTGATGAAATGTATGCAAAAGGTGCGCAGAAAGCTCGGCAGCATCAGTGTCACCGCCAGGAAGTTGAGCACCTCCAATAATGAGCTTCCCCAGGCCGGCAGGGCCAGAGGGCTGCCGATGGCAGCGGCAATATTGGCGACCAGGTAATAGGCAATGAGACCGTGCCAGGCGAGGTAGTACAGGTTGCCGAGGGGGAGGTAACTCAACCGCTGTTCCCAAGCCAATGCCTTGTAGGCTTTGCTGTCGGCGGGCTTTTGTGCAGCGATGAATTTTTTAACCATATCCAAGGTTTCCTGCGGCCGCAGATAAACGGCCAGCATATTGTCGCCGGTCATCAGCAGGCGACGCAGTCCCCAGGGGCTGCCATTGGTAATCCCCCTTTCCTCTAGGTCGGAGTCGGTTCCCGAGACCTTGTGGTGGTGGAGGTGTAATTTGCGCCGGCGCAGCGGGTTGACGGTACTCGGCCGGGCGATCCAGCACAGCACCAGCATAAAGCTATTAATGGCCGGGTGTTTGCGAAAATACATCTGGTGAATCAGGTCGTGTTCAAGCTCGTGAATAAACGACGCGAAGATGGCGATAATCGGCACGCACAGGTACCAGGCGACGACATCCAGATAGTATAAGTAGGCGGTGCCCAGCATACCCGTGAGTGATAACAACATGATGCCGGCGCCTATGGCACTCTGGTGTCGCAGCCAGGGGTGGCGTGCGCGCAATTCCTCTCCGGCAGCGAGCACAGTGCGGCGGATATGGGCGGTTTTTTCTGCGTCAGACAGCGGGCTGTGGCGCGGATCGAGTGTTGTAGCGTTTGTCATCGGTTTGTCCTTATTGCACAGATGGCTGCTAATATAGGCTTGCCTTGGTGGCCGTGCAGGCCCCAACGCGCCAAACTTTTAGCCGGATGCGACAGACAGACCGCACTATGCCAAGAAATGCCACCTCCCTGGCCAGCTGGATTAAAGCCATACAGATGACGCTTCAGCAGGGCGGTGTTGACGGCGCCCCGCTGTTTGCACAGGCGGGTTTGGATATGGCCGCCCTCAATGATCCCAATGCTCGCTATCCGCTGGCCAACACCTCGGCCCTGTGGCGCCTGGCCGTGGCTGCGACAGGCCAGGCTCACCTCGGGCTGCTGGTGGCGAAAAATATTAATCAGACCACCTTTCACGCGCTGGGATTTTCCCTGCTGGCCAGCACAAGCCTGAGGGATTTTTTTGAGCGTATAGAGCGATACTTTAAGATTGTGTCTGATGCCGCCGAGCTGGAATTTGTCGCGGTTCCAGGCGGGGCGAAATTTGTTATTCACCCGCTGCCGGGCGTGCTGCAACCCGCTGACGAAGCCCTGGATGCGATGCTGGCGGTTATCGTCCGAGGTTGCCGGAGCTTGTATGACCGGGAGTTTTCACCGCAAAAAGTCTGCCTGCGCCGCAGCGCGCCCGCTGAACGTGAGGCCTTCGAGACCACTTTTCGCGCGCCCCTGTACTTTTCTGCGGCAGAAACGGCGATCTATATTGCCGGCGAGGTTTTGGATATTCCCCTGCCCTCGGCGAATGCCGAGCTGGCGCGTCACAATGACAAAATACTGGCCGACTACCTTGCCGGCCATCAGTGTCAGACGATTGCAGATCGGGTGCACGCCGTGCTGGTGGAACAGTTGCCGATGGGGGTGCCGTCGCGAGAAGAGCTGGCGCGCTCGCTCAACATGAGCCTGCGTAACTTGCAGCGCAAGCTCAGCGACGAGGAGACGAGCTACAAGGCCATTTTAAACGATACCCGCTGTGACTTGGCCCTGTCGTATATGGCGGATAAGCAGTACACCGTGAGCGACATTACCTATCTGCTCGGCTTTGCCGACACCTCGAGTTTTACCCGGGCCTTTAAGCGCTGGACGGGCGTTTCTCCCCGAGAGTATCGAGCTGCGGCCATAGAGGCGCCGCTGCACGGCGAGTAGAGCTTGGACGAGCGAGTAGCGACCGCGCAAGCGTTCTGAATATCCTTGCCGGCGCTCGCTGCCCGGAGCAGACTGGCTATTGGCCAGCTGCCGGCGAATACCAGATCGGCGAGGTCCACGCCCGTTCCTGAATGCGCTTG
>JBFKEA010000242.1:0-3870 GCA_041619375.1 Spongiibacter sp. | reverse complement strand
TTGGTGCGCCGTTGCCATGTAGACAATGGTCAGTACCATGAAGACGAAAGCCTGCAGAGTAATAACGAGGATGTGGAATACTGCCCACGCCCACTGCAATACACCTGCGAAAAGTCCCAAAATCAGTCCAGCGCCGAACATGGTGGCGATCAAAATAAAGATCATCTCACCGGCGTACATGTTGCCGAACAGTCGCAGACCCAGCGAGATCGGCTTGGAGATCCAAGAGATCGCTTCGAGTGCGAAGTTGATCGGCACCAGCAAAATATTCACGTACCACTTGGGGTGGTGGAAAGGGTGCAGGGTCAGTTCTTTAACAAAACCCATAAAGCCTTTTTTGGCGATGGTGAAGTAGATCATCAGGCCAAAGATGGTGAAGCCCATGCCCAAGGTAACATTGGGATCGGTGGTCGGCACCACTTTAAAGAAGAAGTGCGGGTCGCCAGTGGCCCAGGCCATAAAGGCGGGAATCCAGTCGACCGGCACCAGGTCCATGGTGTTCATCAACAGAATCCACATGAAAATGGTCAGTGCCATCGGCGCGATCATGGCATTTTTGTAGTGGAAGCCGTCTTTAACCGTTTGGTCGATAAAGCCGATGATCATTTCAACAGCGTTTTGTGCACCGCGCGGAATACCGCTGTGGGCGCGCTTGGCGATGCGGGAAAAAATCAGCAGGAACAGGAAACCCAGACCGACTGACCACAGCATGGAGTCGACGTGAATAGCCATAAAGCCCATGTCGGCAGCCTCTTGGCCACTGTGCGCCAGTGTCCAGGTGTCTTCCGCCAGCACTTCGTGGACGTGTCCGTCACTGTCGAGGCGCTCGTAGCCAGCGGGGAGCTTGCCATAGGTGAGATTGGTTAGATGGTGCTGGATATATCCAACAGTCGACTGCGATTCAGCTGCCATGTGTCACTCTCATTGCAAAACTTAGAAATCGGTTTTTACCTTGCGCCGGTATTTTTCAACGCGGCCACCAGCAAGGCGTTCAGCAGCATACCAAGTAGATATGCCGCAAATAAGACAAATTCGTTAAGCGGTTTGACCAAAGCAAACGCGCTGGCAAATAGCCCGAGCGTCGCCAAAAACTTCCCCGTTTCGCCCCGGTAAAAAGCGCCGGTTACCTGTCGCGCATAGGCCGCGCCAGCGTAACGAAATACCTGGCGCGCAAAATACGCATTGGGTAAAACGGAGGTCAAGCCACCGATCAACAGGGAATAAGCTGCCACCCTGTCGATTGAAAACACTATGCCGGTCGCGACCAGCAGTACGATGCACTGCGCGCTGTAGATCTTCAGCAGTGGCGGTTTGACTGTGTCGAGTGCCGATTTCGGCCGCCTCTGTGTCGCTGTCATCGCCTTAACACCTGCCGCCGCAACGCATCTTTCGCTTGTCTAAAAAGCGGGGCGAATTATAGGTTGTCGCTGGCTAAGGATCAACCGATTTACCGCGAATGCCGACAAAGTCGGCAATAAGCACGTTTCGCAATTCGCTATAAATTTCAGGAATTTAGCGCCAGCGGCCTGGGCTGACTAGCGGCTAGCTACCAGATACAGTAGCGTAACCGCACAGCAGCCACCAGATAGGCTATTTGATATGGGCGAGAATGCCGTCCAATTCGTCCAGGCTGCTGTATTTGATGGTCAGTTTGCCGCGGCCTTTGGCGCCGTGCTGGATCTGCACTGGCGAGCCGACTTTTTCCGACAGGGCATTCTGCAGTTGTTGAATATCGGGGTCTAAACGCGGCACTGCTTTGCCGGGGCTCTGCGCCTCGTCGACCATACGTCGCACCAGCGCTTCGGTCTGGCGCACCGACAGGCCGCGGCTGACCACGGTGGCGGCAGCGCTGCTCTGCTGCTCGGCGGGCAGACCCAGCAGCGCGCGGCCGTGGCCCATTTCGATATCGCCGTTTTCCAGCAGAATTTGCACGTCTTCGCGCAGGCCGGTGAGGCGCAGCAGGTTGGTAATGGTGGTGCGCGACTTGCCCACCAGACCGGCAATTTCGGCGTGGGTAAGTTCAAATTCGCGCTGCAGACGCACCAGTGCCTGGGCCTCTTCCATCGGGTTGAGGTCTTCGCGCTGCAGATTTTCGATCAGCGCCATGGCCGCGGCGGCTTCGTCGGGCACTTCGCGGATCAGCGCCGGCACGGCGTCCAGGCCGGCCAATTGGCTGGCGCGCCAGCGGCGTTCACCGGCGATAATTTCGTAGCGGTCGGCAGCCACCGGTCGCACCACAATGGGCTGCATAATGCCCTGGGAGCGAATCGAGTCGGCCAGCTCTTCCAAACCCTCGGCGGGCATTTCGCGACGCGGCTGGTATTTGCCGCGCTGCAAAAATTCGATCGGCAGATTGCGCAGTTCGCCGTCTACCGCGCCGCTGCTCTGTTCGGCGGGCGGTGTGTCGACTTCTGCGATCGCCACCGGTTGGGCCGAGGCGCCCAGCAGTGCATCCAGTCCGCGTCCCAAGCCTCGTTTTTTAGCCATTGATCTGCTCAACCTGTTTATTATTTTGACTGTCTTGCGACGGCGTGTCGCGCTGCTGGCTGCGGCGCAGAAGTTCACCCGCCAGCGCCAGATAGGCCAGCGCACCCTTGGATTGCTTGTCGTAGTAGAGCACGGGCAAGCCGTGGCTGGGGGCCTCGGCCAGGCGCACATTGCGCGGGATCACCGTGCTGTACAGTTTGTCGCCAAAGTGGTGGCGCAGCTCGTCGGTAACCTGATTGGTGAGGCTGTTGCGACCGTCGTACATGGTGCGCAAAATGCCCTCGACCTGCAGGCCGGGGTTGATCAGCTGGGTGACGCGGTTGACGGTATTGAGCAGGGCGCTGAGTCCTTCCAGTGCGTAGTACTCGCACTGCATGGGGATAATCACTCCGTCGGCCGCCGCCAGGGCGTTGACGGTGAGCATATTCAGCGACGGCGGGCAGTCGATCAGCACGTAGTCGTAGCGCTCGGCAACCGCGCTCAGCGCTTCGCGCAGGCGAAATTCGCGGCCGATCTCATTGATCAGTTCCACTTCCGCAGCGGTCAGGTCCTGATTGGCGGGCAGCACGTCGAAACCGCTTTCCGGCGCGGTGACGGCGGCCTCGGCAATGGCGCGGTGGGCAACCAGCACGTCGTAGACGCTGTACTCAACCTCGTTTTTGTCCACCCCGCAGCCCATGGTGGCATTGCCCTGTGGATCGAGGTCGATCAGCAGAACGCGGCGCTTGGTAGCCGCCAGTGAAGCGGCCAGATTGACGCTGGTAGTGGTTTTACCCACCCCGCCTTTCTGGTTGGTGATCGCGTATATGGTGGCCACGGCCGGTTTCCTATTGATCGCACGCAGAATTGTCACCGCTGTGCTGCGGGGCAATCACCAGCAGGTGACGCGCCTCGTCCACACCGGGAACGGAAAGGTTGTGACAGGCTTCGACGATAAAGTGTTTTGGCAGCCGACTCAACTCCTGCTCGGGGTACTGGCCCTTCATGGCAAACAATTTACCGGCAGGTGTTAGTAAGTGCTCACACCCGCTTATCATATCTGCCAGCGAGGCAAAGGCTCGCGAAGTAATAGCGTCGAAGCCCTGCTCATCGCGCAGCGATTCCACCCGGCAACAGTGCACCTGGACATTGCTTAAGCCCAGCTGCAGTTTGGCCTCGATCAAAAACCGGGTTTTTTTGCCGTTGCTGTCGAGCAGTTCGAACTGGCACTCGGGGTAGAGAATCGCCAGTGGAATACCGGGCAGTCCGGGGCCGGTGCCGACATCGAGAATGCGCTGGCCCGTCAGTAGCGGCGCCACACTCAAGCTGTCGAGCAGGTGGCGAGCAACCATCTGACCGGGATCGCGCACGGCGGTGAGGTTGTAGGCGCGGTTCCACTTGATC
>JBFKEA010000241.1:0-3898 GCA_041619375.1 Spongiibacter sp. | reverse complement strand
GCCGCCCTTGCCGTAGCAGGCGGGGCCGGGGTCGGCACCAGCCGACTCCGGGCCAACGCGCAGCAGGCCGCCGGCATCGATATAGGCAATGGAGCCGCCGCCGGCGCCAATGGTGTGCATGTCCACCATGGGCACCGCAACGGGATAGGGGCCGATACGGCCCTCGCTGGTGAGCGAAATCTCGCCATTGATTAGCGCCACATCGCTGGAGGTGCCGCCCATGTCAAAGGTAATCAGCTGCTCACGGTTGAGCATTTTGCCGAGCTGGCGCGCGGCCGCGAGCCCACCCGCAGGGCCGGACAACAGCAGGTTAACGGCGCGCCGCCCGGCGCTGTCGGCATCGGTGGTACCGCCGGAGGACTGCATCACCGCCAGCGGTGTGCCGTGCAGGGCGGTCTGCAGGCGTTGCAAATAGGACTGCACCTTGGGCCCCAGCCACGCATTTAGCCAGGTGGCCATACCGCGCTCGTATTCGCGATATTCTGGCAGGATGTCGGCCGAGCGCGAGCAAAACAGCTCGTCGGGCAGGCTGTCGGCGATGGCTTTTTCATCGTCGTCGTTGAGAAAGGAGAACAGCAGATTGATTGCCACCGCCTCGGGCTGCAGTTGTGCAACCTGTTCGCGCAGGGTGTTGAGCTGCGCGGCGTCGAGTTTTTTGAGCACGCGGCCCTTAGCGTCCACTCGGCAGTCGACCTCAAGGCAGAGTTCGCGGGGCACCGGCGCAGTTTTCGCGGCGGGCCGCAGTGCGTAGAGCTGGTCGCGGGTTTGCCGGCCGATACTCAGCAGGTCGGCAAAGCCGCGATTGCCGATGTACACCGTGCGCACGCCCTTGCCTTCCAGTGCCGCATTGGTGGCCACTGTGGAGCCGTGCACGACGGTTAGCTCGCCGTTGCGAACCTTGTCGTCCAGCCCCAGTGCGGCGATGCCCTGCAAAATGGCGCGCTCGGGTTGGTCGGGGGTGGACAGGCATTTGTGCAGACGGATGCCGTCGGCGTCGACCGCGACAAAGTCGGTGAAGGTGCCGCCGGTATCGACGCCAAGAAGGGCGGATTGCTGCATAAGTCGAGAACTGCCGAGTTGGTAAAAACGCTATTTTCGCCGCATCTGGGTGGAATGTCATGGCCCCTGTCGTTGTGACTTAGGGAAAAAAATCATAGAGTGCTTGCTTGTTAAGCGTTGTGCAGTGGGTAGAATGTCGTGCTCTTGGAATACAGTCTGGCAGGGAAGGTGTCTGGCGTCCTCGCCGGCAGGCGCTTGGGCGCTCGGCCGGCAGAGAGTACTTATGAACAATAATAAGCCGATCTCGTTGTTGCGCGCGGCCTGCGGTCTGGCAGCGCTGCTGTTTGTCAGCGACAGTTTTGCTGCGCCGTGGTTGGCACCTGGCGATCTGCGCGCCCGTCATGCGGTGCAGAAACTGGCCGACAGCGGTTACTTACAGCGCAGTGCAAGTACCTGGCCGATGATGTGGGCGGATATCGACACCGCCAAGCTGCAACTGTCCAGCCGTCTTGCCGCCCCGGCCTCGTATCTCAGCTTTGAACGCAATCAGCAGACCCGCCCATTTCGCGCCGAGCTGGAGTTGTCCGGCAGTTCGCAAACAGATTTCAGCAGCAGTTTCTCTAATCGCCGCTATGAAGAGGGGGCGGTCAATCTAATAGGGCAGTGGCAGAGTGATGCCTTGGCGGTGGGCGTGGCCGCGAGTCATGTCAGCAACGCCAGCGACAGTGAAGATTGGCGCTATGACGGCAGTTATATTGCCGCCACCGCGGGTAATTGGGTGTTGGGCGCAGGAGCGATTGATCGCTGGTGGGGGCCGGGTTGGCAATCCAGTTTGATCCTGTCCAATAATGCGCGGCCGGTGCCTGCCGTGTGGCTTAGCCGCAAACAGGCGTTGGCGCCGGAGTCGCCGTGGCTGCAGTGGCTCGGTCCCTGGCAGCTGACGACCTTTGCCGGGCAATTGGAAAAACCGCGGGTGGTATCCGAGCCGGTTCTGCTGGGTATGCGCTTCACTTTCCGGCCGCTGGCAGGGCTCGACATTGGTTTGTCTCGGGTGATTATGGTGGGTGGTGAGGGTCGCCCCGACGACCTGTCGGCATTTCGTGACGCCATACTTGGTATAGAAAATGGTCAGCAAGGCGAGGGCTTTGATCCCGGTAATCAGTTGGCGGCTATTGACCTGCGATATGGCTTTACATTGGCCGATAAGACGCTGGGCCTATACGTTCAGCAAATGGGCGAGGACGAAGCCGGCGGCATGCCGGCGAAAAAATCCTGGCTGCTGGGGGTAGACTGGACCAGCAATTTCGCCGCTGCTGATCAGCAGTGGTACCTTGAATATGCCAATACGCTCACCGATAGCCTGTTCGGCGATGTTGTGCCCAATGTTAGCTATCAACACGGCATTTATGCCAGTGGTTACCGCTATTACGGGCGTAGCATGGGCGCCAGCATCGACAGCGATGCCGAAGCGCTGTCGCTGGGTTTTTGGCACTTTATGCGCAATGGTCATAATCTCGGTGTGAATCTCAGCCGCCTCCATCTCAATCAACGGGGGGATGTGGGAGTGGTGGTCAGTGATGGTGCAATTGCGTATCAGGAACCGCTGACAGCGCAGGATATTAATGAGGCAAGTGTGCAATACCAGTTGCCGCTGTTGGGTGGCTGGGTAAATATTGAAGCGCGCTTGGCTGACGACAAGCTGTTTTTACTGGCGGGTGAACACAAGCATTGGTCGCTGGAGGCCGGCTGGCGCTACCGTTTTTAATAATCAAACTAAAAATACCTGCTGGGGTCTCAGCCGCAGTGCATGTATTCGCGATTAATGGATGTAACAACGTGAAGCTTAAATACTATTTCCTGCTGGTCATGGCCTTGTTACTGTCCGCGCAGAGCATTGCGCAGGCCATAAGCGATGCGCAGTTAGAGCAATTTCAACGACTTCCGGCGGCGCAGCAGAAAGCATTGGCGAAGCAGTACGGTATTGATCTGGATGATCTGAAAACGAATCAGCGGCAACAGCGCCCGCAGCATATTGAGGTGGTGGATACGCTGCCCGAGGGCGATGCGGAGCAAATGCCCTCGGTGCGAGATGACAGCGAGGCAACGCGCAAGGAGAAAGCGTTGCAGCCCTTTGGCTATGAGTTGTTTGCAGGCCGCTCCACGACGTTTGCGCCGGTGACCGAAGTGCCGGTGCCGGCGGAATATATCCTCGGTCCCGGCGATGTGCTGCGGGTACAGCTGTGGGGCAAAGAAAACCGCAAACTGGAATTGCCCATCTCGCGAGATGGTACGGTCAGTTTTCCTGAGCACGGCCCGCTGGCGCTGGCTGGTTTGAGCTTTAACGATGCCCGCGAACATATTCGCAAGCTGGTCGCCCAGCGATATATCGGCGTTCAATCCAGTGTCAGCATGGGTGAGCTGCGCAGCATGCGGATTTTTGTGCTCGGCGAGGCGCGCAAGCCGGGTGCTTATACCGTCAGCTCCCTGTCGACGATCAGCAATGCGCTGTACGTGTCGGGGGGCATTGCAAAAACTGGCTCGCTGCGGCGCGTGCTGCACAAGCGTAACGGCGAATTGATCGGCATGCTCGATCTGTATCAGCTGCTTTTACAGGGAGACACCTCCCGCGATCAGCGCCTGCAAGCCGGCGATGTCATTTTTATTCCCGCGGTGGGTGACAGGGTTGCCATCGATGGCGAGGTGAATCGCCCGGCGATTTATGAGCTCTTGGGCGAGACGAATTTGCAGCAGTTGGTTGCGATGGCCGGAGGGTTCACCGCACAGGCCCAGCCGCAGATTACCCGCATTACGCGCACTGATCGCAGTTATTTGCGCACCATGCTCACGGCGGATTTATCGCTGCGCAGTGGCCAGCGCACGCGGCTGCAGGCCGGCGATC
>JBFKEA010000240.1:0-3902 GCA_041619375.1 Spongiibacter sp. | reverse complement strand
GGCGGCGGATGCGGTACTATAGCGACGTTTTTTTGATCGGTTTCCGCTTATGTCTCCCGAACTTTTATCGCCCGCCGGCAGCCTGCGCAATATGCGCTACGCCTTTGCCTATGGCGCCGATGCCGTCTATGCCGGCCAGCCGCGCTACAGCCTGCGGGTGCGCAACAATGAATTTAAAGACCTCGACACCCTGGCCAGCGGCATCAGCGAAGCCCACGCTCAGGGCAAGCAGTTCTATCTCGCCTCCAATATTTCACCGCACAACGACAAAATACGCAGCTATTTACGCGACCTCGAGCCGGTCGTCGAAATGGGGCCCGACGCGCTGATCATGGCCGACCCCGGCCTGATGATGCTGGTGCGCGAACGCTGGCCAGAGCTGCCCATCCACTTGTCGGTTCAGGCTAACGCGGTGAACTGGGCGAGCGTTAAGTTCTGGTATCAAAACGGCATTCGCCGGGTGATCCTGTCGCGCGAGCTGTCACTGGATGAGATCGAGGAAATTCGCCAGCGGGTGCCGGAAATGGAACTGGAGGTGTTCGTCCACGGCGCGCTGTGTATCGCCTATTCCGGCCGCTGCCTGTTGTCGGGCTATATGAATCACCGCGACCCCAATCAGGGTGCCTGCACCAACGCCTGCCGCTGGCAATACCAGGCCCACGAGGCCAAGGAAGACGACAAAGGCGACCTGATTGCCGTGCAAAGCTATGAACCGCAGCCCCAGGCCGAGCCGGTACTGCTGCAACAGGCCCAGCGCCCCGGCGAGTATATGCCCGCCTACGAAGACGAGCACGGCACCTACATCATGAATTCCAAAGACCTGCGCGCCGTGCAGCATGTGCAGCGCCTGCAGCAGATGGGCATCCACTCGCTGAAAATCGAGGGCCGTACCAAGTCCCACTATTATGTGGCGCGTACCGCGCAGGTCTATCGCCGCGCCATCGACGACGCCGTCGCCGGCCGCGAATTCGATATGGGGCTGATGGACGAGCTCGAGACGCTGGCCAATCGCGGCTACACCGAAGGCTTTTACCGCCGCCACCCGCCCAAGGAATACCAAAACTACGAGATGGCCCACAGCAGCGCTCAGCAACAGCAGTTCGTTGCCGAGGTTGTCGATGTCGCCGGCAACGACATTATTGTCGACGTTAAAAACCGTTTTGATCGCGGCGACACCCTGCAGCTGATGACCCCCCAAGGCAATCAGCGCTTTGCCCTAAACACCTTGTTGGACAAAAATGGCAGGGCCATCGACGCGGCCCCGGGCTCCGGCCACCGCGTGCGCATTCCGCTGGACGCCAGTATCGATGAAAACGCCTTGCGCTACGGCCTGCTGGTCAAGGAATTTCACGGCGGGGCCTAAGCCTGCTAGGCTGAGCGAAAGCATGTAGGGAGCACAGCATGGAGCGACGTAAACTGCGGGCATTGCGCGCGCTGATCAATGTCAGCCTGCTCAGCCTGATTTTTGGTGCCACCATCAACTTGCTGGCCAGCTTGCTCGGCAGCTACAGCGCCATTGGCCTGGGTCTGGCCGGGGTGCTACTGACCTTCTATTGCTACCGCCGCGCCGATCGCGTCGAAGCCAGCCACACGGCCTACAATCTCTGGCGGCTGCTGCCCACCCTTACCTTTGTGTTAGTGCCGCTATTCATCTTCTGGTACGGCAGCGACTCGCAGTGGACCACCGCCGAGGTCTTGCTGCTGACCGAAGTCGGCGCCAGCTATTTACTGCCCATCAGCTGCCTGCTGATTGTCGAGCGCACGATGAAAAAGGCCCAGCAGTAATCAGTCGGCCGTCCGCTTAAAGGGCAGCAGTGCTGCCGCTTCCTGCAAATACTCGCCGATATGCTGCTCCTCGGTGTGGAGAAAACGCGCCACCGCATCGCTAAAACCGGCGTCCGCCAGCCAGTGGTGGGAGTAGGTGACCATCGGCTCGAAACCGCGCTGAATTTTGTGCTCGCCCTGGGCACCGGGATCGAACTTCTTCAGGCCGCGCTCAATGCAGTGTTCAATACCCTGGTAGTAACAGGCCTCAAAGTGCAGAAAATCGTATTCGCGCAGGCAGCCCCAGTAGCGGCCGAATAAGGTGTCGGCACCCTCAAAGTTCAAGGCGGCCGCCACCGGCACCTCACCCTCATAGGCCAGCACCAACAACAGCTGCTCGGGCATGGCCTTGGCAATGGCCTGAAAAAACGCTTCCGACAAATAGCCGCCGTGACCGCTGCGCTTGGCATAGGTCTGCTGATAGCAGTGAAAGAAAAACCGCCACTGGGCCTCACTGACCGCGCTGCCGGGCAAGCGCTCTAAACGCAAGCCCTGGTCGGCAACCGTTTTGCGCTCCTTGCGCAAATTCTTCCGCTTGCGCGAACTAAAGCCTGCCAAAAAATCATCGAAATGCCGATAGTCGCGGTTGTACCAGTGATACTGCGGGCCGATGCGCTGCATCAACCCCGCCCGCTGCCACTGCGCAGCCTCGGCCGGCGCTGAAAACAGCACATGCAGCGACGAGGCCCCCAGTTGCTCGGCCCGCGCCTGCAGCTGCGCAACCACCGCCGCCGCCACCTTTTCCGCATCCAGGTCCGCGCGCAGGCACAATCTTGGGCCGGTAGCCGGCGTGAAGGGGATCGCCGCCAGCAATTTGGGGTAGTAGTCGCGCCCGTGGCGCCGGTAAGCATCGGCCCAGGCCCAGTCGAAGACGTATTCACCATAACTGTGTGACTTGATATACAGCGGCAGTACGCCGCACAGCGCCTCGCCTTCGCGGAGGATCAGATGCTGGGGCTGCCAGCCGGTATCGGCGCAGGTGGCGCCGCTGTCCTCCAACGCCTGCAAAAACGCGTGACGCATAAACGGGTAATCGCCACCGGCAATCGCGTCCCATTCCTCAGCGGCCACCCGGTGAATACTGTCAATAAACTGCAGTGCCAGCATACTCAGCGCCCTGTCCGACTAGCGCCCGGCCGCCCCGTCACGCCGGCAACGCATAATGAAGGGCGATACCAGCGAAAATCGCCATACCGACATAGTGGTTGTTCAAAAACGCCTTAAAACAGTTGTCGCGGTCGCGGTATTTAATCAGCTGCTGCTGGTAAATAAACAGGCCGCTGGCCGCCATCAAACCGGCATAGTAGATAAAACTCATATCAAACTGCGTGCCGACCAATAGCATTACCCCGATTACCGAGGCCTGCAGCATGGCGGTGATCACCTTGTCGTCATCGCCAAACAGGATGGCGGTGGATTTCACCCCGATCTTTAAATCGTCGTCGCGGTCGACCATGGCGTAGAAGGTGTCATAGGCCACCGTCCACATCAGCACCGCAATATAAATCAGCCACAGCGCCGCCGGTAGTTCGCCGCGCTGAGCGGCAAAGGCCATGGGAATCCCCCAGGCGAACGCCGCGCCCAGCACCAGCTGGGGCAGGTGGGTATAGCGCTTCATAAAGGGGTAACAGGCGGCCAGTGCCACCGCCGCAAACGACAGCGCAATGGTCAGACGATTGGTGAACAACACCAGCACAAAGGCGCTCAGGCACAGGCCGGCAAACAACAGCAGGGCCTCTTTTTCACTGACGCTGGCGGTGGCAAAGGGGCGGTTTTCGGTGCGTTGCACATGGGCGTCAATGTGGCGGTCGGCGTAGTCGTTAATGACACAGCCGGCCGAGCGCATCAAAAAGGTGCCCACGCAGAAAATCAGCAGCAAATGCCAATCGGGCAGGCCCTCGGCGGCCAGCCACAATGCCCACAGGGTCGGCCACAACACCAAATAAGTGCCTATCGGCCGGTCGATGCGCATCAGCGCAAAATACTGGGGAAGCTGTTGGCGAAAATGCTGGAACTGCGCCTTCATCGTCTACTCGACTCCTCTGTTGCGAAGCGCAGTATAACCCGCTCCACCGCCG
>JBFKEA010000239.1:0-3910 GCA_041619375.1 Spongiibacter sp. | reverse complement strand
GTGCCAGTCGCGCGACCCTGAGTCGGCGCTTGAATGCCCTGGTTGATGAGGGGGTGCTTTATAAACAGGCCTATGGCGAGGGCGCGACACGCTTTGAGTATCGCCTCAGCGACAAGGGGGTGGCGCTGTTCCCGGTGTCGCTGTTGGCCTGGCAATGGGAATTGGAGTGGGGCGGGGATGAATATCGCCAGGCCCTGCCCTATGCCCTTGTGCACCGCCGCTGCGGCCATACGCTGAAACCTCGTGCGGTGTGCGGCCACTGTCAGCAGCAGATTACGCTGGGTGAGTTGGGCTTGCCGCCTATCGCTCAGGGCGCAGAAGAGCAGTTGGCGGCGATTAAATCGCTGAGTCGCCAGCGCCGGGTGAGGAACTCGCAACTCCGCGGCGAGGAGGATCTCACCATGGCGGGAATCAGTGATCTCATCGGTGACCGCTGGACGCTGTTGATTTTAATTTGCGCATTTTTTGGTGCCCGGCGCTACGACGCCTTTTTGCGCCAGCTGGGGATTGCCTCGAATATTTTAACCGCGCGACTGAATTTGTTGGTCGATGTCGGGGTGCTGCAGCGTCATCACTATCAAGATAAGCCGCCGCGCAGTGAGTATCGGCTCAGTGAAAAGGGCGGCTCGCTGTACCCGATTGTCATCGCGCTGCGCCAGTGGGCGGTGGATTGGCGCCCCGGCGGTGAGGTGTTGACCCTGTTGCACAAGAATTGCGGTAAATCTCTGCAGCTGGAAGTGCAGTGTGGAAGCTGCGCTCACACAGCGCAGCGCCAGGAGATCGAATTTGCGCGGCAGGAGGCTGTCGTGGCCAAGGTGGAGAGTAGCAGGTGATAAAACTCTTGGGTGTTACTGCGCTGCTGATACTGGCTGCCTGCAATGGCGGTGATGGAAGCAGTGGGCGAGCCGGCAGTGGACCTGCTGTGCCCAGCTGCCTCACTAGCGACTGCGGTAGCAAGCAGCGACTGGTGGATATTCCCGGCGCTGAAAATCTGTTTTTTACCGACAGCGGTCGGCTGTTTGTCAGTGGCAATGACAATATTTACGAGCTGCTGAAAAGCGCCGACGGTTATCGGGCGCAGCCGCGCTCTAGCGGTACCGCCGGTGGCAGTGGCTTTGGTGGAATCGCCCAGCGCGGCAATACGCTGTACGTCAATGTGTTTGACGATGGCGGCCTGTGGGCGGCGGAGTTGAATGATGCCCCCGAATTTTCGTTGATCCATGCCATGGGCCTGGCGTCGCCCAATGGCCTTAGCGATGGCCCCGATGGCGAGCTGTATGTGGTCAATGGGCCGCTGATCGCCGCGCCAGGCCTGCCCGACCCCAAAGTTGTGCGCCTGCGTTTTGCCGCAGACGATGCCATGCAGGTTGTGGAGCAGCTCGACTGGTTGGTGCTGCCGGGGCTGCAGCCCAACGGTATTGCCCGCCGCGGCCGCAACCTGTTTATCAGCGCCAGCCGCATTGCGCCGCCGAGTCTCGGTCTGTTGTTGCGGGTGGATATTGGCCTTGATGGCCAGCCCAGCGAGCCCGAAGTGCTGTTGGAATTCAACAGCATTCCCGACGATCTAAGCGTGGCGGGCGATGCGCTATTGCTGAGCTTGTTCAGTGAGGGAGCGATCGCGCTGGTCAGTGATCGCGGTGAACTGCTGAGCCAGAGTGCGGCGCAGAGTTACGACAGTCCCAGTCAGTTGCGTGTGGGGCGGCCGCCGCTGTTTGATGATCGGGATGTGCTGGTGACAGAGAAGGGTGGGCTGCTGGCTAATCCTTTGCCCTACGGCAACGCCCTATCGGTGTTTCGGTTCGATAGCGACCGCACCGCTGATTGAGCGGCACTGATCCGCAGGGATCTTGCCCCCGTAGAAACCCGGTTGCCTAGGCAGCCGGGTTTTTTTTATGACTTTTTAGGTGTTGCAATTATTTATCCAATACGAAATTATACTTACAGTCTAATTTTTACTAAGTAGTTGTATCTTTATGACAGAAAATAGCCCTACCCACCTTTGGAGTGGCTTGTGAGTGGGCCCGCTCGCAAGAGCGAGCGCACTCGCCAAGCGCTGCTTGACGCGCTGCGTATTGAGCTGCAAAGCACGGGCAGCTTCAGCGCCGAGTCGGTGACGCGCCGCGCGGGCAGTTCAACCGCGACCTTCTACAATCACTTTGATTCGAAAGACGAGGCCTTTGACGCCGCGTTTGCGATGTTGATGAACGAGTTGTTGGTCATGGTGGAGAGCGGCCTCAGTATTGAGCGGGTGCTGGAGCGCGGCTTGAGTGATTTTGCTGAAGAATGGCTGCGCGGTTGTGTGCAGTTTTTTCGTGCGAACAGTGTGTTGTTTCGCGCGGCGCAGGCGCGCTCACTGCTGTCGCCGGCCATTGAGCAATGCTATGCAGACAGTGAGCAACAAGCGATTCGCCTCTGTGAGCGTTTTATCCGCTTAGGGCAGGCTGCCGGTGTGTTCCGCTCCGGTGACGCCAGTGCCATGGCCACTGCAATGATGATTTTAGCCGAGGGCTATAACAACCCGGCGGTGCTGCGCTTGCGCGCCAGCGAGGGTTTGCACGATGAGCTGGTTCGCTGCCTGGTGCAGCTGCTGGCAACAACAGGAGAAACACGATGAAAAGAACATTGTTGTCCCTAGTTATTATTGGTGTGTGTGTACTGATTGCGCTGGCGTTGGCCTTTGCTGGCGGCAGTGCCGGTGGCGCCAGCCTGGGCGCTTATCCGCTGATGCTGAGCTGTGCCGCGCTGGCCTTCGGCGTGCAGTGGCTGGTGTATATCCCCTCGTATGTGTATCAAACCGAGCACTACTACGACCTGACGGGCAGCATGACCTATATCGCGGTGGTGGCACTGGCGCTGTTTGCCGGTAGTGGCAGCTTGGCCGAGGCGGCGCCCCGCGCGCTGCTGCTGGCGACCATGGTGCTGCTGTGGGCACTGCGGCTGGGGCCGTTCTTGTTTCGCCGGGTTAAGCAGGCGGGCAAAGACGGCCGCTTCGATCAGATTAAGCCGTCGTGGTCGCGCTTTTTGGTGACTTGGACGCTGCAGGGGCTGTGGGTGTTTGTCACGCTGGCAGCAGCGCTTGCCGCGATAACCAGTCCGCGGGCGCCCAGCTTGGATGCCTGGGCACTGGTCGGCGGTCTGCTGTGGTTGTTGGGCCTGGGCTTGGAGGCGGTGGCCGACGCGCAGAAGTCGGCCTTTAATCGCCAGCCTGAAAATGCCGGCAAGTTCATCAATGTCGGCTTGTGGCGCTGGTCGCGTCACCCCAATTACTTCGGCGAAATTTTGTTGTGGCTGGGGGTGGCAGTTGTCGCGGTGCCGAGCCTGCAAGGCTGGCAGTGGGCGACCATGATTTCGCCGCTGTTTGTGGTGATTTTGCTGACCCGTATCAGCGGTGTGCCGCTGCTGGAAAAGCGCGCTGATGAGAAATGGGGAGGCCAGCCAGACTACGAGCGCTACAAGGCGACGACGCCCTCATTGCTGCTGCGGCTGCCCCGCCAATAGCACGCTTTAATCCACACAGGGTTTCCGCAAGGGAGGTGTCGGAAACAAATCCTTATGCCAACGCATTGCGGGGGCAGGGCCAGCTGGCATTTGCGGGTTTGCAATGCGTCTGGCCGCTAGGAGTGAGTTTATGAAGACGCGAGTTTGCATACTGTTATTGTCATTGATCGCCAGCGAGAGTTGGGCGCGGGCACCGGTACTCGAAGAAGTGATTATCACCGCGCAAAAGCGCGAGGAAAGCTTACAAGACGTGCCCATTTCACTGGTGGCAATGTCGGCGGAAATGATGGCCGATGCCAATATTGGCAACATGGAAGACATCTCCAATTATACGCCCAACCTCAGTGTTTTTAGTCACGCACCTTTTACCAGCTTGCAGGTGCGCGGTTTGGGCTCCCCCTTTGATAAGGGC
>JBFKEA010000238.1:0-3911 GCA_041619375.1 Spongiibacter sp. | reverse complement strand
GGCGCTAAAGCACTGCTCGTCGGGCGCAGACATTTCATCGAGTGCCCGCTTGCAGGCCAAGGCATCAAAGCTGAAGCTGACTTCCTGCTCACTGGCCTCGCCCCAGCGCGGCGACAGGGCTTTATCGAGTTCCAGCAGTAGACTCAAGCGCGTTTTCAGCGGCAGGCTGGACGAGGCGCCGCTGTGACTGCCGATGTAGTCGCCGACCACCTGATTCAGGCAGCGGTAAAGGCGCTCGGGGTCGCGCAGCGACTCGGTAAAGATGCGATTGCGCGATTCGTAAATGCTCAGTGGATCGTCAATATCCACCGCCGGCAGTTCGTCTGCGTATTCGCGACAGACCGCCAGCAACAGTTCACGCATCAGCGTGGCGGTGGTCACACCACTTTGCTGGGCAATATAGCGAATGCTGTAGGGCATGATGTGGCCGTGGGCAAACAGGATGTGGGCGGTGATCAGCAAATAGCCCTGCAGTCCCTGTTCTCGATCAAAGCTGTGACAGGCCACCACGTACTCGCCTTTGGCCTTGCCATAGCCGGCCACGGGAATAGTTTCGATACGATATTCTTCGCGCTTTTCGTAAAACTCGGTGCCCGGCAGCAGGGTGTAGGCAAAAATATTGAGGTTGGGAAAGACCTGCAGCAGTTCGTCGAGGTTTTTCTCGAAGTCGGGAAGGTTGTCGCCGGGCAGGCCCCAAATTAGCTCGGCGGCAATGGGTACGCCCTTGCTGGCCATGTCTTTGGCGATGGGCTCGTATTTATTGGCCGCCATATTTTTGCGGTTGCTGAGCTCCAGGGCCTTGGGGGTCAGAGTTTGCAGGGCCAATTGATAGTGGGGCAGCAGGCCGTGTTGATGCAGCAGTAAGACGATTTCCTGCACCCGCGGGCTGTGTTTTTTCGACCAGGAAGTGGCGAAACTGCTGGGCAGGCCAGTGGTGGATTTCAGCTCACAAATCAGCTTGGCCTTGTCTAAATCTTCACGCAGGGCGCCGAAATTGGAATCGGCTAGCCAGATATCCTTGATGCCGGCGGCCACTATTTTACGCCAGTCTCGTTCGATGCGCGGCATAGAAAACTGGTACATCTTGGAACCGATGGCGCCGGTGCCCCATTCACAAAAGGCACATTTAAAGGGGCAGCCGCGGCTGCTCTCATACGATACTGAGTCGTACAGCGGTTTGCCGTTGTCGTCGCACAGCGGCACCACGTCTAATGCCGAAGGCAGGGCGTCGAGATCGGTTCGGCGTTTGCGCTCAGCGGTCTTATGTATCTCGCCATGGTGTAAATACGCCAGCCCATCGATGGCGCCCCAGTCCTCGCGCCGCTCGCAGTCAAGCCATTGCTGAAAGGTGATTTCAGCCTCGCCCAGAGCGATGGCATCAATGGGGTCGTCGAACAAATAGTCTTCAGCCTGTTGCACATGGGGGCCGCCGGCAATACACAGGGTTTGCGGGCAGTCGGCTTTGATCATCGCAATCAGCTCGAGAAACTCGGCGGCGTTCCAGGTGTACATGCTAAAGCCGACAACAGGCTGTTGGCCGCGGGCAATGGCCCCCTCAAATTCATCGCGCAGTGCTGGCCACTGCTGCTTCCATTGGTCGGCGGCGTCGCTGTCGCGAAAGTGCAACAGACGGATGTCATTGCCGTCGGGGTGTTCGCCATAGTGCTGATAATAGGCCTTGAGACCACCGGTGGTTGTCGGTACCGCCCAAAAACCGTCGGAATCCATGCTGAACAAGCAAACGGGACGAGGGGGGAGAGCTGGGGTCATATTGTCGGGGCCTTGTTGTGATTATTCATGGCTATTGTCGCACCTTGGCGGGGGTTTTTGCGCAATTCTTTTGTATTGTCAGCTAAGCCGTTCGGGTGAGGTTTGACCGGGTATTATGCGGCAAGATCGCCGCTGAATAAAAATATGCGGAGAGCGGCAATGGTAGAAGTACATGTAGAGCGCGATTTGGATTTTCCGGCGCAGACCGTCTGGGCCCTGCTTGAGGACTTTGGCGATATTGGCTGGGCGCCGGGCATCGACAAAATCGAGGTGATCGGTGAGGGCATTGGTATGATTCGCCGCTTGCACCTGCAGGGAATGGAGCCCATTGACGAGCAGTTGACCAGCATGGACGCCAGTGCCATGGAATTTGCCTACGCCATTCCTCGCGGTATTCCGATGCCGGTGAGCAACTATTCAGCCAACGCCAAGGTGACGGCGCTGGATGATGGTCGCTGCCACGTAGACTGGTATGGCCGCGCCAAGCCCGAGGGCGCCAGTGACGAAGAGGCGGCGGCGATGATCCGCGGCGCCTATGACATGCTGCTGCAGTGGATTGACGAGCACCTGAAGGCTCGGGGCTGAGCTCAGCTGCGTCGATAGCGCTGCACCACGCCGGGCAGGGTATTCACGCCCAGCAACTGGCGGCGCAGCAAGTCGATGCCGAGTGCGGCCACCCACTGCTGAAAACCCTGTCGGTCGAAGGGCAGTTGCAGGCACAGGCTGCGTAGCTGCTCGGCATCGCCCCAGGCCAGCCACACGGTGCCGACCGGTTTGTCGTCGCTGCCGCCGCCGGGTCCGGCAATGCCGGTGACCGCCAGCGCTAGGTCGGCACTGCCTGCGCGCAAAGCGCCACGCGCCATGGCCATGGCAACCTCCTCACTGACCGCGCCGCAGCGCTCTAGTATGTCGCGCGCCACACCGAGTTGGCTGTGCTTCATGGCATTGGAATAACTGACTATACCGCCGGGAAACACCGCCGACGCGCCCGCCACCGAGGTGATTTGCGCGGCGATTAAACCGCCGGTACAGGACTCTGCCGTGCACAGCTTGCGTCCGGCGCGCTTCATTTCCGCGACTAATACCGCGGGTAAATTCAGCGGTAGCTCGCCCAATAAGTGGTCGCCCAGCAGCGCTTCAACCGGTTTGCGCCAAGTTTCTATTTGGCGGCTGGCATCTTGTCCGCGTGCGGTCAATTTCACTTCCAATACTGGCATAGAGGCGCGAAAGCCCAAGTCGATATCGCTTGGCCAGTGGGGCAGTTCGCGGTTAAATTGCTCTTGTATGCCGGACTCACCGAGACCAAAAACGCCCAGGCGCAGGGTGCGGATGTGATCCGAGTCAAAGCGCTGGCGGAGCAGGGGCAGGATTTCATCGCTGAGCATTTGTCGCAATTCGCTGGGGACGCCGGGGGTAGCTAGCACCATACAATTGCGGTGCTGAAGCAAAATACCCACGGCGCTGCCGCGCGCGTTGGCGATAATGTCGCAGTCGGCGGGCAGCATCGCCTGCTTGCGATTTGAGGCGTTCATTGCAAAGCCGCGCCGCTGGCACCAGTCTTTTAGGTGGGCAATGGCTTGCGGGTGTTCTTGCAGCGGTTGGCCACTGCATTCGGCAAGCACCTGAGCGGTCAGATCGTCGACGGTGGGGCCGAGGCCGCCATTGATGATCAACACATCGGCGTCTTCACAGAGCTGGTCGATTTCACTGCGCAGCAGGGCGCGGTCGTCTCCAACGGTGACTTTTTTGTGAATACGCCAGCCCAGGGGAGCCAGTTGCTCGGCCATCATGACTGAATTGGAGTCTATGGTGTCACCGGCCATCAGCTCGTTGCCGGTAAGTAGCAGGTTTAACTTCATGCTTGCGCGCCGTCCTGTTGATCTTGTGCGAATTTAGCGTCACTGCTTAAAAAGGGCTTACACTAGCGACTGTTATCGTATGTGGATGGGAGAGCATAGTATGAAAATGCCCACGAGTGTGATGTTTGCGGTGGTAGTCGTGGTGTTGGTGATTTTTGAAATGTGGCAATACCGTGAGCAGCAGGCTTACCGCCAAGCCATGCAGGAGCAGATTGCGGCCATGCACCAGCAAATGACGGCGTTGAGCAGCGCATTGCAAGGCGCCGAAGAGGCGGAAAAGGC
>JBFKEA010000237.1:0-3925 GCA_041619375.1 Spongiibacter sp. | reverse complement strand
TAATCATCGGCCGCGCCCAGCCGCCCACGCAGCGGTTGTCGACAATTTCGGCGCACCAGGAGGTCGCCGGCAGCGTTGGCCCCAGCGAATAATCCAGGTGGGTAGTGCCGGCAATGGTTAAGCTGTAAATGGGCACGCCGGCCGCCTGCCACTGCTTAAAGGCATGTTTATGCGCCTCGCGATCGGGGTCGCTCAGCATCGGCAGGGGCGTAAAGCCGTACTCCGACTTAAAGCTCAGCGCCGGCTTATGGGCCACCACCGCCGGAAAGCTGTCGTCGCCAAAGGCGCTGGTTAAGGCATTGGTGCTGCCCGGCGGCAGCTGCACACTGGTAATGGTGGCATTGTTGCCGGTGTCGGTATAGCCCAGGGCATCCCAGGCCACTACCGCGTCGACCGGGTTCTCGGCGCTAAGCAAACCCGGCCAGGGCTCTGCACCCGGAGCGCCGTAGGCCTGCACCCAGGTGACCCCCGCCGCGCCATAGCTGTGACCGGCAATGCCAATGCGCTCGACATCGACATATTGGTAAAACGGATTAAAGGCCGCGGTGACCGTTGGATAACTGCCGCTGCAGGAGGCCTCGTGGGGGTAAGGCAGATCGGGACGCGACAGCATAAAGTCGATGTCGTTAATCAAACCCTGGTAGAACACATGACCATTGAGATTGCCGCCCTGCTCCGCAGAATTTGGCGTCGCACTGTCTGAGCGCCCCTGCCCGCGGGGATCGCTGGTCAACACCACATATCCCGCACGCACCAGCGCCTGGGCCGCCCACCAATACAACTGTTCGCTGGCCTGCACCGAGCCATTTTTAATCACCACCAGCGGCGCCCTGTCGCCGGGGCTCAAGGTTCGCGGGCGCCACACCCGGCCGCTGATGCGCGCGCAGCCCTGATCGTAATAGACCACCGGCACGACCTCGGCTTCCACTTCGTAGAACACTTGCCCATCGGCGCCATCCACGCCGGGATAGCGAAACGGGTCGCCAACACAGGGGCCCATGCCTGCCGAACACAGCGGCGTGGCCGGAGTATTGCCCTGGGATGGCGGCAGTCCCCAACTGGGGTCTTCGGCCAGTCGCGCCAACATGGCCAGGCGGTTATCGTTTTCCTGGGTCTGCGAGCGCTGCACAAACGCCGGCGCCAGCTGCTCAATATTCGCCTCAGCCGTGCGGGCGTGGTTTTGCTGCTCGCACTGCAGCCAATCGGCAGAGGGAAACTCTGCGAGATCGCAGCGAGTATCCACACTGTGACGGCGAACAACACTGTCCCCGCTGCTGTCGTGACTCGATGTCGAGGTGCTCGATCCGCCACAGGCGCCCAACAGGCTGAGCAATAGCGCTATGTTAATTCTCAAAAGTAAGGTCATTGAACCTCCTGTTCAAAGGGTCAAATTTCGCGTCGGCAGGGTTTTTCCAGCACAAACAAAAACGGCGCCACCTCAGGCAGCGCCGCTGAGCCGAGCGAATATTTAGTAACTTTCAGGCAGTTTTTTCTTAATGATGATATGGCGACCTTCCACTTCGATATAGTCGCCAATGGTCAAATCTTTGAGAATGCGCGCCACCATTTCGCGAGAAGAGCCCACGCGGTCGGCAATTTCCTGCTGGGTGAGCTTTTCCTGAATTTTCATTTGCCCCTCGTCGCCGTGGGGTTCGGCGAGGCTGGTCAACACTTTCACCACGCGGCCGTAGACATCCTGCAGGGCCAGACTCTTCACATCGTTGGTGAGCTTGCGAATACGGCGGGTGAGGTTTTTATTGAGAATGCGGGTGATGTTGGGGTGCATATCCAAAATGGCTTTGAAATCTTCCTTGTAGATAATTCGCACCTTGGTGGCATCCATTGCCCGCACCGAGGCCGAACGGCGGTCGTCGTCCAACAGCGCCAGCTCGCCGAAGTAATCACCACTCTCAAGAATGTTTAACACAAAGTCTTTGCCGCTTTTGTCGCTGCAATACACCTTTACGCGACCGGTCTCCACTACATAGAGCGAATCGGCAACATCGCCCTCGTGTATCAATACCGTGTTCTTGGCGAACTCACGAAGAATACTGGTATCACGCAACAACTGCAGTTCATCGGGCGCCAGGCCGTCAAACAGGTCTACGTTTTCGATACTCATTATTACACTCCGCGCCAGAATTTTTATCCGGGTCACTATAGCATAGCTGCGCAAGTTGCTGTCTAGCTTGGAATTATAGAGCTGGGCGGAAGGTCTCAGACGAGGGAAACACGGTGGCTAACGGCCGCTAGCCACCGCTGTGTGCGCTTAGGCTTCGGGACGCATATGGGGGAATAACAGCACATCGCGAATCGACGGCGCATCGGTAAACAACATTACCAGACGGTCGATACCAATACCCTCGCCCGCTGTTGGCGGCAGGCCGTACTCCAGTGCCGCGATATAGTCGGCGTCGTAGTGCATCGCCTCGTCGTCGCCGGCATCTTTTTCGGCCACCTGCGCCATAAAGCGCTCGGCCTGATCTTCGGCGTCATTCAGCTCGGAGAAGCCATTAGCCAGCTCGCGGCCGCCGACAAAAAACTCGAAACGGTCGGTGACAAAGGGGTTGTCGTCACTGCGGCGCGCCAGCGGCGACACTTCAGTGGGGTATTCGGTAATGAAGGTTGGCTGGTCGAGTTTGTGCTCAACGGTCTCTTCGAAAATTTCTATCTGGATCTTGCCCAGTCCCCAGCTGTCTTTCACCTCAATACCCAGTCCCTTGGCAATGGCCGTTGCCTGCGCCATATCGCTCAGCTGTTCGGCGCTGATCGTCGGATTGTAGTGCAGCACCGAGTCAAACACCGACAGGCGAGTAAAGGGCTGGGCAAAGTCGTACTCACTGCCCTGGTACTGCAGCACGGTGGTGCCCAGTACTTCCTGGGCCACGTGGCGCAGCATGGCCTCGGTGAGGTCCATCAGGTCTTTGTAATCGGCGTAGGCCTGGTAGAACTCGATCATGGTGAATTCGGGGTTGTGACGCGTCGACAGCCCCTCATTGCGGAAATTACGGTTGATTTCAAACACCCGTTCCAGACCGCCAACCACCAGACGCTTAAGATAAAGCTCCGGGGCGATACGCAGGTACATGTCCAGATCCAGGGCATTGTGATGGGTGACAAAGGGGCGCGCGGTCGCGCCACCGGGAATCACCTGCATCATCGGTGTTTCCACCTCAACAAAATCTTTTTGCTGCAGGAAGTTGCGGATCGAGCTGATCATTTTAGAGCGAATAGCAAACGTGCGGCGCGACTGCTCGTTCATAATCAGGTCGACATAGCGCTGGCGGTAGCGCATTTCCTGATCTTGCAGGCCGTGGAATTTATCCGGCAGCGGGCGCAGTGACTTGGTCAGCAGGCCGCCCTCTTCCATATACACATACAGATCGCCCTTGCCGGATTTGTGTACCGGGCCCTTGGCAAAAATAATGTCGCCAATGTCCCAGGTTTTAATCTCATCGCTGAGTTCGGCGGGCAGTTTTTTCTTGTCGATATAGGTCTGGATACGCCCCGACATGTCCTGCAGCACCATAAAAGGCCCGCGCTTGGCCATAATGCGGCCGGCCACCGCAGCGCGACGATCCAGTGCTTCCAGCGCTGCTTTATCGTGCTCACCCAGCTCGTCCTGCAGCTGCTGGGCGTAGGCATCGCGACGGAAGTCATTGGGGAAGGCATTGCGCTTTTCGCGAATCGCCGCCAGCTTGGCGCGACGCTCGGCGATCAAGCGGTTTTCTTCCTGGCCAGCTTCCTGGGCTTGCGGGTCGTTGTGCTGTTCAGACATTGGAGATTCCTTGCGTCGGGCGCCGCGCGGCGGCGCCTGAAAATAACTAATTGGCGTGTCGGCCTAGAGGCCGGACTTCAAGCTGGCCTCGATAAACAGGTCGAGGTCGCCGTCGAGCACGTTATTGCAGTTGCTGGTCTGCACATT
>JBFKEA010000236.1:0-3930 GCA_041619375.1 Spongiibacter sp. | reverse complement strand
GGCCGTCCATCATGTCGGAGGGAGCGACAACGTCGGCGCCCGCCTGCGCCTGTGCCAGCGCCTGCTTGCACAGCACTTCGGTGGTGACGTCGTTGAGCACATAGCCGTGCTCGTCGATGATGCCGTCCTGGCCGTGGGTGGTGTAGGGGTCGAGCGCGACATCGGTGATGATGCCGAGTTCAGGGGCGGCGTCTTTAACCGCTTTGATGGCGCGCTGGGCGAGGCCGTCGGGGTTGTAGGCTTCTTCGGCATGCAGCGATTTGCCGCCGTCACCGACAACCGGGAACAGGGCAATGGCGGGGATGCCTAGTCGCACCAGCTGTTTGGCCTCGGCGGCGAGCAGGTCAATACTCAGTCGCTCGACACCGGGCATCGACGCCACGGCCTCGCGCTTTTGCTGGCCCTCGTGGACAAACATCGGGTAGATCAAGTCGTCGACGCTCAGGTGGTTTTCCCGCGTTAGGCGACGGCTGAAGTCGGCGGCGCGCAGCCGCCGCATGCGGGTGGCGGGAAAGGCGCCGCGGCTCAAGTTAATGGTCATCGTGTGCTTGTCCTTGGTTGAGCTGGCTAGCGCAGCGTGGCAAATACGCGCTCGGCGACGTCGAGGGTTTCGTCGATATCGGCCTCGCTGTGAGCGGCCGACAAAAAGCCCGCTTCGTAAGAGGCGGGGGCGAGGTAGACGCCGCCGTCGAGCATGCCGTGGAAAAAGCGATTAAAGCGTTCGGTGTCGCAGGCCATGACCTGTTGATAATTGCTGATACGGTCTTCGTCGGTGAAAAACACGCCGAACATGGTGCCGACATGATTGCTGCTCAGGGCGATGCCGGCGGCGTCTGCGCGTTGGTGCAGGCCATCGATCAATTGCTGGGTGCGGGCGAAGGGGGCATCGTAAAAGCCGGGCGCGGCAATGGCGTCGAGCATGGCCAGGCCCGCGGCCATGGCGGCGGGGTTGCCGGACAGGGTGCCGGCTTGATACACCGGGCCGCTGGGCGCCAGTTGTTCCATCACCTCGCGGCGACCGCCAAAGGCGGCCACCGGCATGCCGCCGCCAATGACTTTGCCCAGGCAGGTAATGTCGGCGGTTACGCCGTAATAGCCCTGTGCGCCCTGCAGGCCGAGGCGGAAGCCGGTCATCACCTCGTCGATAATCAGCAGGCTTTGGTAGTTGTCGCAGCAGCTGCGCAGGCACTCCAGGAAGCCGGGCAGCGGCGGCACGCAGTTCATATTGCCGGCGACGGGCTCGACAATGACGCAGGCCACCTGATCGCCAAATTCTTCAAAGGCGCGCTGTACGCCGTCGATATCGTTGTAGCTCAGCGTCACGGTGTGCTCGGCGAGGGCGGCCGGCACGCCGGGTGAGCTGGGCACGCCAAAGGTGAGCGCGCCGGAGCCGGCTTTAATGAGCAGCGAGTCGGAGTGGCCGTGGTAGCAGCCTTCAAATTTAATAATCTTGTCGCGGCCGGTGGCGCCGCGCGCCAGGCGGATGGCGCTCATGGTGGCCTCGGTGCCGGAATTGACCATGCGCACCATATCCATACCCGGCACGATGTCGCACAGGCGCTCGGCCAGCTGGGTTTCAATTTCGGTAGGGGCGCCGAAGCTCAGGCCTTTCTGGATCTGCTCGGTGACCGCATGAATGACCGCCGGGTTGGCATGGCCGAGCAGCATCGGGCCCCAAGACAGCACGTAGTCGATATAGCGTTTGCCGTCGACATCAAAAATATAGGGGCCTTCGGCGCGGTCGATAAAGCGGGGCGTGCCGCCCACGGCTTTGAAGGCACGAACCGGGCTGTTGACCCCGCCGGGGATGTGTTGGCGGGCCTGTTGAAAGAGCTGATCAGAGCGACTCATGGTGTGTGGGCTGTCCTCGAGGTGTCGGCAGTGTTGTGCCGGGCATTATCCCGGCTTGCGCCGGCCTTGCCTAGTTGTCGTGTGTTTAAAAGGGCTTGAGTACCACTAGCAATACAATGGCGAACAGGGCGATGACCGGTGCTTCGTTGAACCAGCGAAAGAACACATGGCTGCGCTGATTGTGGTCGTCGGCAAAGCGTTTCACCAGTCGGCCGCAGTATAGATGGTAGGCGACCAAGGCGCCGACAAACACTAATTTCAGCCACAGCCAGCCGGCCTGCAAGTAGTAGTCGGGGTGTTGGGCGATCATGGCGAGGCCAAAGGCGATAGTGAGCAGTGCGAAGGGGCTGATAAAGCGGTACAGCTTGCCGGCCATAATGGCCAGCTGGGCGCGGGTGGCGCGGTCTTCGCTCATGGCGTGATAGACGAAAATGCGCGGCAGGTAAAAGATGCCGGCGAACCAGCAAATGACGGCGATTATATGGAAAGCTTTAAGCCAGAGCATAGCTAGAACCTGATCGGTAAATTGTAGTGGTCTGAAAGCGCTTCGCGGGTAATGATGCCCTCGTCCAGCGGGCCTTGGCGCTGGAAGGGATTGCGAACAAACAGGCTGTCTAAACCTTCTTGGTTCATGGTTTCAAGGGCTTCCATCAAGGTGCCGTTGATGTCGAAGGTGGCGGCGCGACGGCGATTTTCCAGCGTGGCGAGGAGGTCGACGGTCTCGTCTGCCGGTAGTGTAAGCTCGCTGACAAAGGGGAACCAGTGCTCCCGGTGAACAATAATGCGCTGGCCTTCGGCATTGGTGATGACCAGCCAGCGCACCGGTGTTTCCAGCAATTTTGCCTGTTCTGCGACGCCGAGATGCTGGGCGACATGGCGGAGGTTTCTGTCCATCAGCGCGGCGGCACTGGTGCGCAGCAGCGCCAGTGTTAGCGGGTTGGAGCGCACCGCTTGCTGGGTGGCCTGCAGTGTTGTCTGGTGGGCAGATTGCAGGCCAAATAGCTCCTTGTGCACCAGCTGCGCTGCGGTGACCGCCAGCATGGCAGGGAAAATGATGCTTTGATTGTGGGTCAGCTCGATCAGCGCCAGCAGCGCCGCTAAGGGGGCGTTGAGGACGGCGCCCATCACCGCCGCCATGCCGATCAGTACATAGAAGCTGTGTTCGGCGGCGAGACTGGGTACCCACTGGGCGCCAAGGCCGCCGAGGGCGCCGCCGGCAAAGGCGCCGACCAGCAAGCTGGGGCCAATAATGCCTATCGGCATGCCCAGTCCACAGGATACCGCGGTGGCGAACAGTTTTAAGGCCATAAGAGTCAGCAGAAACCATAGGCTGTACTGGCCCTCGATGGTGGCTTGCAGGCTGTCGTAGCCGATGCCCAGTACCTCGGGGGCGATCAGTGCGCACAGTCCGGTCAGCAGTCCGGCCAGTGCGAGGCGCAGTAAAATGGGCTGGTTAATCAGTGCCAGACAGCGTTTCTGAATCAGCACAAACAGCCCGGAAAGTGCGCCGCAAATGGCGCCGTGAAAGGCAATAAAAGGCAGTTCGAGCAGGGAGTTCATGGCGATCTGACTGGACGGTAGAAACACCACGTCGCCAAAAACGGCCTGCGACAGCGTGGTGGCAGTGACGGCGGCAAGAATTACCGGCACAAAACCGGCGACGGTATATTCCATCATCACCACTTCCATCGCGAAGATGACGCCGGCGATGGGGGTGTTGAACGAGGCGGCGATGGCGGCCGCGGTGCCGCAGGCGGTCATTACCCGCAGGCTGTTGTTGGGCAGCCGAAGCCGCGAGCCGGCCAGGCTGCTGGCCGCCGCGCCGATATGCACCGCTGGTCCCTCTCTGCCGCCGGACTGGCCGCTGAGCAGGGCCAGTAGGCCGCCAAAAAACTGCACGACCATGTTCTTGAAGGGCAGGCGGCCGCGGCCATTGTGCAGGGCGGCAATGACATGGGGAATGCCGGTGAAGCGGTCGGCCGGTTGAATAAAGCTCAGGGCGAGGCCCAGTAGCAGTGCGCCGCCCACCGGCAGTAGAAAATGCCAGTGGCGTTCAAGGGACTCAAAGTTTTCCGAACT
>JBFKEA010000235.1:0-3965 GCA_041619375.1 Spongiibacter sp. | reverse complement strand
GACAGAATGCCGAGCAGGCTGTCCAGCGCGGTGTCGCGCCACCACTGCAGGGCGAACAGCAGCACGGCGATGCCCGCGCAGGCGATCAGCACCGCCAATTCCAAGCGGATCTGCCAGCTCAGCCCCAGCGCCAGCCCGAGCAGTGCCGAGTGCGCCAGCGTGTCGCCGTAGTAAGCCATGCGCTGCCAGGTCACCAGGGCGCCCAGCGGGCCGCAGAGCGCCGCCAATAATAGGCCGGCCAATAGCGCATTAAATAAAATGTCAGTCATGGCGGTGGTCCTGCGCAGTGCTGTGGTCGTGCTGACAGGGTTGCGAGCCATCGCCGGCCAGCACCTCGCCGTGCATGCCGTGGCGGTGGTCGTGATCGTGCTGGTAGAGGGCAATGGCCTCGGCGTGGCGCCGGCCAAATAGCGACAGATAGGCCGGGTCATTGCTGACCGTCTCCGGGTGGCCGTGACAGCAGATATGCTGATTCAGGCAGATAACCGTATCGGTTTGGGCCATCACCCAGTGCAGGTCGTGAGAGACCATCAGTACGGCGCAGCCCAGTTGATCGCGCAATTCGCCGATCAGTTCATAGAGCTCAGTTTGGCCGGTAATGTCGACGCCCTGTGCCGGCTCGTCCAGCACCAATAGCTCGGGGTCGCCGAGCAGTGCGCGACTGAGCAATACGCGCTGGGTCTCGCCGCCGGAAATATCGTGCAATGGTCGCTCGGCCAGATGGCTGATGCCGGTGCGCGCCAGCGCCTGCTTAATACTGCTGCGGCGCTGGCGCGACATGCGCAGAAAGCGACTGACGGTCAGCGGCATCAGCGGATTGAGGTTGAGGCGCTGGGGCATATAGCCGATGCGCAGGCCGGGTTTGCGCCACAGCTTACCGCTGTCCGGGCGCTGTAGGCCGAGCGCCAGGCGCAGTAAGGTGCTTTTGCCGGCCCCGTTGGGGCCAATCACCGTCATGATCTGGCGGGGCGCGATGGTCAGGTCGATATGTGACAGCAGCGCCTGCCCGTTGCGGCTGAGCGATATGTCCCTAAGGCTTAGCAGCTCGCGGTCAGTCATGGCCCTGCTCCCGGCAGTGCTGGCAGCTGCCGACAACTTCAACGCATTTGCTGTCAATCGAGAAGCCGCGCTGCTCGGCCGCGCGGTTAATGGCGGTGTCGATATTGGCGGCGTCGAGCTCAATGGCTGTATTGCAGTGCTTGCAGATAAGAAAGTGCCCGCTGTGGCGGTGGCCGGGGTCGGCGCAGCCGACAAAGGCGTTGAGTGAGGCGATGCGGTGAATCAGGCCCTGTTCCAGCAGAAAGTCCAGTGCGCGGTAAACTGTGGGCGGCGTGCTGCGCCGCTCGCTCTGCTCCGCCAGCGCTTCCAGCAGCCGATAGGCGCCAACCGGCTGGTGGTTGGCCCACACCAGAGTGAGCACTTGCTCGCGGATGGTGGTCAGCCTGGCGCCGCGCTCGGCACAGAGGCGGCGGGCGTGGCTCACGGCTTCGTCGATACAGTGCTGGTGATTGTGGCGGTGCTCGGGTGCCGCAGTGGGCATGACTCGGGACTCCCTCAGACTATTAATGTTATAATATTGCAATTGCGCACTAATGCATACTGTTCACCTGTGAGGTTTCTTTAACGATGCGCCGCTGCTGGCTAGTTTTTCTGTTGTTGTGCTGTCCACTGCTGGCCTGGGCCGAGCCGCCGCTGAGGGTGATGGCGAGCGTCAAGCCCCTGCAACTGCTGCTCGCCGAAGTCGGGGGGGAGGCGGTCGATGCCGAATTGCTGCAGTCTGCGCGTCTCTCGCCCCACGACTTTCAGCTGCGCAGCTCGGATATGGCGCGGCTGTCTGACGTCGATATGATTATTTGGTTTGGTCCGGTGCTGGAGCACTACCTGAGCAAGCCGCTGCGCCGCTTCGACAATGCGGTGGCGCTGTATCCGCAGTTGCAGCCGGGGGCGGTGGACCCACATTTGTGGTTGGATGTCGATGAAGTGTGCGCCATTGCCCGTCGCCTGGCGCGCTTGTTGTCCGATCGCCTGCCGAGCCGCGGCGCCTATTTTCACGCCAATGCGGCGCGGTTTATGTCGGCCCTGCGTCACTATGACAGCCGCTTGGCGGGCCAGTTGACACCGCTGCAGTCGCGTCGCTACCTATTCTTGCACGACGGCTTTTCGCGCTTTGAGCAGCGCTACCAGCTATCGGGCGGGGCGGTAGTGATGGCCGATGACGATCGCCTGCCGGGTGCCCGTCACCTGGTTGGCCTGCGCGAGCAATTGCAGCGCGGCGAGTTTGATTGCGTGTTTCGCGAGCCGCAGTACCCGGCGTCTACCTTGCAGGCACTGACCCGCGGGGTCGAGGTGGCGGTTATCGAGTTGGACGCCATGGGCGTCAATAGTGACAAAGCTGACGGTTTTATGGGGCTCTACCGTCAGCTTGGCGAGGCCTTTGCGAGCTGTTCTCAGCTGCGCTAGGCGGGGGCTTACTGCTTGTTGCGGGTGGGCAGCTGCGGGGCGTTGAAGCTATCCAGCTCCACGCTCAGTGAGGCCGATACCACATCTAAGGTTGTTGCCAGTACACGCTCGGCCCGGGCTTGGCTGTTGTCGCCACCGGTCGGCACGATGTCTTGTGCTGTGCTCTGGTTGTAAGCCAATACCAGCGGTGCATTGCCGGTCGCGTTTTGTTCGGTCGCGACTGCAGTGCTGCTGGCAATCAGCATCAGTACTGCGCTGGTGAAGTTTTTCATGTCAATTTCTCCTCTGCTTGGGGCGAGCTTTGCCCCCGACAAGATGCGTCTGTCACCTTGTGTTACGTAAGGTAACATAACGCCCGCAGCAAGAGGTGCTTAATTTTTGTTCATATTTGGGTAATGCCCAGTACATGCGGGCTTCGTTGCGTTACCGAAAGTTAATAAAGGTAACGTTCTGGGCTTGTCGAGTGCTGCTCCGGCCTCTTGCCGGGCTTCGTGCTACACTCGCGCATTTCTGCGACAGCGACGAAACAGCCGACAATGACAGCCATAAGCCCCCTTGTTTTAGTGGACGGTTCCTCCTATCTCTACCGCGCCTTTCATGCCCTGCCCCCCTTGACGAACTCCAAGGGCCACCCGACTGGCGCGGTTAAGGGGGTCATCAGCATGCTCAGGCGACTGCAGAAGGATTATCCGGACAGCCCCATCGCGGTGGTCTTCGACGCCAAGGGCAAAACCTTTCGCGATGAGCTGTACAGCGACTACAAGGCCAATCGGCCGCCAATGCCCGATGATCTGCGCAGCCAAATACAGCCCATTCACGACATCGTCGATGCCATGGGATTGCCGCGGCTGGTCATCGACGGCGTTGAAGCCGACGACGTGATCGGCACGCTCGCCGCGCAGGCTGGCGCCGAGCGGCCAGTGGTGGTCTCCACCGGAGACAAAGATATGGCGCAGCTGGTGAACGCCCATGTCACGCTGGTGAATACCATGACCGATACCCGTATGGACGAAGCGGCGGTGGAGGAAAAGTTCGGCATTCCGCCGGCCTTGATCATCGACTATTTGGCGCTGATGGGCGACAAAGTTGACAATATTCCCGGTGTTGCCGGCGTCGGTGAGAAAACGGCCCTGGCGCTGCTGCAGGCTCTGGGCAGCATCAAAGACATTTACCAGCGCCTCGACGAGGTGCCCAATCTGGCGATTCGCGGTGCCAAGAGCCTGGCGAAAAAACTCGAGGCTTCCCGGGAGGCCGCGGAGCTGTCCTACGACTTGGCGACGATTAAATGTGACGTCGCGCTGGACGTCAGCGTAGCCGAACTCCTGCCGGGTCAAGCCGATAGTGAGCGCTTACTGGAATTGTTCCGCGAGCTGGAGTTTAAGGGCTGGGTTGACGAGCTGCTGCGCGACGACAAGGCGGCCGCAGTGGCGGCAAGCAGCGAGGCGCCGGCCGAGCCGGCAACGCCAGAAAAAGCGTATCAACTGGTGACCGAGTTGGCCGACTTC
>JBFKEA010000234.1:0-3983 GCA_041619375.1 Spongiibacter sp. | reverse complement strand
TCCAGCTTGGAGCGAATTTCCGGCAAATAGCCCTTGGCAAATTCGTCCACCCGCTGAAAACTCTCGCGCGAATCGATGCGAATTTTTTCCAGCCCTGGCCTCACCAAATCGCGCATGGTGCGCATAAACAGTGGCAGATCTTCGTAAATAATACTCGGCGCGGCGTCGCGCTTCATGCGCCGCTCGACCGCCAGCCACAGACGGCGCAAAAAGGCGATATCGGCGCGCAGCTCGTCTTCTCCTGCGCCCTCTGCCGCGGTGCGCAAAATATAGCCATCGGCCAGCGCCGGCGATTCCTCACCCGCTTCCTCGCGAAGAATTTTCTCCATCAACTCACGCAGTCGCTGACGCTCTTCCTCGTCATCAATGCGGTGCGACACGCCCAAATGCGAAGCGCCCGGCATATACACCAGGTAGCGCGACGATACCGACAAGCGGGTGCTTAATCGCGCGCCCTTGCTACCCATCGGGTCTTTGGTCACCTGCACGGTGAGCTGCTGACCCTCGCGCACCTTGCTGCGAATATCGGCATGCTCACCGCCATCCTGCTCCAGTGCGGCAATATCAGAGGCGTGAATAAAGCTAGTGCGCTCCAGCCCCACTTCAACGAAGGCCGCCTGCATGCCCGGCAATACCCGCACTACCTTTCCCTGATAGATATTGCCGACAATACCTTTAGAGCGAGTGCGTTCGATATACACTTCCTGCAGTACGCCGTTTTCGACCACGGCTACCCGCGTCTCTACCGGCGTGACGTTAATCAAAATCTCTTCGCTCATTACCCTACTCTGTATGTTCAGCCGTTGAACAATCGTCGAGATTGCGCAATGCACATCGCGTTTCGTACAGTGGCAGTCCTACCACCGCGCTGTAACTGCCATCAATGCGGCGCACAAATTGCCCGCCGCGCCCCTGAATAGCATAGCTGCCAGCCTTATCGTCGGCCTCGCCAGGGGCCAAATAAGCGGCAATATCCGCTTCACTCAAAGTCGCAAAAACGACTTTTGTCACCACCACTTCACTGCACAACTGACGCTGCCGGTAGTCCAGCGCAATGGCCGTTAGCACCCGGTGTTCCCGACCACTTAAGGCCCTCAGCATCGCGGCAGCGTCGGCGCGGCTCTGCGGCTTCCCCAAGATAGTACCATCGAGGTCGATGCTCGTATCCGCAGCCAACACCGCCGCCGTCGGCCGCGCGCGCGATACCACTGCGGCCTTTTCACGGGCCATTCTCAGCACATAGACCTCTGGCGACTCATCGGGCCACGGCCGCTCGTCGATATCCGCCGGACATACCCGGTGAGTAAAACCAATTTGCGTCAACAGCTCAGCGCGGCGCGGCGACGCCGAAGCGAGAATCAAGTCCATATCAATACGCCATAATTAAGCGCTGCAACCACGCCATTGTGGGGCGCAATAACAACCATAGCAATCCACTGGACAGTACCGGCAAGAAGACCAGCCAGTGCGTTTGCGGCATGCCATTTAAACTCTGCGCCCACTGGTCGACCAATACACGGAATAGCTCCAGCAAAGCGACCAGGGCGGCCTGCTTGCGCAAACTGAACATGCGCAACTGCTGATAGGAAATTTGTACCACGTAAGCGATAACCGCCAGTGAAAAAGCATGCTGGCCCAGCACCGAACCCAACAAAATGTCCTGCACCAGACCGCAACACCAGCACAGCGTAATACCCAAGCGCTCCGGCACAGCCAGCAGCCAATATAGCAGCACCAGCATCAGCCAGTCCGGCCGCAACCAAGCCAACTCCGTGCCAAGCGGCGCAATGCTCAGCAGCATCGCGGCTATTAAGCTAAGGGCGATAAACACCTGCCCCTGCGGGTGTGAGTCCATAGACTAGTCCCCGGTCGCGCGTTCGCTGAACACCAGCAGTACATTGCGGCTGCGATCCAGCTCGGCCAGGGGTTTGGCTCGCACTTCGGCAAAAGGCTTACCGGGATCGATCGCCACCTGCGTCACCTCTCCCACCGGATAACCCGGCGGAAAGCGACCGCCCAAGCCAGAACTTACCAGCAGATCTCCAACCTGAATATCCGTCGTCGCCGCGACATGGGTCACCCGCAGTTCATCAATGCGTCCACTGCCCTCGGCAATAGCGCGCAAACCGTTGCGACTGATTCTTACCGGTATCGCATGAGCGCTGTCAGTAATCAGCAGCGCGCGACTGTGGTAGATACCCACCTCTACAATCTGCCCCAGCAAGCCCTTGGCATCAATGACCGGCTGACCGACAAAAGCCCGATCGCGCCGCCCCTTGTCGACCATCAGCATATGCCGGTTCGGGTCCGAAGCAACACCCACAACTTCGGCAACCACCACCGTGTCTTTTACCCGCTCGGCAGAGTTCATCAGCTCGCGCAGTCGCACGTTCTCTGCCCGCAACTCGATGTATTTTTGTAATTTGGCGTTGAGGATTAACGACTCGGCGCGCAGTGCCTGATTTTCTTCCAACAGTTCGCTGCGACTGCTTACCGCGCCGCGAAACTGCGCACTGAGCCGCGACGGCACATCGATCAACCAGTAAAACGGCGCGGCGACCACGGACAACTGCGTGCGCAGTGGCGCCATAAATTCCAGACGAGAACCCAGCAGAATAAGCAGCAAGGCAATGCCGCCTAAAAACAGCAGTCGACCACCCGATGATGGCGGCTTGGAGAATACCGGTTTAATCGCCGCGTCCTCCCTCTGCTAAACGCTCAGTGATGGCGGCAAACTCAAGCTGGTAGAGCGCCGCCGCGTGCTTATTCAGCAGACAGTATATCGAGGTGGTGGCGATCTACCATCTCCAGAGCCTTACCACCGCCGCGCGCCACACAGGACAGCGGGTCTTCGGCGATAATCACCGGCAGTGCACTCTCGTCGGCAATCAACTGGTCGATGCCCCGCAGCAGCGCGCCACCACCGGTGAGCACGATGCCGGTCTCGGCAATATCGGCAGCCAGCTCTGGCGGCGACTGCTCCAGCGCGCGTTTCACGCCCTGGGTAATCACTTGTAGGGGCTCTTGCAAGGCCTCAAGAATTTCATCGCTATTAAGCGTAAAGCGACGCGGAATCCCCTCGGCGAGGTTGCGCCCACGCACATCGATTTCACGCAGCTCGCTGCCCGGATAGGCGCAGCCGATTTCCTGCTTGATGCGCTCGGCAGTCGCATCGCCAATCAGACTGCCGTAGGTGCGGCGCACGTGGGTAACAATCGCCTCGTCAAAGCGGTCGCCACCGACGCGAACTGAATCCGAGTAAACCACACCGTTGAGCGAGATAATGGCAATTTCTGTCGTGCCGCCACCGATATCCACGACCATAGAGCCCGAGGCCTCTTCGACCCGCAGACCGGCACCGATTGCCGCGGCCATCGGCTCTTCAATCAGGCGTACTTCGCGGGCACCGGCGCTGAGCACCGACTCGCGAATCGCGCGGCGCTCAACCTGGGTACTCTTACAGGGCACGCTCACCAACACTCGCGGGCTGGGACGGATAAAACTGTTCTGATGCACCAGCTTGATAAAATGCTGCAGCATTTTCTCAGTCACCTGGAAGTCGGCAATGACGCCGTCTTTCAGCGGTCGAATCGCGGTGATATTGCCGGGCGTGCGACCGAGCATACGCTTGGCCTCGATACCAACGGCCTCAACCGTCTTTTGGCCATTGTGCACACGGATAGCCACGACCGAGGGCTCGTCGAGTACAATGCCCTGGCCGCGAACATAGATAAGGGTGTTAGCTGTTCCCAAGTCGATCGACAGATCATTGGAGAACATGCCACGAATACGTTTCAACATGTGCGATTATCACCTTGTACGACGCTCAGTAGACAGAGAGCCGGGCTGGCAGGGCCGAAACACACCGCAACGCGGCAATACTGGGCCCTAGATTAAAAACTTTGCCACTCTATCAACGCCGGGGATTCAGGGCAAGGCGCAAGTATGATAAGTTTACAGGCTTTCCCCAGCGGCAGCTGAGC
>JBFKEA010000233.1:0-3995 GCA_041619375.1 Spongiibacter sp. | reverse complement strand
CTGGCCTTTATCAATCGCCAGCCCTTTGTGACCAGCAATATTATCGGTGCCACCACCCTGGCGCAGCTGAAAAGCAATATCGACAGCGCCGAGATCGCACTCAGCGACGAGCTGCTCGCCGAGATCGAAGCGATCCACATCGCCCAGCCGAATCCGGCGCCGTAATCAGCCGCGCCGGCGCTTAGCTGCGGCAAATGCGGCTGAGCACCGCCTTCAGGTAGCGGGTTTCCGGAATGGCGGGGTGTACCGGGTGGTCGGCGCCCTGCATGCCCTCGGCGAGAATTTGCGCGTGGCGGTCAATGTGACGCGAGGCGGCGCGGACCATATCCAATAGCTCTTCGCGGGGCATATGCATGGAGCAGGAGGCCGACAGCAGATAGCCGCCGGGTTCCAGCAAGCGCATGGCCAATTCATTGATGCGGCGGTAGGCGAGAATGCCCTCTTTCTGGTCTTTCTTGCGCTTGATAAAGGCCGGCGGGTCGACAATGATCACGTCGAAGCGCTGGCCGTCGTCGCGCAGTTGGCGCAGCGCCGCAAAGGCGTCGCCGTGCAGGGTGTTAAAGCGATCGCCAATGCCGTTGAGGGCGGCGTTTTCGTGGGCCTTTTCCAGCGCCAGTTCCGAGGCGTCATTGCACCAGATTTCACGGGCGCCAAACACCCCGGCCTGCACGCCAAAGCTGCCGACATAGCTGAACACGTCCAGCACGCGCTTGCCGTTAACAATGTCTTTCAGCCAGGCGCGGTTGGGGCGCTGGTCGTAAAACCAGCCGGTTTTCTGCCCGCTGCTCAGTGGCGCCAGAAAGCGCACGCCGTTTTCCACCAGCTCGACATCCTCCGGTGACTCGCCGTGTACGCAGACCACTTCGCTGGGCAGGCCTTCGAGCTGGCGCACCGAGGCGTCGTTGCGCAGCAAAATCGAGCGCGGCGACAGCAGCTTATCCAGCGCCGCCAATACCGGCTCACGCAGTGCTTCCATGCCGGCGGTATTGAACTGCACCGACAGGTGGTCGCCAAAGCGGTCGACCACCAGCCCCGGCAACAGGTCGCTCTCGCCGTAGACCAGTCGATAGCAGGGCTGTTCAAACAGCTGCTCGCGCAGCGCCAGGGCTTGGCTGATGCGCTGCTCGATCTGCTTCTGCCCCACCGCTTGCTGACCGCCGCTGAGCAGGCGCGCGCAGATCAGCGACTGCGGGTTGATATAGGCCACGCCCAGTGCCTTGCCCTGTGCTGACTCCACTACAACCTGCTGGCCGGCCTCAAAACTCTTCAGCGGGGTGGCCTGTTTGTCGACCTCGTTGCTGTAAATCCACAGGTGCCCGCCGCGCAGGCGGCGTTCTTCGTTTTTGGCTAGGCGTAGGGTGGGCAGGCTCATGCTGAGGTCTCGGCTGGTGGCGATAAGGCGGCATTATCGGGGATTGGCGCCAGACTGGCCAGTGTAATGCCGGGGTGATTGCTGACGGCGGAGCGTTTTTACTGGGGCTGAGGTCTAGCGATCGGGCGGTGAAGGTTGCGGTGATGAGCTAGATTAAGAGGTGCGGCCACCGCGATGGCCGCGTTTAATGTTATTGCTGCCGGGCAATGGGTCTGGAAATTTGGTTAATGGTCTGTTACTTTTGCTCGCGTTTTGATCAGTCTGGCCGGCCGAGCGGTCGCCGAATATCTCTATGGAAGCCCGCAGTGGGCGTGTTTGAGGAAAACAATTATGAGCCAGTGTCCCTTTGCTAATCTGCTCAGCCTGGATACCTACCAGAACGGTATGCCCTATGAAGAGCTGGCGAAAATCCGCCAGGCGGGTTCCATGGTGTATATGGACGATCCCGAAAATGGCGTGCCCTACTGGGCGGTGGTGAAGCGCGATGCGCTGGACTTTGTGTCGCAGAACCCGGATCTGTTCTCGTCCAATCTTGAGGGTCCCTTCCCGATGGAAGTGCCCGAGGGCGAAGAGGAAATTCAGGCGATTATGCACGAGAACATTATTATCGCCATGGATCCACCCAAGCACATGAAGTATCGCAAAATTGTCCGCGACGCCTTTACCCCGCGTGCAGTGGCAAATATGGAAGAGTGGCTGCGCAATAGTGCACGCTCGATTATTGACCGTGTGGCCAAGAAGGGCGAGTGCGAGTTTGTTGAAGAAGTGGCCGCGGAGTTGCCGCTGATGGCGATTCTGGAGCTGCTGGGTGTCCCCCAGGAAGACCGCAAGCAGTTCTTCGAGTGGACCAATATCATGGCCTTTGCCGACGACCCGGATCTGGCCACCAGCCGCGACGACGCCAACGCGGTGAGCTTCGAAGTGATTGCCTACGCTGCTGAACTGGCGGCCAAACAGCGTGAAAACCCCACCAGTGCCGTGGTTGAGGCGCTGCTGAACGGCGAGGTTGACGGCAAAAAAGTCGACGAAGAAATGTTCGCCTGGATGTTTATCCTGATTATGGTGGGCGGCAACGAGAGCACCCGCACCGCCACCGCCCACGGTATGCGCCTGCTGATCGAGCACCCCGAGCAGCTGCAACACCTGGTGGACCACCCGGAAGACATCCCCGATGCGGTTGAGGAAATGCTGCGCTACAACACGGCGTTTATCTCCATGCGCCGCACCGCGACGCAGGACATCGAGTGGAACGGCCACAATATCAAGAAGGGTGACAAGGTGGTGCTGCACTACCACGCCGTCAACCACGACGAAGACGCCTACGGCGACGACGCGATGAAGTTTGATATTCACCGCGCCAAGCGCCTGCCGAATATGCGTCGCGAGATTCGCTCTTTCGGTATCGGCGAGCACTTCTGTCTGGGGATGAATCTGGCGCGTATGGAGCTCAATATTATTTTTGAAGAATTGATTCCGCGTCTGCGCAACCCCAAGTTTGCCGGCGACGTAACCTATATGCGTTCGTTCTTTATCAATACTATCAAGGCGATGCCGATTACCTTCGACCCCGAAGTTTAAACGCTGTTGAGATAGTAAAAAGCCCTCATTTGAGGGCTTTTTTTATGCCTGGGGTTTAGCGTTATTCGCTCAGTCCGCCCAAACACAGGTACTTCATTTCCAGGTAGTCGTCGATGCCGTATTTGGAACCCTCGCGGCCGATGCCGGACTGCTTCATGCCGCCAAAGGGTGCGATCTCGCTGGCGGTACTGCCCTCGTTAATGCCGACAATGCCGTACTCCAATGCCTCGCCGACCCGCCATACCCGCCCAAGATCGCGGGTGTAGAAGTAAGCCGCCAAGCCGTATTCACTGTCGTTGGCCAGCTCGATGGCCTGCTGTTCGCTGTGAAAGCGGAACAGCGGAGCTACCGGGCCAAAGATCTCTTCGCGGAACACGCGCATTTGTGGGGTGGCGTCGCGCAGTACCGTGGGTTCGTAAAAGTGCTCACCGATCGCCGATCGCCGACCGCCGGTGATGGCCGAGGCGCCATGGGCCAGGGCGTCATCCACCAGCC
Organism: Spongiibacter sp.; assembly: GCA_041619375.1. Classification (GTDB taxonomy): domain Bacteria; phylum Pseudomonadota; class Gammaproteobacteria; order Pseudomonadales; family Spongiibacteraceae; genus Spongiibacter. The sequence continues at coordinate 550 of JBFKEA010000233.1, read as the reverse complement.
CGGCGACTTTGTCGCAGGCGGCGGGGGTGATCAATGGCCCCATGGTACTGCTGGTTTGGGCGCCGTCGCCGAGGCGAAACTTCTGTACCTCGGCGGCCAGGCGGGCGGCAAATTCCTCGTAGATGCCGTCCTGCACCAGTAGGCGATTGCTGCACACACAGGTCTGGCCGGCGTTGCGGTATTTAGAGGCCATGGCGCCGGCTACGGCGGCGTCCAGGTCGGCGTCGTCAAAGACGATAAAGGGCGCGTTGCCGCCCAGTTCCATCGAGGTTTTTTTTACGGTGGCGGCGCACTGTTCCAACAGCAGCTTGCCGATGCCGGTGGAGCCGGTAAAGCTGACTTTGCGCACCGTCGGGTTGCTGGTCATTTCGCCGCCGATTTCACTGGCGCGGCTGCTGCACACCACGTTGAATACCCCGGCGGGAATACCGGCTTCCTCAGCCAATGCCGCCAGCGCCAGCGCGCTCAGCGGCGTTTCATGGGCGGGTTTGACGACAAAGCTGCAACCTGCGGCCAGTGCCGGTGCCGCCTTGCGGGCAATCATCGCATT
>JBFKEA010000232.1:0-4060 GCA_041619375.1 Spongiibacter sp. | reverse complement strand
TCCGGCGTCCTCTGTACCCAGCTATTAACCAGCCATGGCAGATCGCGACCACGCATCGCATCCCAGTGTGAGTCGTCAATATCCGACCTTGTAATTGGCTGTTGACCCATTTCCATCTCCTCATTAATCGTCGCCGATGCCGAAACGGCGAACCGTTAGTGGCTAAACATTTTTTCCAACTCAATGCCCAGGTAATCGGGGTTAAAGGCGTAGGGCCCCATGCCGGGGTTATAAATCACCCGGCCCTGGCTATCGAGTAAATAGATACGCGTCGGCTGCCCGGTCCAGCGCTCATTAACCGCGTTGTCCATACCGTCAATCAGCAGCGTCATTTCTGCATTCAGTAACGTGTTCTTCGCCCGCCGAGCGACCGTATCGCGTTGCTGCTGATGCTGCGGCTGGCTGATGTCCACCGCCGCCCGAGACTTGCTGATATTGTGCAGCGCGCGCATCAAGCGACTGGGAGTCAGCCACCACTCGTCCACCGGGTGCGGCTCGCGCACATACACACCCACAAAGTTCACCCGCTCGCCGTACTGTCGCTGCAGGCGGTTCAACGCGACACTGCCCTCGCTGAACGCCGGACAACTATTGGCGCCAAAAAACAGTACGGTGGGTTTTTCACCAAAGAACTGCGACAGGCTCACTAGCTCTCCGTCCACCGACGGCAAGCGAAAGTCCGGTGCCAAGTCGCCGACCTTCGGCGACTGCCTGTCGCTGGCCACCTGCCAGGCTATTTCGCGGTCGCGATAGTGCTTGGCGGTGAACGCCATCTGCAGCCCTAAAACCAGGTTATCCCGGCGCTCAATCGCGCTGCCAACCACACACAGCAAGGCAAATACGATTAACAAGGGACGCGCCAGACGGCCAGCCGAAGCCCCCGCGAGCGATTGCCGGCGGTGAACTTTGGCCAGCATCACCACCACCGCAAAGGCCGACAGTAGTGAAAACCAATACATGCCCGGCAGCACCACCGGCGCCATGACACTGCCCAGCAACAAGGGCCCGCCCAAACCGCCAGCCAGCATCAGCTGCACACTGCCAAGGCCGCGACGCCGCCAGCCGGCAACATGGGTAACCGCGCCTAAATGGCGCAACACATCCGAGTTGCCAACACCGAGCACATTTATGCAGCCCGACACGAGCATGGCGCCAATCAGCCAACCCTGCATCACCGCTAATAGAATGTGGCTCGCGTAGCCGAGCATGACCCAGGTCATCGAACCGGTGTCGAGAATCATTTGATAATCGCTGTACTGCAAGCTGCCCATTGCGGCTCCTGGTGTTTAGCTGCTGATTAACAGACGCCTCAGCAGAGAAGCACTGTGAGTCTCCGCCTGTCGTTGCTTTGCCTGAACAATAAGTGCCTTCACGGCATCCGCAACACTGTTGCGCAACGCCAGCATCGCCTCGTCGTCGTCTTCGCTGCCGCAATAGGGCGCGGTATCAATTGCCGGCCCTACCGCAAAATAAAACGGTTCTGGGCGCGGCACACTGCTCAAACCCATTCCCCGAACGATCGGTGGAATCTCCTCGCCCTGTTTGGCTATCTTCCACAACGGCAGGCGCTCCAACAGTGGCCGCAGCCGACTGCGCTGCCAGTCGCCGGCATCCCAAAGAATGTCCCAAGCGTCGTCGGCACCCACCGACGCAAAGGGTTGAATCGGATAACGATGCTTGCTGGCCAGGCGCACAAATCCCAGGCGCTGCTTCCAGATCAAGCTGTACTCCTCCCCCCGGCGCTTCATGACTTCGCGACCGCCGCCGGGAAACAGCAGCAAATTATCGCCGCGCAACATCGCCTGCTCACACAGTTGCCGGGTGCCGCGAAAGGCCCCCTGACGTTCCAAAAACCGCGCCCACACCGGCAACCGGTAGTGCAAGTGATCACTCAAGCCGCGCAACCAAATGCCACTGGCGTTATAGATTTCAGCTTGCATCAACGGCACATCGGCCAAGCCGTAAATAGTGTGGTTACCAATAAACAGCGCCGGACGCTCGCTGTTAAGGTGCTCCGCGCCCATTAATGTTGGCGGAAACCAACGCCGCAATAATCTGAGTTCAGGGCTATTTAATGGCCTTCCCGGCGGTGTATATTCAGGCAATGTCGTCACAGTCACTCCTTGATATCCAGACGAAAAAACGTGTTAGCCGCTATTGGCCTGCTTATCTCGCAAATAACGCAGCTTGGCGTCCGCGACGCCGTCTTTCACAAGCGGCGGCGTAAAGCCATCAAACAGACTGACGTGATAAATGCCATCGGCCATCAATCCCGGCAGTAAACCACTGGCCGCCAATACACTGTCCAGCTGTTCACGCACATTTGGCGCCAGCGCTTGCAGCCGCAGCTGCACTTGCTCAAAACTCCAGGCTTTGTACTGAGCCGCCACAAAGCGACTTGCTACGCCGAAGATTTTGACCGAGAACTGTTTTTCGCCAGCGGCCAGGGTGCGGGCGGTGCCCGCGCTATAGGGCAAATACGTTTTGGCGACAAAATTCAGCAGTCGGCGCAAGCTGTCGGGCACACCCGCCGCCAAGTCCAACCAATCGCCGAAAGCGGTCTGCCCGACCGCGCCGCGCGTGTCACCCAGCTCCAATAGTGTCTCGATCCAGTTGCAGGTTCGCGCACCATGACGCTCCATCAATTCAGCGGAAAATGGATCCTGATAAAGGTGGGCGTAAAGCTGACCAAAAACGGCAAAGTCTGCCAGCGACGGCCTGTCGCCCAACAGGAATTGAAACTGCTCAAAATGCAGATCGAGTATGCCCAGCAGTTCAAGCAGCTGTTCATCGAGGCTGCGCCGACTGTCGGCGTCGCTCAGGCCCAACGGCAAGTCGAAGCCCGACTGGCGGTCCAGCACCATTGGCGCCAACTGTGCGGGCTGCGCCTCTGGCACGCCATAGCACATTGACCTAGCCAAGCGGTGGCTCAGCGCCTGGCGATTGAGGTCGTTACCCCAGCGGTAGTGCATCGCAAAACGCACCAAATATTCGTCGCCAAAGTCCTCCAGCAACCACATTAAAAATTCCAGCGCCGGATCATCGGGCACAGATGCCCGCTGCGGGTACTGCTGCTCAAACCGCTGCATGATGGGGGTGCTGTCTTGCAGCACCTGATCATCCGGCGTCAACAATACCGGAATGATGCTCATACCCACTTTCTCTGGTATCAAACTCATATAGGCCGTCATATTGCTGCGCATGCGCTGGTAGGGAATTCCTTTGTAATGCATGTAACTGCGCAGCTTCCATGAATACGGCGAATTGCCATCGCACCACATGCGATAAGTCGACACATCGCCCTCCGGCAGCTGCATCTCGGTTTGCAGTTGCGCTTGTTCGCGCAGCAGATTGGCATTTGCGGGATTACTCATAGTGAGAACAGCTCCTAGGGGCTCAGGTGGTTAAGTTTAAAAGTGCGCCTCAGCAAAAAATCTTTCAGAGCCAGCGGCAACAACTGTTTCAGATAGCGCATTTTGCGATTGCCGTAGCCAATACCAATTTCTGCCGGCGGCTTCCGGCTGGCGATCTGCGCAATGAGTAGCGCGGCAAATTGCCCGGCAGTGGTCGGCGATGCAGACGAAATTTTTGCCCGCCCTTCCACCGCATCGGCCAGGGATCGATAGCGCGATTGCGCGCTAAAGGTGTCACGTAATTGCTCCTTTGCATTGTCGCCAAACGCGGAGGCCACCGCCCCTGGGTAAACTGTCATAACGTGAATACCAAATGGCAACAGCTCCATGCGCAGCACTTCCGACAAGGTATGCAAGGCCGATTTCGATGCGCAGTAAGCCCCCGAAAACGGCGTGGCAAGCACGCCGGCGGCACTGCCAATATTCACCACTACCGGCCGTCTACTTTTCAGCAATAGTGGCAAGCAGTGCTGACACAGGGCCAAAGGCGCAAAGGTATTGGTTTCGAACTGTGCCCGGACCTGCGCTAAGGGCATCTCGACCAAGGGGCCCATCGCGCCGTAACCGGCGTTATTAATCAGGCAATCCAAGTAACCACTGTGCCGCGTAATCGTGGCCACCACCTCAGCGAGCTGCTCGGCATCGTT
>JBFKEA010000231.1:0-4095 GCA_041619375.1 Spongiibacter sp. | reverse complement strand
TTAAAGGCCTCGGCGTAGTCAAAGTCCTCGCCCAGGGGGTTGCTGCTGGCTGCGCCCTGGTGAAGGATCTTCAGGTTTAATTGATTGGGCCACCAGTGCTCATTGGCGGTGCCGGGGCCGGCCTGCTTGGTTATGGCGCCGTGCATAACCGGGCACTGACCTTGCTGTTTGCTGCTGTCCATAACGATCTCCCGTTGCTGTTATCGTTGTTGCGCGCCGCTGGCGCCCTGGGTCGCAGCCAATATGGCGGCGACTAAGACAACACTACGGCAAGCTTAGCCTGCTGGTGAAATCGATTGATGTTATCAATACGATAGGTTGTACCGTTGCTAGCGGGGCTGCCTTGTCCGTGTTCGCTGGCAGCGCGACCAGCTTCTACTATAGACAAGGGCCTACGACCTGCCCGCTGATGTGGATCACTGCGTTGTTGGGAGGGTGGCGTGCAAAGTAAGGGCAGGCGCGCGGGGCGGGTCAATCGAACAGGCACAAAAAACCCCGGATTAACCGGGGTTTCAGGCCTTCCCAAGTGCTGTTAGGAAGATTTTTTGGTGGAGCCGGGGGGAATTGAACCCCCGTCCGCCAGTCCGCCGCTCAGGGCTCTACATGCTTAGTTTCCGTTTATTGATTTAGCCGCATACAGCCCAACGGTCAGGACGTAGTTGGCGATTCTGATTAAAGGTTTCGCGGATCGGTCTCAGACAAACGTCACCGCTAGCTTGTTCTATCTGACGGTTGCGTCCCGTTTACAAGCATCCGGTAGCAACCGCTAGCAGGGGTTTAGGCCGCTAGAGCGTAGTTGTCGTCGTTGGCAACTATATCAATTACAGCTTTGGATTAACGTGATTCGCTGTCCTCACGGCATGCACCACAGAGTTTTGTAACCGGCGTCGAATCCAAATCGGCCCCGTATTCTGCAACGAGTTATCGTAACACTTCGACCGCAGCGGCACTAGCTAAGTTCAGTGCTTGTCGCGGCGGATATCGAGCTTGAGGCGGATATTCAGGGTTTTGTTCAGCAGCTCGGCTTCGTCGGCGAGGTCGGCGGCGGTGAGCGGGTTGCTGCGCAGCCAGTTCTGCGGAATTGACAGTTTGATGCAGTCGTCGCTGGGGCTGCTGAGGCTAATGGCGTCGGTCAGTGCGAATGCCTGACGGCGGCGGTAGAAGATGCAGGCCAGGCGCAGCAGGCAGGCCATCATCCAGTCGGGATTGACGCCGTATTCGGCGATGCCCAGGGTTTTGGGTTTGCGCCGGTGGTTGAGCACCAGCATGCTCAGGCGCGCCTGTTCCTGGCGCGAGAAGCCGGAGAGGTCGGCGTTGCCGAGGATATAGGCGCCGTGTTTGTGGTAGCCGCCGTGGGCGACGGCCAGCCCCAGCTCGTGCAATTGGGCGGCCCAGACCAGCAGTTTTTCGGCCTCTTGGTAGTCGCTGTTCATGCGCGGCTCCAGTGCGGGCAGCCAGCGTTTGCACAACTCGGCTATGCGGCTGCCCTGTTCGGCGTCGATATGGTATTGCTCGATCAGTTGGCGAATGGTGTCGTCGCGCTGGTCTTGGTGGTGCAGTCGGCCCGCGAGGTCGTAGACAATGCCCTCGCGCACGGCGTAGTTGGAAATATGCAGCTCGCTCAGCTCCATTTCTTTAAACAGCGCGTAGAGTACCGCGAAGCCGCCGGGAAAGACTTCGCGGCGCTCGTCGCTGAGGCCGGGTAGCGACAGCGCGCTGACGTGTTTGGCCTTGAGCAGTTGCCGTTTCAGCCCCTGCATGCCGTCGGCGGTGATCTGGCCGGCATCGCAGAGCTGTAGTTCACCGAGAATTTTGCTGATGGCGCGGATGGTGCCCGAGGCGCCCACCACTTCCTGCCACTGCCCGCGAAACGGTTCTACATAGGCGGAGATCTGTTGGCGAGCAGCGTTGACAGCACGCTTGAAGGCTTTTTCGCTGATCTCGCCATTGGCGAAATAGCGCATGCTGTAGCTGACGCAGCCCATGGCGAGGCTTTCGAGCAATTTGGGACTGCGTTTGCCGGCCACCAGTTCGGTGGAGCCGCCGCCAATGTCGATCACCAGGCGCTTTTGCTGTTCGATGGCGAGGTCGTTGGCGACCCCGAGGTAAACCAGGCGGGCCTCTTCGGTGCCGGAAATAATATTGATGGGCACGCCGAGCAGGGCCTCGGCCTGGCGGATAAAGCCGCCGGCGTTGGTGGCGTCGCGCAGGGTGTTGGTGCCAACGATGCGAATTTGCTGGCGCGGCACGCCGCGCAGGCGGTTGGCGATTTTGGCCAGACTGTCGAGCGCGCGCTGCTGGGCGGCGTCGCTGAGTTCGCCGTCGTCGCTGAGGCCGGCGGCCAGGCGTACCATGTCTTTGTGGCGGTCGATAATACGGAGTTTGTCGTCTTGAAAGCTGGCAATCAGCAGGTGAAAACTGTTTGAGCCAATGTCGAGGGCGGCGTAGGAGTCGCTGTTCTGTGCCATGCAAAAAATCCCTTGTGAGCAATGAGTGTAAGGCCTGTGCAGGGCAAATGCGACCGTCGTACACTGTCATCAGGGTGACATATCGGCGGGCTAGGCTGCTGTGCGCGCAGGCGCTCCCTAAACGGAGAAGGTAGGTGGTATGAGCGATACGAACGGCGAACGGGCCTGGGTGGCCAAGGAGCTGAGCTGGCTGTCTTTCAACGACCGGGTGTTGCGGGAGGCGGCTGACCCGACGGTGCCGATTATTCAGCGCATCCGCTACCTGGGGATTTTCTCTAATAATCTCGACGAGTTTTTTCGGGTGCGGGTGGCCGATGTGCGGCGCCTGGCGGCGTTTTCTACCCCGTCTAAGCAGGAGGAGTACAAGGCGCTGCTGGAGGAAATTCGGCAAAAGGTGCTGCGGCTGCAGCAGCGTTTCGAGTCGATTTACAACGCCAATTTAAAGGAGCTGCGCCGCCGCAAGATTTATGTCATTAACGAGAAGCAGCTCGATGAGGCCCAGACGGCCTATGTGCGCGAGTATTTTAATGCGCAGATTCAGCAGGAGCTGGTGCCGATTGTGCTGGACGACGCCACGCCGATGCCGGAACTCAATGATGCCTCGATCTATTTGGCCATTAAACTGAGTTGCCAGGGCCAGACTCGCTTTGCCCTGCTGGAGGTGCCCACCGCCCGTATTCAGCGTTTTGTGCGCATTCCCGGTCGCCGGGGCAAGCAGGGCAAGGTGCTGATTGCGCTGGAAAATATTATCCGCGTTTGTCTGCCCCAGGTGTTTCGCGGGGTGTTTCCGCTGGAGTCGGCCGAGGCCTATACCCTGAAGCTGACCCGTGATGCCGAGCTGGAACTGGGCGAAGAGGTGACCCAGACCTTTGTGGAGAAAATGACGCTGAGTTTGAAGCGCCGCCGCAAGGGCGACCCGGTGCGCTTTGTCTACGATGCGCAAATGCCCAATGATCTGCTGGAGTACCTGGTGCGCCGGCTGGGGATTGGCCGTCTGGACTCGATGATTCCCGGTGGGCGCTATCACAATTCCAAGGATTTTATGGGCTTTCCCAATCTCGGGCCGGCTTATTTGGACAGCAAGCCGCTGCCCAAAATACGGGTGCCGGAGATCGACGCCGCCGACAATATTCTGAGCTGTATGCGCGAGCAGGATATCCTGCTGTTTTACCCCTACCACAGCTTTGACTACCTGACCGACTTGTTAAAGACCGCGGCGATTGACCCGGCGGTAAAGTCGATTCGCATCAGCCTGTATCGGGTGGCGTCGAATTCCCATGTGGTGGATGCGTTGCTGAATGCGGTGGCCAACCACAAGGAGGTGACGGTGGTGGTGGAGCTGCAGGCGCGTTTTGACGAGGAGGCCAATATTGCCCTGTCGCAGCGTCTGACCGACGGCGGGGCGAATGTCATTCTGGGGGTGCCGGGGCTGAAGGTGCACAGCAAGCTGATTTCCATTGCCCGTCAGGAAGGCAGTGTGCAGAAGTACTACAGCCACGTGGGTACCGGCAACTTCAATGAAAAAACCGCCGAGGTGTATACCGATTTCAGCCTGCTGACCTACGATCAGGAGATCGGTGATGAGGTGGCGAAGGTGTTTGATTTTATTGCCTACACCTACAAGCGC
>JBFKEA010000230.1:0-4097 GCA_041619375.1 Spongiibacter sp. | reverse complement strand
TTAGTGCATCATATCTCAATGTAGTCACAGGCTAAGCCCAGACCCAAGCTGAACAATTAATTCCATGCTCAGCGCCAACCCTACCGCTTCGAGCCCCGGAGGAAAATCATGCCCATCTCTACACCCGATCTCTGCGACGAACACGGCGGCGACGTCCGCGTTCTCGAACTGCCCCTGCGCCACTACGGCGCTACTCACAATTTCGCCGGTCAAGTGGTCACCATCAAGTGCTTTGAAGACAACTCTCTGGTTGCCGAGCAGGTTAAACAACCGGGCAACGGCCGGGTGCTGGTCGTCGACGGCGGCGGCTCACCGCGCCGCTCGCTGCTGGGCGACAACCTCGCCGGCGCCGCGGTCAAAAACGGCTGGAGCGGCATTATCATTTACGGCTACCTGCGCGATGTTGAAGAAATTGCGCCGATGGCGCTGGGCGTCTTAGCGCTGGGCAGCGTGCCGCGCAAAACCGAAAAACGCAACGAGGGCCAGTTAAATGTCGCCCTGCACTTCGGCGGCATCGACATTCACGCCGGTGACTACGCCTACGCCGACGAAACCGGCGTTATCTTCTCCAGCAAAGCACTGGTAAGCTAAACCACAAAGGCCGCAGCAACGCCGCCAATACCGACAATAACAAGGGGAACTGCCATGAAACTGGGACTTCTACTGGGCTACTCCGGCGCCCAGCTAAAACTGCCAATGGACGATATTAAGCACGCAGAGGCACTGGGCTTTGACTCGGTATGGACCGCCGAGGCCTACGGCTCCGACGCCGTCAGCCCGGCAGCGTGGATACTCGCGCAAACCGACAAAATCAAAGTCGGCACCGCCATCATGCAAATGCCCGCGCGCAGCCCCGCTCTGGCGGCCATGACCGCCATGAGCCTAGACGCGCTGTCCGGCGGTCGCTTTATTGTCGGTCTCGGCGCCTCCGGCCCGCAGGTAGTCGAGGGCTGGCACGGCGTGCCCTACGGCAAACCCGTCACTCGTACCCGCGAGTATATAAAGATCATGAAGCAGATTTTCGAGCGCAAGGGGCCGCTGGAGTTTGACGGCAAAATGTACCAGATCCCCAACAAGGGCGAAGGCACCACCGGCCTTGGCAAGGCGCTGAAATCCATTCTGCACGGCGACCCCAGTATTCCTATTTACACCGCCTCGATCACCCCGGCCGGCGTCGCCGCCTCGGCAGAGGTGGCCGACGGCGTCTTCCCGGTGTGGATGAGCCCCGACAAGTACTCGGTGCTCGAGCCGGCCATTAACAAAGGCCTGGAAAAAAGCGGCCGCACTAAGGCCGACTTCGACGTCGCGCCCTTTGTCGGCGTGATCATGGACGACAACCTCGACGGCTGCCGTCACTTCATCAAGGACTTCTTGTCGCTGTATATCGGCGGCATGGGCGCCAAAGGTAAAAACTTCTACACCGACTACGCCACCCGCATGGGCTACGGCGACGCGGCCGAAAAGGTTCAAGACCTGTACTTGGCGGGCAAGAAAGACGAGGCCCGCGAAGCCGTGCCCAACGAACTGGTTGACGAAGTGGCGCTGGTCGGCCCCGAGGCCCGCATCCGCGAGCGTGCCCAGGACTGGAAGGCCGCCCATCAGCGAGGCGAAGTCGGCACCATGATCCTCAACTGCCAGCAGGCCGAGGCCCGCGAAGTCATGGCGGACTGCTTCCTCTAAGCCCGCCCAGGGGCCGTCGCGCCCCGCTCGCCCGGCTTCGCTTTTGCGGCAAAGTCGGGCAAACTCTGCAACACACGCTCTCCCTTCGCCACAGGATCCAACACGCAATGACCGCTGTCACCCGACGACTCGCCATGGCCATACTCAATGGCTTTGACGCCTTTTTTGCCGAGTTCAAAAACATTACCCTCGGCGCCCAGGCGCGCTTTGAGGCGGCCGACTGGCACGGCTCCCAAGCGGCGATGCGCGCCCGTCTGGAGTTGTGGAAGCAAAAGCGCTCCATCGTTGCCGAGGCGGCCTACACCATTACCGGCGGCAGTGTTGAAAATCGCGACCACTGGGAAATCGCCAAACAGGAATACGCCGAGCTCATCCAGAATCACGACAACTACGAAATTGCCCAGTCGTTTTTTAACTCCATTTACTGCTACGTATTCCACCACGAAAAAATTCGCGATGTGCACACCTTTGCCACCACCCCGGTGGGGCATCGCGGCCCGATCGACAGCGACTCAATCCTGCGGCGCTACCGCTTCGACGGCAACAATGCTGCCGACATCGTCCGCCAACTGCTCAATAACTGCGAATTCAATATTCCTTGGGAAGACCTCGACCGCGATATCAGCTTCATCATGCACGAGGTCAATGAGCAACTGATCCCGCGCGTTCCCGATGGCAGTGACGACATCTGGGTGGAAACACTGGAGTCGCTGTTTTTCCGCAACAAGGCTGCCTACTTGGTCGGCCGGGTCTACAGCGGCAACTTCAGCAAGCCCTTTGTACTGCCCATCCTGCACTCGGAGGAGCGCTCGCTATTTGTCGACACCCTGCTCCACGACCCCGACGACATCTCGATTCTGTTCAGTTTCAGCCGCAGCTACTTTATGGTCGACGCTTCTATTCCCTCGGAATATGTCGCCTTTTTACAGCGCCTGATGCCGCACAAGGAAGTGTTCGAACTTTACAACGCGCTGGGCATGCCCAAGCACGGCAAAACCGAGTTCTTCCGCTTTGCGGTCAATGAAACCATTAACAGCGAAGCGCCCTACGTCATTGCGCCGGGTATCAAAGGCATGGTGATGCTGGTATTTACCCGCCCCGACTTCGGCTACGTATACAAAGTCATCAAGGACAAATTTACCCCGCCCAAGGAGATGAGCCGCCAGCACGTTAAAAAATGCTACAGCTTGGTAAAACGCTGGGATCGCGGCGGCCGCATGGCCGACACCCAAGAATTTAACAATCTGGCCTTTGACCGCCGCCGCTTTTCTGACGAGCTGATGGCCGAACTCTACAAAGAGGCGCCGTCACTGATCGAAGAACACGGCAATGTGCTGATCCTCAAACACGTGTACATCGAGCGCAAAATGATTCCGCTCAACCTCTACCTGAAGGACTGCGACGATCAGCAGCTGTACAGCGTGATGGATGAATACGGCAGCGCCATCAAGCAGCTGGCCGCCGGTAATATCTTCCCCGGCGATATGCTGCTGAAAAATTTCGGCGTTACCCGGCACGGCCGCGTGGTGTTTTACGACTACGACGAAATCTGCCCGCTGACCGACTGCAATTTCCGCCGCCTGCCGGAACCGCAAAACGACGAGCAGGCCATGGCCACCCAGCCCTGGTACGAGGTCAATCCCGAGGATGTCTTCCCGGAAGAATTCCGGCTGTTTTTCTCCGGCAACCAGCGCGCCAAAAAAGTCTTCGACGAACTGCACAGCGACCTCTACGACCCGGAGTACTGGCGAGAACTGCAAGACAAGATTCGCGCCGGCTATGTCGCCGACGTATTCCCCTACCGTAAAAAGCAGCGCTTCCAGCAGCGGCCACACTAAAGTACAGACAACAACGGCACCCTCGGCGCCGTTGTTTATTCCTGTCTTGCGCTACCGCGCGACTCCTCAAGCAAAAAAGTCACCGGCCCGTCGTTGACCAGACTGATCTGCATATCGGCGCCAAACTCACCACTGGCCAGTTTGCGGTGTCGCGCCTCCAGCCACGCCAGCGCGTGATCGTAGAGCGCCTTGGCGCGCGCTGGCTCGGCGGCTGTGGAAAAACCTGGCCGCCGCCCCTTGCGGGTATCCGCCGCCAATGTGAACTGCGACACCAGCAACAAGCCGCCATCAGTATCCCGCAATGAGCGATTCATCCGCCCCTGTTCGTCGGCAAAAATTCGATAGTTGAGCAGGCGCTCCAATAATTTTTCCAGCATCGCCTCATCATCGGCGCGCTCCAGCCCCAAAAACACCAGCAGACCCCGTTCAATTTCGCCAACGCAGACCGCATCGACATCGACGCGGGCGCTGCGCACCCGCTGCAATAAGGCTTTCATCGCTTTCCTGTAACTGTAACGGTGCCGGTTCAGGCGCCCTCGCCGGAAAATTGCCGCACCAATACCTCGGCAATTTCGTCGG
>JBFKEA010000229.1:0-4098 GCA_041619375.1 Spongiibacter sp. | reverse complement strand
GTGGCTGAGGCAGAGGCCTTGGAGCGCTACTTGGTTCATCTGGAAGAAACCCTGTACGACATTAACTTTTTGCGCGCAGAGGCTCCTAAAAAGTTGATGTTGCGTTTGCGCAGGCTCTACCAGCGCACCCGTCTGGACGAGATGGAGGTCAATATATTGCGCGGCATCCTGACCTCGACCCAGCATTGGGTGCGCAAGGCTCGGGCTCTAGAGTCCGATGCTCAGGGGGGTGGAGAGCGGGAGGGCTAGTCGCTATAATGTTGCGCCTGTTCTCAAACCCTGTTGCCATCGTTACTTGTGGTGACAGTTCACGCCTAAAGCCCGACTAATTTAATCGGGTAAATAGTTGATAGAAATACTCGGTTATTGCATAATCTCTACTATCGAGAATAGGTGCGATTATGCGATTGACGACAAAAGGGCGATACGCGGTAACCGCGATGCTGGACTTGGCGCTGTATGGTGACCAGGGCCCTATCAGTCTGGCCGATATTTCCAGTCGTCAGGATATTTCGCTGTCCTATTTAGAGCAGTTGTTTGCCAAGCTGCGACGCCGCGAGCTGGTGCGCAGTGTGCGCGGTCCTGGCGGTGGTTACCGTCTGAATCGCCCGGGCGAGGAAATTTTCGTCGCCGAGATTATCGATGCGGTAGATGAGCGTGTGGATGCCACGGGTTGCTCGGGTCACAGTGACTGTCAGGATGGGCATACCTGTCTGACTCATCATCTGTGGTCTGATCTCAGTGATCAAATACACCATTTTCTTAGCGATATCAGTTTGGCCAGTTTGGTGCAGCGTCGCGATGTGCAAGTGGTTTCGGCGCGTCAGCGTCAGCAGCAGCGCGGCAAGGTCGAGCAGGCCATTGTGCTGACTGCCATAGATTAGCTTTAAAACGCCCGCCGAGGCAGAGGCCCGGCGCGCAGCGGCCCGCGCAGAGAGCTGGGTCTGTAAACTAGGAGAGATATATGCAGTTGCCGATTTATCTGGATTACTCTGCAACCACGCCAGTAGATCCGCGTGTTGCCGAGAAAATGATGGCTTGCCTGACGACCGAAGGGGTGTTCGGCAACCCGGCATCGCGTTCTCACCTGTTCGGTTGGAAGGCGGAAGAGGCGGTGGAAAATGCCCGCCGCCAAGTTGCCGATTTGCTTAATGCCGACCCTCGGGAAATTGTCTGGACGTCTGGTGCCACAGAATCCAATAACCTGGCGATCAAAGGTGCTGCCCACTTCTACAGCAAGAAGGGCAAGCACATCATTACCTCGAAAATTGAACACAAAGCGGTACTCGATACCTGTCGCCAACTTGAGCGCGAGGGCTTTGAGGTCACGTATTTGGATCCCAATGCCGACGGTATTATTACGCCAGAAGCCATCGAGCAGGTGCTGCGCGACGACACGGTGCTAGTCAGTATCATGCACGCCAACAACGAAATTGGCACGATCAATGATATTGCCGCGATTGGCGAGTTGTGTCGCGAGCGCAAAGTGGTGTTCCACGTCGATGCCGCCCAGACGGCGGGTAAAATTCCGGTGGATATGGCAGCAATGAAGGTTGACCTGCTGTCAGTGTCAGCCCACAAATTATACGGCCCCAAAGGCATTGGGGTGTTGTATGTCAGCCGCAAGCCGCGGGTGCGCCTCGAGGCGCAGATGCACGGTGGCGGCCACGAGCGCGGCATGCGCTCCGGTACTCTGCCCACCCATCAAATTGTCGGTATGGGCGCAGCTTGTGAAATCTGCCGGCTGGAAATGGACAAGGATGCAGCCCACTCGCTGGCGCTGCGCCAGCGCTTTTGGGACGCACTTAAGGATATTGAGCAAGTGCATGTGAATGGCTCTATGGAGCAGCGCCTGCCGGGCAACCTGAATATCAGCTTGGCATTTGTCGAGGGCGAGTCGCTGATTATGTCGCTGAAAGATTTGGCGGTGTCTTCAGGGTCGGCCTGTACATCGGCCAGCTTGGAGCCGTCTTATGTATTGCGCGCATTGGGATTGAATGACGAGCTGGCCCACAGCTCGCTGCGCTTCTCCTTCGGTCGCTTTACCACTGAAGAAGAAGTTGATTACGCCGTTGTCCAAGTCCGCAAGGCCGTGGAGAAACTGCGCGAATTGTCGCCGCTTTGGGATATGTACAAAGACGGTGTGGATCTGGACAGCATTGAATGGGCAGCCCACTAAGGCGGCCCAGCAGGAGGACGAGAAATGGCTTATAGCGAAAAAGTACTCGACCATTACGAGAACCCGCGTAATGTCGGTAAATTTGACGATGCCAGCGACGAGATCGGCACCGGTATGGTGGGTGCGCCCGCCTGTGGTGACGTGATGCGTTTGCAGATCAAGGTCAATGAACAGGGTGTGATTGAAGACGCCAAGTTCAAAACCTATGGCTGTGGTTCGGCGATTGCTTCCAGCTCACTGTTAACCGAGTGGGTGAAGGGCAAGACGCTG
Organism: Spongiibacter sp.; assembly: GCA_041619375.1. Classification (GTDB taxonomy): domain Bacteria; phylum Pseudomonadota; class Gammaproteobacteria; order Pseudomonadales; family Spongiibacteraceae; genus Spongiibacter. Next base: position 1,649 of record JBFKEA010000229.1, on the reverse strand, counting down.
GACGAAGCTGAGCACATCAAAAACACCGAGATTGCCCAAGAGCTGGCTTTGCCGCCGGTGAAGATTCACTGCTCAGTATTGGCAGAAGACGCAATCAAAGCGGCAATTTCTGACTACCGCAAGAAGAAGGGCGCCTGAGTCCAATGGCGGCAGAAGGCATGAAGATTTCGCTGACTGAGGCGGCGGCAGAGCACATTAAGCGCCAGGTCGTCGGTCGTGGTCGCGGCCTCGGCATCCGGCTTGGGGTGAGAACCTCGGGGTGCTCAGGGATGGCCTATGTGCTGGAGTTTGTCGACGAGGCGCAGCCTGAAGACCGTGTGTTTGAGGCCTTTGGTGCCAGCGTCTATATCGACCCAAAGAGCTTGGTATATCTCGATGGCACTGAGTTGGACTTTGTCAAAGAGGGTCTCAACGAAGGTTTGAAGTTTAATAACCCCAATGTTTCCGCCGAGTGCGGTTGCGGGGAAAGCTTCACGGTGTGATGTCCGTATTGGGCAATCGCTGGCGCGTTTCGGCCCGGGCTGATCGCGCCTTTTTGTGTATATGGGGGGCGGGTTTTTCGCCCCTGTGGAGTTGAGTCGTGGCCGATAACAGTCGACAGCAGGATCACTTCAGTCTGCTGGGTGTAGAGCGCAGTTTCGAGCTGGATGAGCGCGCATTGACGCTTAGCTACAGGGCCTTGCAGCGCAGCGCGCACCCCGATCGTTTTGCCGGTGATGACGAGCGCCAGCGCCGTCTCGCAGTGCAGAAGTCGGCGCAAATTAATGAGGCCTACGAGACTCTGCGTTCGCCGACGCGACGTGCGGCGTATTTGCTTGAGCTTGCCGGACAGGCGGTTGACACGAGTGCCACGACGTTTCGCGACCCAGAATTTCTAATGCAGCAGATGCAGTTGCGCGAAGAGCTGGCCGAGTTGCACGACGCGGCCGACCCCGAACAGGCGCTCGATGCATTTTATCGCGATGTGGATTCGGCCCTGACGAGCCAGCGCCAGGCCTTTCAACAGAATTTTGATGCCGGCGATTTTGACGCCGCCAAAGACGGTTACGCCAAATTACAATTTCTAGAAAAGCTGCGCTATGAGGCTGAGCAGAAAGAAGGTGAATTGCTCGATTTCTGATTTCTCTGCGCAGCGGTAAACGGACAAACGTTATGGCTTTTATGCAAATTTCCGAGCCCGGGCAGAGCCCGGAGCCCCACCAGCGCAAGCTCGCGGTTGGCATTGATCTTGGGACGACCAATTCCCTAGTGGCGGCCTTTCGCAATGGCAGCCTGCAAACGCTGAGCGATGCACAGGGGCAGGCGCTGTTGCCCTCGGTGGTGCATTACGGCGAAAACGGTGAGGTTGTTGTTGGTGCCGCTGCGCAGTCGCAGGCCGCAGCGGACCCTCACAACACCCTGGCTTCGGTCAAGCGCTTGATGGGGCGCAGCTTTACGGATATCCAGGCTGGCGAAATGCTTTCTACCTATGAGTTGCTAGATTGTGGCAGCGATATGGTGAAGCTGCAGACGCGCGCCGGTGATCTGTCACCGGTGCAAGTGTCAGCTGAAATCCTCAGGGTGTTGGCCGAGCGTGCGCAAGAGAGTCTCGGTGGTGAGTTGCAGGGGGCGGTCATTACCGTGCCGGCATATTTTGACGATGGTCAGCG
>JBFKEA010000228.1:0-4100 GCA_041619375.1 Spongiibacter sp. | reverse complement strand
GACCACTGTAATGGCTGTATTGACGCTGCTCTGCGTACTGGCCTGTCTGCTGCCGGCCCTGCCGCAGCAGCAGTGGTGGCTGCGCGGTTTTGATTTTCCGCGTTTGCAAATTGCCGTGTTGGCGGCGCTGCTACTGCTGAGTCACGGCGTGTTGCTCGATACCAGTCGTGACGCGGTGCAGGCGATGATCGGCGTGACCGCCGCCTGTCTGGTCTACCAGTTGTGGTGGATTATTCCCTATTCCGTTTTTTTCCCCAAAGAAGTACCCGATGCCCGCGGTGGTCCCAGGCTGCCACGACTGCGCTTAATGACCGCCAACGTGCTAACGCCTAACCGCAATGCCGAGGCGCTGTTGGCGCTGGTTGAGCGCTACCGTCCCGATGTGTTGGTGACGCTGGAAAGCGATGATTGGTGGCAGCAGCAGCTGGACAGGCTCAGTCCTGACTATCCGCACAGCATGAAATGCCCGCAGGACAACCTCTACGGCATGCATGTCTATTCGCGCTGGCCGCTGATTGATCCACAGATAGAATTTTTGGTAGAGGACGCGGTGCCGTCGATGCACGCGCTGTTGCAGATGCCGGGGGGCACGCGGCTGCGCATGCACTTCTTGCACCCCGCGCCGCCCAGCCCTACCGAGAACGAGGAGTCTGCCGAGCGCGATGCCGAGCTGATGGTCGTGGCCAAAAAACTGGAGGGCTGTCGCGAGCCGGTCATCGTCACCGGGGATTTGAATGACGTGGCCTGGTCGCGAACCACACGCCTGTTTCGCAAGAAAAGCGGTTTGTTAGACCCGCGCGTAGGCCGCGGCATGTACAACACCTATCACGCCGATTATCCGTTTTTTCGCTGGCCACTCGATCATGTGTTTCACAGCAGCCATTTCGCGGTATGTCAGCTGCGCCGTTTACCCGGTTTTGGCTCGGACCACTTTGCACTGTTTAGCGAGCTGGCCTTGGTCGCCGAGCGTGTAGATGACGAACAGGGGCTGCAAGCCGACGCCGACACCGACCGCCAAGTGGACGCCTTGATTGCCCAGCAGGATGTCAGTGTCGACGACGTGCCCAAGCCCGGCAGCTAGCCGGTGTAGCGGTCGACGTTGCTGAAGAAGGCAAACTCCATCATGCCGGCACCGTGTTGTTCGCCATCGGGGCCGCTCAGGGTAAAGCGCGCGGGGGTTTCAACCAGTCCCATCATACGCTGTTGATCGCTGCCGTAATCGAGGGTTTCGCGCTGCACTACCGTTTCAGGCCCCTGGTACATGCCGTGGCGCCAGTCGGGCTCCATGCCGTAGCCGGTGCCCACGGTTAAATAGGTCTGCAGCATGGGCTGGCCGCGCAGGGTCAGGGCGCCGCCGGGGGCGTCGGGGAAGTGCACAAGCCCTTCGGCAATATCGGTAATAAAGGGCTGGGCGACATTGAAGCGGTGATCGTGCTCGGGGCGGCCCAGCCATTCCGGCTCGCGGCTGCTGTCTTTCCATATGCGGATCGCTTCTTCAATGGTGCGCTGGCCGTCGTTGTTTTCATTGACGATGTAGTGAATCGCAAAGTCGTCAAACAGCGCCGGGAAATAATTCCACATGCCTTCCATCGACGGCGTGCCGGCGTGAATGCCCTGCGGCTCGGCTTCGCCTACCGGGCGTACGCCCCAGGAGCGATCGCGGCTGCCGAGAAATTCCTCCGGGCGAATATCAAACTGTTTGCCGTCGACATTCAGGCTGCCCTGCCAGCGGCCGAGTTGGGCAAAGCGCATGGTGTCGAACAGGACCCGGCCCTCCTTGCGGATATAGTGGCGCGGCTCCAGAAAGGGGTAGTGGGCACCCTGCCAGGTGGCGTCCAGTTGAATGCCGTGCTCTTGTTCGTCGCAAACAATGCGGAGTTTTTGCAGGCCTTCCAGCACCTCGATGCGCAGTGGGCCAACAGAAATGTCGGCGCGATCGCCCAGTGGGCGCGAGGCGCGGATAACGTGGTGTTTGCTTTGATGTCGTACCAGCAAAAAGGCGTCCTGCACGCCCAAATTGGGGTACTGACCCAGGCCAAATACCACGAACAGCTCTTCACCGGCATTGTGCAAATTAAAGTAGTAGCGGTCGTAGAAATTGCGGTCGCTGGTACCGGTGTGTCGCACGACATCGGCGATCTGGTGCAGGGGGTAGTCGTCCATTGAGCTGAGCATGGCTGGGTCCTATTGCTATTATGAGTGGGAGCGGTCTTTAATGTAGCGAGCTTGCGCGGTGGCGACAACTTGCATTTTGACCTCAGTTGCACACTTGTAAGCTTATGATTAAAAAGTAAAAAATATAGATCACTCCGCTCCTGCTTGGTTTTCTTGTCGCAATGAAAAAGCCCGTTCTCAAATCGTCGGCGGCCAGTCGCCAGCCCAGTCAGTCGCGCTCTAGGGAGACCGTGCGCGCGATTGTCGATGCCTGCCAAAAAATTATGCTCGAGGAGGGGGGCGAGGCGGTAACGACCAATCACATCGCCGAGGTGGCGGGGGTCAATATTGCCTCACTGTATCGCTGGTTTCCGAACAAAGAGGCGGTTATCAGCGAAATTTTTGAGGCGCAGATCCAGTGCGAAATCGACGATGTGGTCGGCCTGTACGAGGCGTTCGAAGCCAGTGGCAAGGGGGATGTCTTCGACGCGCTGGAGCTGGTGGTAGAGCCGCTGATTGCACGGCAGATCCGCTTTTTATCACTGCACGCCTGCTTCTACCGCGACCAGCGACCCGAGCTCGATGTTGGGCGGCGCAAATTTGGTGGTCGCGAAAAAACGCTGATCGATGAGGCGGCGCACTGGTTGGCGGGCCTGATGCGCCAACGTTGTCCTAGCATGTCGGCGGAGGCCGCCGAGTTGACGGCCTTTCACTGCATGCACTCCGCCGCAGGTATTTGTCACGCCGCGGCGGTCGATCGCTCAGAATTGCTACACAGCGCAGATTTTAGAGCGGAGCTTTATTTTATGCTGCGCTCATACTTGCAGGCGCGATTAGACGCCTGCAACTGAGATAACGCGCGACAGGGATGACTGCATGACGCCACAGGAACTGGGCGAAACCTACGACCATATTGCCGCCATTTACCAGCGAGATATGGCCGGCTCCGACTACGGCATCACCGCGCTGCAGCGCGCGATCGGCTATTGCGATCAGGTCGGCAATGCCTTGGATGTTGGCTGTGGCGTCGGTGGCCGCATGATCGATACCCTGATGCAGGCCGGTTTTTTTCCTGAGGGTATCGATATTTCCGGCGGCATGCTCGGCTTTGCCCAGCGAGCGTATCCGGGGTTGGGGTTTTGTCGCGCCGATATTTGCCAGTGGCAAAGCCAGCGCCGCTTCGAATTGGTGCTGGCTTGGGACAGCCTGTTCCATCTGCCGCTGCACGAGCATGAGCCGGTCGTGCGCAAGCTTTGCCGCTTGCTACAGCCTGGTGGGGTGCTGATTTATAGCTTCGGCGATACCCAAGGCTGTCATGTCGACCGCTGGCACGGCCGTGACTTTCACTACAGCTCGATAGGGCTGAAGCGCAATTTACAGTTGTTGACCGATGAGGGGCTGGCAATACTGCACTGCGAGCGCGATCAGCACCCTCAGACCCACGCCTATGTGATTGCCCACAAGCGTCAAAAGGACTAGGGGCAGCGCTGGTGAACTTTGCTTTAATTGCGGCCCTGTTAACGAGTCTTGGGGATTGAGTGATGAAAGCAGTATGGGTTGCTGTTGTGAGTCTGCTGTGTGCGGCAGTGTGTTCGGCTGAGCAGGCGTCGTCGCTGACCACGAAAATCGGCCGCTACAATATGCTCGAGGCGGATATCCGCTATGCCAATCCGCGCAGCGGAGTGTCGCTCAGCGTCGAGCAAACCCGCCAATTAGTCATCCAGCTCTACAATACCCAGGCGTTGAATCAGGCCGACATCGTTAACGCCTTGCAGCTCGATGGCAGCGAAAACCGCGGCGCCGGTTTTTCCAGTGCCAACCCCTACTATCCGCGTGCGGCCGGTATTGATATTGCCTTGCCAAAGCCTCGCGCCGTGGAGCGCAATGGCCAGCTGGTGGTAAATCCGGAGGGCTATGCCGATAGCGCCGAGGGCTATAATCTGGTT
>JBFKEA010000227.1:0-4117 GCA_041619375.1 Spongiibacter sp. | reverse complement strand
TACAGCGATGTGATTGTTATGCGCCATCCGGCCTCGGGCTCGGTGGCGGAATTTGCCGCCGCCAGCCGGGTGCCGGTGATCAATGGCGGCGACGGTGCCAATGAGCACCCCAGTCAGGCACTGCTGGACCTGTACACCATTCGCAAGGAATTGCGCCACCAGGGGCGCAGTGATCTGGACGGCCTGCGCATTGCCATGATTGGCGATTTGAAATACGGCCGCACGGTGCATTCACTGTGCAAGTTGCTGAGCCTGTATCGCAATATCCATGTGGTGCTGATATCGCCCGACGAGCTGCGTATGCCCGGCGATATTGTCGACACGCTGCGCGGCGCCGGCCACACCGTCACCGAGTCAGATGTAATGGAGGGCAGTTTGGCCAAGGTGGATATCGCCTACTCGACCCGTATTCAGGAGGAGCGCTTTGCCAGCAAGGCCGATGCCGACCTGTACCGGGGCCGCTACCGCTTGAATCAGGCGATCTATACCCGCTATTGCGAGCCGAATACCGTCATTATGCACCCGCTGCCCCGGGATTCTCGCCAAGAGGCCAACGAGCTGGATAACGACTTGAACGACAACCCCAATCTGGCGATTTTCCGCCAGGCCGATAACGGCGTGCTGGTGCGTATGGCGCTGTTCGCGCTGATGCTGGATGTGGTCGATCAGGTCGATAAGTCGGCGCGCGATGTGAACTGGTATACCGAAAGGCGTTTTTAATGGCGAATTTCGATCGCGACGATGTCGAGTTGCTGGCCAGCGAGACGGCTTGGCAGGGCTTTTTTGAAGTGCGCAGGCTCACCCTGCGCCACCGCCTGTTCGCCGGGGGCTGGAACCAGCCGATCAAACGCGAGCTGTTTGTGCGCGGCGCGGCGGTGGGGCTGCTGCCCTACGACCCGCAGCGCGATGAGATTTTGCTGGTAGAGCAGTTTCGCGTCGGCGCACTGGGGCGCGAGACCTCGCCGTGGCTGCTGGAGTTGGTGGCTGGCATTATCGACAGCGATGAATCTCCCCAGCAGGTGGCGCGCCGCGAGGCGCTAGAAGAAGCCGATTTGCAGGTGGCGGCAATGGAGCCGGTGGCCGAGTATTACTCGTCACCCGGCGGTAGCGACGAGTATTTTTATTTGTATTGCGGCCGCTGCCAGTTGCGCGATGCGGGTGGTCTGCACGGTCTGCACGGTCTGCCTGGCGAGGGCGAAGATATTCGCGCCCAGGTGTATTCCTTTGCCGAGGCGATGCAGATGCTCGACGGCGGCAAAATCACCAATGCCCACAGCTTGATAGCCTTGCACTGGCTGCGCCAGCATCGCAGCCGTTTGCGCGAGGCTTGGCAGTGAGCGAGGTTAAAACCGGCCGGGGCCGAGGTCTGCTGCGCTCTAGTCTGGTCGTGGGTGCGATGACCATGTTGTCGCGGGTGATGGGCTTGGCGCGGGATGTGGTGATCGCCGTGGTGCTGGGCGCCACCGCCAACGCCGATGCCTTCTTTGTGGCATTTAAAATCCCCAATTTCCTGCGCCGCCTGTTCGCCGAGGGCGCCTTTGCCCAGGCCTTTGTGCCGGTGCTGTCGGAGTACCGCGAGTCCGGCAACCGGGCGGCGGTGCAGCTGTTGCTCAACCGTGTGGCCGGGGCGTTGGGCGGTGTATTGCTGTGTATTACCGTGGTGGCGGTGGTGGCCGCGCCGCTGGTGGCGACGGTGTTTGCACCGGGCTTTCGCGGCGATCCGCTGAAGTTTCAGCTGACCACGGAGATGATTCGCATCACGTTTCCGTATTTGATGCTGATTTCGCTGACCGGTTTTGCCGGCGCGGTGCTCAATAGCTACGGTCGCTTTGCGGTGCCGGCTTTTACCCCGGTGCTGCTGAATATCTGCCTGATTACTGCAGCCGTGGTGGCCGCGCCGTATTTTGCCGAGCCGGCGATGGCGCTCGCCTGGGGCGTGCTCATCGCGGGCTGCGTGCAGCTGCTGTTCCAGCTGCCGTTTTTACAGCGCTTGCACTTGCTCCCCCGCCCACAGTGGCAGTGGGGCGACGAGGGCGTGCAGCGCATTGTGCAGCTGATGATTCCGGCGATGTTTGGGGTGTCGGTCAGTCAGATTAATCTGCTGCTGGACACGGTGCTGGCATCGTTTCTGCCCACCGGCAGTATCTCCTGGCTGTACTACTCCGACCGGTTGGTGGAATTGCCACTGGGGGTATTTGCCATTGCCATTGCCACGGTGATTCTGCCCAGCTTGTCGCGCCAGCGCGCCAGTGGCGACGGCGAGGCTTTTTCTCACACTCTGGACTGGGCGCTGCGCGGCGTGTTGCTGATGGCGGTGCCGGCGGCCGCGGCGCTGATGATTCTGGCCGAACCGATTCTGATTACGCTGTTTCAGTACGGTGAGTTGCAGAGCCGCGATGTGGCGATGGCGGCGCTGAGTCTGCGCGCCTACACCGTGGGCCTAATAGCCTTTATGTTGATCAAGGTGTTGGCGCCGGGATTTTTTGCCTGCCAGGACACTCGCACGCCGGTGCGCATAGGCATTTACGCGATGGCGGCGAATATGGTCTTCAATATTGCCCTGGTGATCCCCCTGCACTCCTACTGGCAGATCGGCCATGTCGGGCTGGCGCTGGCCACTGCAGCGTCGGCCTGGCTCAATGCCATGTTGCTGCTGCGCGGCCTGTTGGCGCGCCAGGTCTACCAGCCCGCCAGTGGCTGGCTGCGCTACAGCGTGCAGCTGCTGTTGCCGGTACTGCTGATGTCGGCACTGCTGCTGGCGGCCCGATACTGGGTCAGTGATTGGCTGCTGTGGTCGGCCTGGCAGCGGGCGGCGGTGCTGTTGAGTATCTGCGGGCTGGGCGGCGGCGTGTATCTGCTGGGGCTGTATGCCATGGGTTTGCGCCTGCGCGATTTTCGCGGCGGGCCGAGCCTCAGCCATTAAGACGTTTTGGTCGGGCGACTGAGTAAGTTATAATCAGCCGCTTTATCACTGCTCTGAGCAGGGGGCGCACGCAGCGCGGCTATCCCGGTGATGAGTGCGGACATGGGGTCGGCCACAGGCATGGAGTTAATCCGCGGATTTCACAATTTCCGCCCGCGACATCGCGGCTGCGTTGCCACGATAGGTGCCTTTGATGGTGTGCATCGCGGGCATCAGGCAGTGCTGCGCCAGTTGTTGGAAAAAAGCCGAGAATACGGCCTGCCGTCGACAGTGGTGGTGTTCGAGCCGCTGCCGCGTGAGTTTTTGTCGCCCGATGCGGCGCCGCCGCGGCTGATGTCGTTTCGCGAAAAGTTTGAAGCCATTCGCGAGCTGGGTATCGACCGGGTGGTGCGCATTCGTTTTACCGATTCGCTGCGCAATATGAGCGCCGACGAATTTATTACCACGTTGTTTGTTAAGAACCTCGGGGCCAAGTACATCGTGGTTGGCGACGACCTGCGCTTTGGCCGCGATCGCAGCGGCGACTTTGACCTGCTGCGAAAATTTGGTGCCCGTGACGGTTTTGATGTGATGGATACCGCCACCCTGCAGTACGACGGTGAGCGGGTCAGCAGTACGCGCATCCGCGAGGTGTTGGCGCAGAGCGACTTCGCATTGGCGGAGCGACTGCTGGGGCGGCCCTACAGTATTGCCGGCCGGGTGATTGTCGGCCAACAACTGGGGCGCACCATTGGCGCGCCTACAGCCAATATCCAGCTGCGCCGCCTGCGCTCGCCGCTGTCGGGGGTGTTTGCCGTGCAGGTGGCCGGTGTTGGCGGTGAGCTGTTGCCGGCAGTGGCCAATGTTGGCGTGCGGCCGACGGTGGGCGACCTGAAAAAAGCCATTTTGGAAGTGCATGTATTGAACTTCGATGGCGATTTGTATCGGCGTAATATTCGCGTGCTGTTCCGCGAAAAGCTGCGCAATGAAATCAAATTTGACAGTCTCGATGCCCTGCGCGAGCAGATTGCCCGCGACATCGAGCAGGCGCGAGACTATTTCTCCCTTTAACCCGCCCCGAACGCCGGGCCTTTAAGACTAGCTTTTATGAGTGATTACAAGCACACCCTGAATCTGCCGAAGACTGATTTCGCGATGAAGGCGAACCTGTCGCAGCGCGAACCGCAGGCGCTGAAACGCTGGTACGAGGAGGAT
>JBFKEA010000226.1:0-4134 GCA_041619375.1 Spongiibacter sp. | reverse complement strand
GAAAATGAGTCGGGGCCCTGCGAGAGCGAACGCTGCCTGATGGTGAAGCTCTGCGCCGAGGTCGCCGACCTCTCTGAAGCCATGCGACTGCGCCTGAAGAACGGCAGCGACACGGTCATCAGCCAACTCACGACCCTGCTGCAGCAGGGTCAGGACGACGGCTCCCTGCAAAGCCTTGAGCCGGCAGCAAGCGCCGAGGCCCTGTATCAATTGTGGCTGGGCGCCAGCTTGCTCGCCAAAGTACAGCGCAGCGATGCGCCCTTGCGCAGCGCCATGCACAACACCCGACAACTGCTACAGCAACATCACTAGTATCACCGGCGGGCACCGCCAGCGCCGACACCAACACAACGCGAAATAACAGGAGTCACCATGAGCCAGAGCCCACAACACAACCGCCGTATTGTTCTCGCCTCGCGCCCCCAGGGCGCACCCACTCACGACAACTTTCGACTGGAAACCGCCGACCTGCCGCAACTTAATGACGGCGAAGTGCTATTGCGCACCGTTTACCTATCATTGGACCCCTATATGCGCGGCCGCATGAGCGACGCCAAATCTTATGCCGAGCCAGTGGGCATTGACGAGGTCATGACCGGCGGCAGTGTTTGCCGCGTGACGGCCTCCCGCAACCCGAAGTTCAGTGAAGGCGACTGGGTGCTCGCGCTCGGCGGCTGGCAGGACTACTGCGTGTCCAACGGCGAAGGGCTAATGCCACTGGGCGACAACCCCAAGGCGCCGTCCTACGCGCTGGGGATTCTCGGCATGCCCGGCTTCACCGCCTATATGGGCCTGCTCGATATCGGCAAACCCCAGGCCGGCGAAACCCTGGTGGTGGCCTCTGCCACGGGGCCGGTGGGCGCCACCGTCGGCCAGATTGCCAAACTCAAGGGCTGCAAGGTGGTCGGCGTGGCCGGTGGCCCAGAGAAATGCGCCTACGCCGTCGCGGAACTCGGCTTCGACGCCTGCCTAGACCACAAGGCCGATGACTTTGCCCAGCAACTGAAGGCCGCCTGTGGTGACGGCATCGACATTTACTTTGAAAATGTCGGCGGCAAAGTGTTCGACGCGGTATTGCCGCTGCTCAACACCGGCGCCCGTATTCCGCTGTGCGGCATGATCTCGCGCTACAATGCCACCGAATTGCTCGACGGCCCCGACCGCATGTCGCTGCTGATGCAGGCGATACTGGTGAAGCGCATGACCGTGCGCGGCTTTATTATTTTTGACGACTACGGCGACCGCTACCCGGAATTTGCCGGCGACATGCAGCAGTGGCTGGCGGCCGGCAAAATCAAATACCGCGAGCACCGCGTCGACGGTCTAGAAAATGCGCCCCAGGCCTTTATGGACCTGTTAGAAGGTCGCAATTTTGGCAAAATGGTCGTGCAAGTAGGCCCCGAGCAGGCCTGATCAACTCAGCGGCTCGCAGGGGCCGCCAATCCCTAGGACTACGCACAGGAACAAGTATGAATATCTTGATGGTGCTCACCTCCCACGACCAATTGGGAGACAGCGGCGAAAAAACCGGCTTCTGGCTGGAGGAGTTTGCCGCCCCCTATTACGTCTTCAAGGATGCCGGCGCGCAAATCACCCTGGCCTCGCCCAAGGGCGGCCAGCCGCCGCTGGACCCCAAAAGCGACGCCGACGACGCGCAAACCGCCGACACCGAGCGCTTTCGCAACGACACCGAAGCTCAGCAACTGCTGGCCACTAGCCACAAGCTCAACGATATGCGCGAGCGCGATTTCGACGCGATTTTTTATCCCGGCGGCCACGGCCCGCTGTGGGACCTGGTCGACGACCCCCAGTCGGTGCTGTTGATCGAGCAGTTCTACCACTCCGGCAAGCCGGTGGCAGCCGTCTGTCACGCGCCGGCGGTGTTCCGCCACAGCATTGAAGCCAACGGCGAGCCACTGGTTAAGGGCAAGCGCATCACCGCCTTCAGCAACAGCGAAGAGGCCGCCGTTGGCCTCAGCGAGATCGTACCGTTTTTGCTGGAGGACATGCTCAGCGAACGCGGTGCGCGCTACGAAAAAGGCGAGGACTGGGCCAGCCACATTGTCTGCGACGGCCAACTGCTCACCGGCCAAAACCCCGCCTCGTCGGCGGCGCTGGCAACAGCCGTCATCGACCAGCTGCGCTAATCCCCGCTCTGCGGGCGGCCCAGCCGTCCCCTGCCCTAGCGACATTTTCTAACGCAGCCAATACAATAGCGTCCGCAACTTAATCAACGCGGACGCACCATGACCGACCTGCCGAATATTCACGCCGACTCCCTGTATGCCATCGATGAAGAGGCGCTGTTTAAGACCCCCGACGATGCCTCGCCGGTAAAAATTCTGCTGCTCTACGGCTCGCTGCGCGAGCGCTCCTTCAGCCGCCTGCTCAGCGAAGAGGCCCAGCGCCTGCTGCAGCACTTCGGCGCCGAGACCCGCATTTTCGATCCCCGCGGCCTGCCGCTGCCCGACGCCGAAGACCCCAGTCACCCCAAAGTGGTCGAGCTGCGCGAGCTGGCCCAGTGGTGCGACGGCATGGTGTGGTGCTCGCCGGAGCGCCACGGCGCGATGACCGGCATTATGAAGGCGCAGATCGACTGGATTCCGCTCAGCATCGGCGCAGTGCGCCCCACCCAGGGCAAAACCCTGGCGGTGATGCAGGTGTCCGGCGGCTCGCAATCCTTTAACGCGGTCAACCAACTGCGTGTACTGGGGCGTTGGATGCGGATGTTCACCATTCCCAACCAGTCCTCGGTGGCCAAGGCCTGGCTGGAGTTTGACGACAACGACCGCATGAAACCCTCGGCCTACTACAATCGCGTGGTCGATGTGATGGAAGAGCTGGTCAAGTTCACCCTGCTGCTGCGTGACCGCAAGGACTACCTGGTCGACCGCTACTCAGAGCGCGTAGAAAGCGCCGAGCAACTCAAACAACGCGTCAGCCAGCGCAACTGATCGATGGCCAGCGAGCAGGAATTTATCCGCCTCGTCGACCAGCGCGGCGCCGCCGACAGTGGCCTGACCCTGCTGGCCGCCGATTTTTATTTAGCGGCCTTCGACCCCGCGCTGTTTACCAGCTGCGACATTCACTGCCCCGACCCTATCGCCGCCGCCGGCAGAAAACGCCAAGCGGAATATTTTGCCGGCCGCTGGCTGGCGGCTCGCGCACTGCTCAGCTTTGGCGTAGCTAACTACCCGCTGCTCGCCGACGCCAAACGCTGCCCGCAGTGGCCGCCAGGACTATTGGGCAGTATCAGTCACAGCGACGATCAGGCGCTGTGCGCCGTGGCCACAGGCCGTCGCTATCGCGCCGTCGGCGTGGACATTCAGCAACGCATCAGCCCCGCCGCCGCCGACAAACTGCAGACGCGTATTCTCTCCAACGCCGAGATTCTGCTCCTCAACAACAGCGCACTGGCCGAGCACGACGGCGTCGCCCTGTGTTTCTCCGCCAAGGAAAGTATCTACAAGGCGCTGTACCCGATTGTGCAACGCTACTTTGGCTACCGCGCCGCGGAGCTGGTCGCCATTGACACCGAGCAGCGCCGCTTGCACTTTGCGATCGCAGCCGAGCTGGCCGCCCTGCCCGGCTGCCCCGGCGAAGTCGAGCTGGAGTTTGAGCAATCCGGCGAGCTGCTGCGCAGCAGCCTGTTGCTGCAGCACTGAAACCGACGCACAAAAAAGGGCACCGAAAGGTGCCCAAAGGAGTTGCTGGAGAAGCATTGCCCCGTACTCCGGGGCCGAGTATTACAAATCTAGCGGCTGAGTCAGCACCGGGATCGGCGGCAGCAGGTGCATCTCGCTGCTCACTACCGTGCCCCCCTCGCTAAAGTATGTCGGCAGCGATGCCGGGTCGTCCTTGGCTGCGGCGAGCAGCGGCAGCATCGCCAGCAAGGTGTCCGGCCCCAGGTCCGAACCAAAGCTGGCCAGTGACTGCGGGTTTTCAGCAATGGCATTCACAAAGGTTTCCACCGCCGTCACCGTCGTTTCAACCTTGGCCAGCGTCGCGTAATCAGACAGCGCGCCAATATCAATCTGCAGGGCATCCAGCCCCGGCAGCGGGAGATCCCCGCTGCCAATCGCCGCCAGCTGCGTCAGTGGCAACATCTCCGCGCCCGGCAGGCCACCGCTGCCG
>JBFKEA010000225.1:0-4184 GCA_041619375.1 Spongiibacter sp. | reverse complement strand
GTTCACTCGACTGAACCTGCTCTACCTGTTCAGATGACTGCTCCTCTGCCACCTGTGCCTTGTCCTGTTCCTCTGCCACTCTCGCAGTCTCCTGTTAAGCAACGCGGCCCTGCCGCTGCAATATCTGTACACCCCGCTGCGGGGCGAGCTCCCCCGTCTATGGGGGCGCCGCTGGCGTTTTCAAGGCCGCGGGCAATTTTTTAACCACCGACCAACCGACAGGCTTGAGTCGCCACCACCAACTACTGTATAAATAACCAGACCTTTTATACCTCGGGAGCCACCGCCATGCTGGTTCATCTAAGCATCAGCAACTTTGCCATTACCGAAGCCCTGGAAATCGAGCTACAAGCCGGCATGACCGTGCTCACCGGCGAAACCGGCGCCGGCAAGTCCATCATGCTCGACGCCCTGGGACTGACTCTGGGCGACCGCGCCGACAACGGCGTGGTGCGCAACGGCGCCGACCGCGCCGACATCCACGCCGAATTCGACATCCGCGACATTCCCCGCGCCCGCCAGTGGCTGCGCGAACGCGAGCTGCTGGCCGGCGACGAGTGCATGATGCGCCGAGTCATCACCAAGGAAGGGCGCTCTCGCGCCTATATTAACGGCCAGCCGGCGACCGTGCAGGATGCCCGTGAACTCGGCAGCCTGCTGATCGACATTCACAGCCAACACGCCCACCAATCACTATTGAAAAAGCCCCACCAGCGCGAATTGCTCGACGCCTTTGCCGGTGCCAGCGAGCTCAGCAGCGCAATCAGCGACGACTGCAACCGCTACCAGCGCCTCAGCAAACAACTAGGCGAACTAGAAGGGCGACTGGACGAACAAAACGCTACCGAGCAACTACTGCGCTACCAACTGGAAGAGCTCGACCGCCTGGACATCCAGCCCGGCGAAATCGAAGATCTGGAAATTCTGCAGAAACAACTGGCCAACGCCGAGCAGATCCTCGCCGCCAACCACCACAGCCTGGCGCTGTGTCGCGAGGGCGAAGTCAATGCCATGGGCATCCTGCATCAAGCGCTGTCCTCACTGAGTAGCTGCCAGCACGGCCACCCCGCGCAGGAAGCGGCAATGTCACTGATCGAGAGCGCGCGCATACAAATAGAAGAGGCAGCCAGCGAGCTGCAGCGCGTCACCGACGAAACCGAGCTCGATCCCCAGCGCCTTAAAGAAGTTGACGAACGCCTGGACGCCATTTACCAAACCGCACGCAAGCACAAAATCCAGCCCGAAGAGCTGCCCAACCTGCAGACCTCGCTGCAAAATCAGCTCGACCAACTCGACGCCACCGACGAAAAGCTGGACAACCTGCGCAGCGAACGCGAGCAAGTGCTCAGCGACTATCGCAGCAAAGCCCAAAAGCTCAGTAAATTGCGCCGCGCCGCCGCCAGCAAAATGAAAAAACGCATCGAGGCGAAACTCGGCGAGCTGGCCATGAAGCACTGCCAAATCGAATTCGCGATCACCCCGCTCAGCGACGACCAGCCCCACAGTCACGGCGACGAAGATGTTGAACTTTTGATCCGCAGCAACCCCAACGCCGCCATGGGGCCGCTACACAAGATCGCCTCCGGTGGCGAGCTATCGCGCATCAGCTTGGCCATCCAAGTGGTCACTGCCCAAGTTGCGGCGGTACCCACGGTGGTTTTCGACGAAGTGGATGTCGGCATAGGCGGCGCTACCGCCGAGGTGGTCGGCCAGCTGCTCAACGACCTGGGCAAGCGCAGCCAAGTGCTGTGCGTTACCCACCAACCACAGGTAGCCAGCCAGGGCGACCAGCATATTCGGGTTAAAAAGACCGGCGACAAACACCAGTTGCGCACTGAACTGCAGCCACTGGACAGCGATCAGAAAATTGAAGAGATTGCGCGCATGCTCGGCGGCATTGCCATTACTGAACACACCCTCGCCCACGCCCGCGAAATGCTCGGCACGCGACACTGAGGACTAACATAGGAAGGGCGCGGCGGCGGGCCTGCCGCCGCCGCAAAACCGCAATGAGCGGGAGCTATTTCTTGGGACGGACGTAGAGAACCAGACTGTGATCAACCAGCTCGAAGCCGCGCTCTTCTACCAGCTTGTGCTGGCGCTGCTCAATGATATCGTCGTAAAACTCGATCACCTCACCGGTTTCCATACACACAATATGGTCGTGATGCTCGCCCTTGGCCAATTCAAACACTGAGTGACCGGCCTCAAAATTGTGGCGCACCACCAAGCCGGCGGCCTCGAACTGGGTCAATACCCGATACACCGTTGCCAGGCCGACATCTTCACCGGATTCCATTAACGAACGGTAGACATCCTCGGCGCTGAAGTGCTGATTTTCAGCCTCGGCCTGCTCAAGCAACTGTAGAATTTTAACCCGGGGCAGAGTGACTTTAAGCCCTGCCTTGCGGAGCTCCTGATTTTCGCTTGACATAAAGCACGGACCTTAGCGTTGTGTTGAGGTTTGCGCTATTATCCCCGCCTCTGCGAGTGATTGGAACCCTGACTATGTTTTTGCGTATTGCCACCGCCAGCCTGATTTTACTGCTCGGCGCCTGCAGCACTCTGGAATTTCCCGGCGTTTATCGCCTGCCCATCGACCAAGGCAATATCATCACTCAAGAAATGGTCGACAAGCTGGAAATCGGCATGAGCCGCAGCCAGGTGGAATACGTGATGGGCTCGCCACTGATTCGCGACAGCTTTAATCCGAATCGCTGGGATTACGTGTACACGCTAAACAAAGACGGCAAGCCCAGCGAACGCCATCAGCTGAGCGCCTTTTTCGACGGCGACACCCTGGTGCGCATCGTCACCGATGTCAAACCGTCGGCCAAGGGTAAAATCGGCGCCGAGCCCGCCGTCAGCGCTGACGACACCCCCGCCGCGCAATAACTACTCCGCCTGCTTGCGCGCCTTCGCTTTGGCGGCGCGCTGCTTGCGCACCTCCTTCGGATCAGCGATCAGCGGCCGATAAATCTCCACTCGATCGCCATCGCTTAAAGCCACCGTCTCGGGCTTGCTGACCACCTTGCCAAACACACCGACATCGGCGGCCGCCAGATCCAAACCGGGAAACTGCTTGTCCAGCCCAGACTGCATCACCGCCTCTTGCACGGTAGTGCCATGGGGCAGCTCCAGGGCGACGATCCGCTGCTTATCGGGCAGCGCATAGGCCACCTCAACATGTATTGTCTGATTATTTTCCATATTGCTCATTCGCACGTTTGACCAAGGCATCGACCAAATTATTGGCCACCGAATTAAACAACTGTCGGGTTGCCGCCCCCACCAACGCCCCGCTCAAGGCAAAGCGCAAATGCAGGCTGACCTTACAGGCAGCGTCGCCAAGGGCCAACAGCTGCCATTCACCACTGAGCTTGTCAAAGGGGCCGTCGACCAGCGCCAAGGTAATACTGCGCGGCGGCGTCAGGGTGTTGCGGGTGGTAAAGCTCATCCGAATCCCCGCTCGCGACAAATCCAAGCGCGCCTCCATACTGCCCTCGTCGGCGGAAAGAATCTCGGCGCCGACGCAGCCGTCCATATACTGAGGATAGGCCTCGACATCATTAATCAGCTGATAAATCGCTTCTGCGGAGTATGGCAGCAAGGCGCTGCGGCGAATATCGTTCATGCGGAGGGGTTCCGGTGTTCAATTACATCTGAAGCCGCTGATACAGCCCCAAAACGAGCAGGCACAACAGCGCTGGCGGCGCAATATACCGCAACATCACCAGCCAAAGCCAAAAAAAGCCACTCGCCAGCCGCTGACTGCGAACGCCGTACACGCTCTTCGGCACCCGCCAGGCGGCAAACAGCGCAAAGCACAGCGCGCAGACTGGCAGCAATATATTGGCCACCATGATATCCAACCACTCCATCGCCCCGCGCCCCTGAAAGTTCAGCGGTGACTCCGCCTGCAGCGACAACAGGGCAACATCCCCCGCCACCAACACCGCACCGCCGGCCATCATCGCCGCCGCCCAGCGCGGCAGCGCCCAGCGCTCCACCAAGTAGGCAACCGCCGGCTCCAGCAGCGCCACCACGGTGGTCAGCGCCAAAATACTCAGCAACACATAAAAGCCAGTGCCGGCAATATCGCCAAAAGCCAGGTTGCCGAAGCTGTAAGGCAGGCTGACAAACAACAGCGCCGGCCCCTGACCGGCGACAATATGCTGGTCGCT
>JBFKEA010000224.1:0-4187 GCA_041619375.1 Spongiibacter sp. | reverse complement strand
GCCAATGCGCACTGCTACGAAAGCCTGCTGGCTGCCGAAGATGACACCTTTGACTGGCCCGAGCTCGAAGAGACCACCGCTTCGGCGCTGTGCTATACCTCGGGCACCACCGGCAATCCCAAGGGAGTGATGTACACCCATCGTTCCACCGTGTTGCACGCCTTTGCCAGTATCGCCCCCGATGTCTTTGGACTGTCGGTGCGCGATGTGGCGCTGCCCATCGTGCCAATGTTCCACGTTAACGGCTGGGGTATGGTGTACAGCGCGCCCATTGTCGGCACTAAGCTGGTGATGCCCGGCCCGAAAATGGGCGATGGCGAAACCTTGTGCGCACTGATTAATGAGGAGAAGGTAACTGCCTCGGCTGGTGTGCCCACGGTGTGGCTGGCGCTGTTGGATTACCTAGGTAAGTCCGGCAACAGTGTCGACAGTCTGAACCGGGTAACGGTAGGCGGCGCCGCCTGCCCGCTGAAGATCATGACCGACTTCCGCGATAAATATGGTGTCGAGGTCCAGCAGGCCTGGGGGATGACCGAGATGAACCCGCTGGGCACTTTTAACGGCGGCATTCCGCCCCAGCTCGACGGGCTCAGTGGCGAGGAGTACAACAAAATTCGCCTGAAACAGGGGCGCCCGTCCTTCGGCGTAGAGATCAAGGTGGTCGATGCCGATAACAATGAATTGCCCTGGGATGGCGAAAGCTCCGGGGCTGTTAAGGTGCGCGGCCCGTGGATCGTCAACGACTACTACGGCTACGACGGTCAGACGCTGGACGATGACGGCTGGTTTGAAACCGGCGACGTCGCCTGTTTTGATCAGCACGGCTACATGCAGATTACCGACCGGCTGAAAGACGTGATCAAGTCCGGCGGCGAGTGGATCAGCTCGATCGAGCTGGAAAATTGCGCGGTTAACCATCCCAAAGTTGCCGAGGCGGCAGTGGTCGGTATTCCCCATGCCAAGTGGACCGAGCGCCCCTTGCTGCTGGTGATTCTCAAGCAGGGCGAGAGTATAGACCGCGAGGAAATGTTAGCGTGGTTTGACGGCAAAGTAGCGAAGTGGTGGATACCCGGCGATGTGGTGTTTGTCGATGAGCTGCCGCACACCGCCACCGGTAAGCTCAGCAAGAAAGATATCCGCGAGGCCTATAAAGATTTTCGCTGGAGCGATGAAAACTAGCCCGCAGGCAGCCTGTACAAAGCCGCCCAGCGCGGCTTTTTTTATGGGTTTTTAACAGACTGAGACCGCCGCCGCGCTATACCGCGGTTGCTTAGCCTATTATCGCGGACTGTTTTTATCTAACGAGTTTGCTCGTTGAGGATGTGTCGACATGAATGAGGCTCCTACATCGCCGCCGGGGTCGCCCTCTTTTAGTCTGGCGCCGCTGATGTTTCAGAACTTCAGCTGCACCTTGGCGATTATGGCCTTTGTCGCACTGGTTGGGCCGGTGGCGCGGATTCTGTCGCTGGAGCCCTGGCATATCGGTGCGGCGATGACCATGGGCGGTTTTACCTGGATACTTTGTGCGCGCTGGTGGGGCGGTCTCAGTGATCGCTACGGACGCCGTCCCATCCTGTTGATTGGTCTCTGTGGTTTTAGTGTTAGTTATTTTGCGCTTTGCCTGTTTATCGATTTGTCGCTGCGTCATCAACTGATGCCGATGTTGGCTTTTCTCGGCCTAGTGGTGGGTCGCGTGGTGGTGGGCCTGTTTTACGCGGCTGTGCCTGCAACTGCCGCCGCTACCGTGGCTGATAATGTCGCGGCCGATAAGCGCGCCGGTGCCATGGCTCTGCTTGGCGCGGCCAGTGGCGCCGGCATGGTGATTGGCCCGGGCTTTGTCGGTTTGTTGGCGCCCTATGGTCTGGGTTTTCCCATGTATGTCACCGCGGTGTTGCCGGTGTTGGCGCTGCTGCTGGTGTGGTGGCGGGTGCCCAAATTGCCTCCGCAGGCGGGGCCCCGTAGCAAGGCGCCGGCACTGCGTGATCGCCGCCTGCGACAACCGATTGTGGTGGCCTTTTCCGCCTCATTTTCGGTGTCTATTGCGCAGGTAACCGTGGGCTTTTTTGCCTTGGATCAACTCGGCCTGCCGGCTGGCGAGGCGGCGCAGGTCGCCGGTATTGCCCTCACTGTGGTGGGGGTGGCGCTAATTATCTCACAGAGCGTGCTGCGCAAATTGTCGCAACCCCCGGCGCGTTTAATTCGCATTGGTGCGCTGGTGTCTGCCGTCGGCTTTATGCTCAGTCTGTTTGTGGAGTCGACCTGGGGGCTGTGGGCTTGCTTTGGCTTGGCGGCGGCCGGCATGGGTTGGGTTTACCCTTCTGTGTCGGCACTGGCGGCGAATGCCGTGTCGGCCGATGAGCAGGGCGCGGCGGCGGGCACCGTCACCGCCGCGCAAGGTGTGGGGGTGGTGATCGGTCCGATGCTGGGTACCTTTATCTACGCATTCCATACCACCGCTCCTTATGTCATGGTGGCACTATTGTTGATAGCTATCAGCCTGTGGGTGGAGCGCGCCGGCTAAGTCGGCGCGGCGATTGCCGGCGGCTGGTCGCCGGTTGTTTGCGAGGAGTTCCCTATGTCTGAGCATTCCCAGCACGCGTCTTGCCACGGCGGCGATGACCCGCCGCCCTGCCACCCTCAGCAGCGCTTCGATGGCTTGCTGTGGTGCTCGCTAACGGCGGTGAGCGTGCTTTATGTGTTGGCGTGGCTCGATATTGCCCCTGTGCCGTGGTTGACGGTGGCCACGCAATCCGTGTTTGAACTGGTTAATACCATGTGGTGGGGGCTGGTGCTGGGCGTGGTGATGCTGTCGCTGCTCACCCGCGTGCCCCGTGAATTTGTGATGTCGGTGCTGGGCGATGGCGGTGGTGTGCGGGGTATTTTGCGGGCCACGGCTGCCGGTGTGCTGCTCGACCTGTGCAGCCACGGCATACTCATGGTCGGCGCCAAGCTTTATGAGCGCGGCGCCAGTCTCGGTCAAGTTATGGCGTTTTTAATCGCCAGCCCCTGGAATTCATTTTCGCTGACACTGATTTTATTCGCGCTGATTGGTTGGAAGTGGACGCTGGCCTTTATTGGCCTTTCAATGTTAATTGCCGTCACTAGTGGTTTGCTATTTGAGTATTTTGTTCGTCGGGGAGTGCTGCCGGCAAACGCGAATACTGTTTCATTGTCTCGCGATTTTAATTTTTGGCAGCAGGCGCGCATGGGCCTGAGCGCAACCCGTTTTGACCTGGCATTTTTTTCAGCCATGTTTGCCGATGGCATTAAAGAGTCGCGCATGGTCATGCGCTGGATTCTTTTTGGCATCTTGCTGGCGACCCTGTTGCGCACGGCGATGCCGATGGACGTATTTGAAAGTTATTTTGGTCCGACGCTGCTGGGCTTGGCGGCAACGATTGTCGCCGCCACAATTATTGAAGTCTGCTCAGAAGGTTCTACGCCGATCGCTGCCGACTTGCTTAATCGCGCCGCCGCGCCGGGCAATAGCTTTGCCTTTTTAATGACAGGGGTCAGTACCGACTACACCGAAATTATGGTGATGAAGGAGCGCACCGCCAGTTGGCGGGCGGCGCTGTTTTTGCCGCTGTTAACGGTGCCCCAGGTGGTCCTTGTTGCGTGGTTAATCAACATTGCCGGCTAGTGTTTGGCGGGTCCGCGTAACAATGCCGGGCCTGACTTGGCAGTAGTGGGTGGTTTGAGGGAGCTAAGCCGCCCGAGCGGCGGACGCTAGGCGCGGCTCGGGCGGGGGTGTTGGTGCTTTAGTGAAGGTCGAAGCGGTCGGCCTCCATCACCTTGCTCCAGGCGCGAATAAAGTCGTCGACAAACTTCTGCTGAGCGTCTGCCGCGGCGTAGACCTCGGCGAGGGCGCGCAGTTGTGAATGGGAGCCAAACACCAGATCGACGCGGCTGGCTGTCCATTTGATGTTGCCACTGCGGCGATCCCGACCGTCAAAAATTTCGCCGTCGGCGCTCTGCGGCGTCCACTCGATGGCCATGTCGAGTAAATTCACAAAAAAGTCATTGCTCAATACGCCCGGCCGCTGGGTGAATACGCCGTGTTGGCTGTGGCCGACATTGGTGTTGAGCACGCGCATGCCACCGACCAGTACCGTCATCTCCGGCGCGCTCAGCCTCAGCAGTTGCGCCTTGTCGAGCAGCAGCTCCTCACTGGGCACCGCATAGCG
>JBFKEA010000223.1:0-4220 GCA_041619375.1 Spongiibacter sp. | reverse complement strand
AGGGCGTTTTGAAATACGCCGCCACTGAGCGCGACCAGCGGTTCTTGCCAGTTTGGATCGCTGCCAAACAAATGCTCCGCGATGCTGGCGCTGCTCTGCGCCAGGCCGTTGTGAAAGCGCCTGGCCATCTGCGCCGTTGAACATCCCGACGCTAGGTCGTCAAACAGCGCCATCCACATTGCCGCGGGGTTAAGCTCGACTTGGTTTCCGACTTTCTCAATGTGAAAGGGGTAGGCGGTGTCGTCATCGCTGCGCTCAGCCTGTGCCTGCAGTCGCATGGCGGCTTCACCTTCGTAGCTAATCTCCGCAAAGCAAATCCCAACGGCGGCAGCGACCGCATCAAACAGGCGGCCAACCGATGAACTCAGTGGGGCATTGAATTGTTTAAGTTGATCGGCGGAGTAAGCGTTAAAGGGCTGGTCTTGCAGGGCTTGTAAGACGTCTAGATCAGGGTAGAGCGCCAATAGCCGATTCCATAGATCACTACTGTGCAAATGTGACCACAGACTTCGCCAGGGTTGCTTGATCGCCAACTCGCCGCCGATTAGCGGCGTCGGTGTGAGGTGCGCCAGCCGGCGGAAGCCGCGGTAATCACACAGCAAAAACTCGCCCCCCCAAATGCTGTTATCCGGGCCCAAGCCACTGCCGTCAAACACTAGCGCCAGCAGCGGTGGCGCATCGCGGTGGCGGCGGTGCTCAGCCAAACAGGCAGCGGCATGAGCGTGGTGGTGCCACACCGCCTGTAAGGTTGAAGACGCGTCCCGTTGCTGGGCTAGGGCGTGGTGACTGCTGTAGTAATCTGGGTGATGGTCACAGGCGTAGTGCAGCCTACCGCCATATTGTTGCTCCATACTGGCAAGTTCACGGTCATAGACCGCTCGCTGCGCGGGACTATCTAGATCCCCCAGCCAGCTGGACAGCTGCAATGCTTGGCCGGCCAGTAAACAGAGCGTATTTTTATGGTGGCCGCCCAGAGCCATGATCGCCGGGCTGCTAGCAAAGCCCGGCGGAAGGTCGATGCGGCGGGGAACGTAACCGCGCGAGCGACGTAATAAGCGCGGCGTATTGGCAATGAGCTGGACCAGTGAATCATCCAGTCGGTTGACGATTGGACGGTCGCTATACAGTACCTGACCGCTAAATGCCGGCAACTGTGTATCCAGCTCCTCCAGCGAACCGATCGCTGGGTAGCCACTGAGGTTGGCACTGCTCACCACAATGGGCATTTCAAGGGTAGCGACCAACAGGTGGTGCAGGGGAGAGTTGGCGAGCATCACACCCAGTGAGTTCAGCCCCGGCGCCACGCGCGGCGAGATGAGGCGACCGCGCGCCGGCAACACAACAATGGGGCTTTCAGGTGATGCCAACAGTGTCCAGGCCCGTTCGTCGGCCTCGGCAATGGCATTTAACTGTTGGCGGTCGCGAACCATAACCGCCAGGGGTTTGTTGGGGCGTTGCTTCAGTTTACGCAGCCGCTCCACGGCGGCGTTACCGCTGGCCGCGCACACTAACTGGAAACAACCTATCCCCTGTACGGCAATAATCTCACCACCTGCTATTGCCGCCGCCGCCCGTTCAATTTGTTGCTTACTGTAAACGCTGCCCTGCTGGCGGTAATACAGCTTCGGCCCGCAGTCGCGGCAGGCAATCGTTTCGGCGTGAAAACGCCGGTCATCGGCGCGGCGATATTCAGTATGGCACTGGCGGCAGAAGGCAAACGCCTCCATCACAGTGTTGCGGCGATCCCAGACGCCCGCGCGGAGAATACTGAAACGCGGGCCACAGTCGGTGCAGCTGTTGAAGGGGTGGGAGAACCGTCGGTTGTTGTGATCAAAGATTTCGGCAATGCATTTTGCGCAGCTTGCCCGATCCGGAATAACACTGTTGCCACGCCCCTCGGTACTGGCGGCAATATTGAAATCGGCCGGCTTCGGGCCGGTCGGTGCGGCGGCGTCAGTGGTGATGGTATCAATACGGGCGCCGGCGGGCAGAGCGCGCCGCAGACGGGCAACAAACGCCGCTATTTCATCGTTATTTGCCCACAATCGCACGGTGACACCGTGGCGGTCATTGCTGACGTCACCGACTAAATTCAGCCCAGAAGCAATGCGATAGATCAACGGTCGCATGCCAACGCCCTGTACCACGCCGCGCAGTTTGAGCGCCGTTGCTCCAACCACAGTCACGCTGGTATTCATAAGGCGTCGCGCTCTTCGAAGGGGCTGACAATATTTACGACCGTCGTGCTACTGTCAGCGGCGGCAGGTTGTTGAACAACGACACGGCGAATCCACTGACAGTGCTCACGCAATATACGTTCGACCCCCTTTTTCATTGTGATATGCGACGAACCACAGCCGTCGCAGGCGCCGAGTAGGCGCAGCGATACATCCTTTTCCGGGCTGATCGTCAACAACTCGATGTTACCGCCATGTTGCATCAGCGCAGGTCGCGCCTCGTCCAGAGCGCCGAGGACCTGTTCTTCAAGTGACGGTTTTAACAGTTGGTGATGACGGAGCAGGGCGTAGACCATCGGTTCGCGAATCGCCCGGCGCAAGCCCTCTTGACTGGACGGGTCTTCATGCAGGCAGGCAATTAGCCGGTGCAGAGCTTCACCGTGAAAATCTTCAACGGCCGTCTTCAGGCTGAGTGCAAGATCTCGCTGCTCGGGTTGCCAGTCACTGATTTTTGCCAGTATTCCCTCGATTAGCTCATCGAGTTCTACAGCAGTTTTTTTACGGCTCATGTTCAGTGCCCCCCGCCGTCAATTGATCAATTTCAGCTAGCAGTGCAGATACCACCTGTGCCCGTTCACGCTCGTGGTGTTGTTGAAATATGGCAAGGGCTTCACTGGCGCTATCGCGCGCGCAACGCAGGTTTCTGGCATTGCCGCGCTGCGGCATGTCGTCGGCATCGGGTAGGTCGATCAGGCACTGGGCGCGATTGGCTAGGGTATTGGCACGCAGCAGGCTTGATGTCTGGCGATACTTTAAGGCCTCGTTATACGCTTGCAGGGCACGGTGTTTGTTCTTCAGCCGATCGCCACTGTCACGATTTTGCAGGGTGTTGCCGAGGTTGTTTTGCAGCATGGCGTATTCATTGGGGTGCTCTTGTTCACTGAGGTGGCGCAACGCCGTTTCGAATGAGTCAATGGCCACCGATTCATACCAGTGGCGTTTCTCCGGACTGAGGCTGAGACTCAACCAGATCGTTGCCATATTGTTGTGGATTAAGGCGTACTCCACCGGGTAGCTCTGCGCGGTGAACACGGCGAGCGCTTGCTGATAGCACTGGATCGCCTGGCGGCTATCCGCGTGGCCGATCGCCGCTAAGCTTTGAATAACCAAGGCCTGCTGCATTTGCGCACTGGCTTGCTCTTCTGGGTCGCTAAGTTTGCCGATGGCATCCGCTAGCAGAAACTGCGCCTCGTGCAGCGCTGGGCTGTCACTGCTGGGGAATTGCAGCAGCGTCGTCGCCAAGCTGACGTGAAGTTGAGCGCGGTCGTGGGCACTTAAGTCAGGCAGCGTCGTCGCTCGGCGCAGCAAATCGGCGCTGTACTGCAAGTTCTCTGGGCCATTGTCCTGGCCCTGAATGTCGTGGGCGAGATCGGCGAGCATCTTTGCCGTTGCCGAGGGTGACAGCTTGTCTTCAGCGGCAATGCGCAAGGCGGTTTCGTAGCTGATACGGCCGCGATTGCTGTGCTTCTCGATGCGGGGCAAAAGCTCTGAAAAAAGCTGCTCGGCCACCCGGCTGGCCGCTTCGCTAACCGCCGCAGTTAATTGCAAACCAATGCCGGTATGGGCCGATTCAATCAGAATCACCCGAATTTGTTTAGGGAAATCTTGCGCATATATTTGCCGGCCGGCATAAATCGCGTGCTGCCACTTGAACTCATGGCTGTTGACGATGGGGTCGCGGGGAACGCGCAAGGCCTCGGCGGGTAACTCAAATATTGATCCGGCCACACTGCCGCTGGTGCAAGCGTCGACGATAATTAATTCACTGCTGCCGCGCGCGCGGAACATAACGTCCATGCCGCCGCTACCGGTATCAAAAATATTGATATTGGGAGCTCGAAAATCACGCAGCCGTTCATTGAGCAACTCGACGATCACTGGACCCACGCCGTCGTCACTGCGATTGCGGTTGCCACATCCGATAACGGTTAACGTTTCCATGCCAGTTGACTTCATGCCAGTTGACTTCATGCTAAGTGACTT
>JBFKEA010000222.1:0-4246 GCA_041619375.1 Spongiibacter sp. | reverse complement strand
TGCTGAATTTGGTCACTGAAAAGAAACCCTTTCTGCCCAAACTTGTGCGCGGCTATATGGCGCGCTTGGCGCTGGCGCGGCGCAGTTGTATTGCCGGTATATTTCGCCAGTACCAACGGGAAATCTATGGCGGCCTAGAGGCGATTTTGCCGGCGCTAACACTGCCGGTGATGGTGGTTTGGGGGCGACAGGACAGGGTGTTAGATGTTAGCAGTTGTGAGGTGATGCGGTCGCTGCTGCCGGCCGGCGCGGTGTTCCATATTATGGACAATACCGGGCACTTGCCCATGTTGGAGCGGCCCAAGGCCAGTGCTCGCCGCTACCGCCAATTTGTTCGCAGTACCAGTTAGCGCGGCTGTGCTGACTTGCGAAAGGCGCCAGGGGTTTTGCCTGACATACGCTTGAAGGCTTGAGAAAAACTGGATGCGTCGGCATAGCTCAGACGTTCGGCCACCTGTTCTATGCTCAGTGTCGTGCCGCGCAGTAGCTCTTCGGCCAGCGTTTCGCGAATCTCGTCACTGAGCTGACGAAACGAGCTGCCCTCGGCATCAAGTTTGCGGCGCAGGGTGCGCGAGGTCATATGCAGGGCGCTGGCGACGGTTTCCATATTTATCTGCATGGGGCGCTGGCGCAGCATCAATTCACGTACTTTACCGGCTAAGCCGCGCCGCGCTCGGCGCTTGCTCAGCAATTCATTGCATTGTTTGGCCAGTAAATTAGCCGTGCTTTCATTACCCGTTGAGCGCGGCACATCCAGCAATGCGCTGGAGAACTCCAGCGCATTGCATTCGGCGTCAAATTCTACCGGGCTGTCGAAGTGTTGGCGGTAGGTGGGTGCGTAACTTGGCGCCGGGTAGCGAAAGCAGATGCGGGCGGCATGAAAGTTGTCGCCCAGCAGCTCGCGTAGAATGACCGCAGCGGCGGCCATTTCCCTTTCCAGGCAAAAGCGCAAGACATCCTCGGGTACATCGCGGTCATCGAATGCGATGCAGGTTGTTTCGTCTTTGATATGAATGGTGAAGCTGGCAAAGGCAAAGGTGAGTTGCTGGTAGGTTTGCGCCAGTTCAATGGCCTTGCGAGCGGTTGGGCTGCTGGCAATGGCAAAGCCCCAGATGCCGTAGGCGGAAAGCTGGTAGCGCGCGCCGGCCAGTAGTCCGAGGCCGTCGATCGGCGGTAGGGCGTTTATCAGGTTGCGAATAATGGCCAGTTCACTGCGTGCTTCGACCACGGTCTCGGGGTTGTTGAGGCAGCTTTCGCTCAGACCACTATTGTGCAGCAGGGCGTGGACAGGGGCGCCGTATTCCCTGCCTAGGGCGACCAGTATTTGCGCGCTCATTACACTGCGGCAAAAATCCCAATTCTGCATGCAACTGCCTTTTTAATTATTTGTTTGTCCGAAATTATAAATTGGCTGTTGCGGTCAGGCTAGCCCGTGGCCTTGTTTTGCATACTGCGCAGGTTAAAACCAAGCGCGTAGCCCTAGTAACCATTGCTCGCGCTGCTGCCGGTTGCGGGTTTGGCCGGGTTCGTCTGCCGTGCCGCCATCCTGCCGCTGCCAGAGCAGGCCTATGTAGGGCGCCCATTGGCGCTGCGGATAGTAATACAGCCGAAGACTGCTGTTCCATGTGCGCAGTCCACTGTCGTCGCCGGTTGCGTCGTCGCCTTGGGCGGCCAGTGCCAGCTTGATCTCCGGCTCCAGAACCCACTGCTGACTCAGGCGCCACTCAAGGCTGAGTTCTAGTTCCGCGTTGAGTTGTGCCTGCTCGTCGAGGTAGAGCGAGGCATCGACCTCCAGATGAAAAGGCGCCAGCCCCTGGATGCCGATAACGAATTGGTCGCGAAGCTCCTGCTCGCTGAATTCGCGGCGCAGGCCGCTGTGTAAGTCCCAGTACGGGGCGACGGCGCGGCGGTACAACAGCTGCAGCTCGCCGTGCTCAGTGCCGCCTGCGCGGCCGTCACGCTCGGCTTTCAGCCACAGTTTGTGGTGATCGTAGCCGAGCCAGCCCTGCACGGTCAGGTTGCTTTGCTGCTCGTCGCTGCGCTGTTCCCAATGCTCGATGATGAATTTTCCGAGCAGGGGGTCGGCCTTTCCGCCGGCGTGGACGGGCGTTGCGGCGATGGCCAGCAAGGCCGCGCGCAATAATGTTTCGATTTTCATGCGCCAGCCCCCAGCACACGCACCTCGCGGAACATGCCCGGCATGTGATACATCAGGTGGCAGTGATAGGCCCAGCGGCCGATGGCGTCAGCACTAACCAGATAGCTGATGCGTGAGCCCGGCTGCACAATGACGGTGTGTTTGCGGGGGATGCGCGCGCGGTCGCCGGTTTCTAGCTCGCTCCACAGGCCGTGCAGGTGAATGGGGTGGGTCATCATGGTGTCATTGACAAGTACAAAGCGCAGGCGCTCGCCGTGGCGCAGCACAATGGCTTCGGCGTCGTCGAACATTACGCCATCCATCGACCACATATAGCGCGACATATTGCCGGTGAGGTGGATGGCCAATTCGCGCTCCGGGTCGCGCAGGTCGCGGCGTGGCTGCAGGCTGAATAGGTCGCTGTAGCGCAGTACCCGGCGGCCATAGCGCTGGTGGTGTTCGCGCAAGCCAATGCCGGGGTCGTCGAGGCCATTGGCGGGCATGACGGCTTGCATATCAACACCGGGATTGCGCTCGCTGGCCAGGTGGGTGATGGCCCGCTGACTGCCGGCGCCGGCGGGCGCAATAGCTTGGCCACGGCTGTCTAGCAATTGGTGATGCATACCGTGGTGGCCGTGGTGATGCCCCGGCATGGTGGTCATTGGCATGGCTGGGTGTTGTGCAGCGTGCTGGCCCGCGCCGTGGCCCATGCCCATATCCCGGTGACTGAGGCGCGGTGGGTGGTCCATAGCGGGGATCTCTGCCTGCCACTCGCTATTGGGGCTGAGTGTGGCGCAGGCGTAGCCGCTGCGGTCAATGCTTTGGGCGAACAAGGTGTAAGCGCAGTCGGCCTTCGGCTCGACGATGACATCGTAGGTTTCTGCCGGGGCAATGCGAAATTCGTCGATACTGACCGGCTCGATATTCTGGCCGTCGGCGGCCACTACCGTCATAGTTAAGCCGGGAATACGGAAGTCGAAAATGGTCATTGCCGCGGCATTAATCACCCGCAGGCGCAGGCGCTCGCCGGCGCGAAACAGCCCGCGCCAATTGGCGGTTGGGTTGTGGCCATTAATCAAAAACTGGTAGGCGATGCCGTTGATATCGGCGATGTCGGTGTCGCTCATGCGCATGCGGTTCCACATGGCGCGGTCTTGCCAGGTTTCGGCTAAGCCTTTGCTGCGCAGGTCGCGCCACAGGTCGAGCACTGTGCGTTCACGGCGGTTGTAGTAGTGACTCTGTTTCTTTAACCGCGCATAGAGTTTTTCGGGCGGCTCATCACTCCAGTCTGAAAGTAGCACTACATGCTCGCGGTCGTAAGCCACCGGGTCGGCGCCGGCGGGGTCGACAATAATCGCGCCATAGAGGCCGGTTTGCTCCTGAAAGCCGGAATGGCTGTGATACCAGTAACTGCCACTCTGCTTGACGGTAAAGCGGTAGTCGTAATAGCTGCCGGGCTTAATGCCGGCGAAGCTCAAGCCGGGCACACCGTCCATGTCGGTAGGCAGAATAATCCCGTGCCAGTGAATGGACGTGTCGTGGGCGAGGTGGTTGTGTACCCGTATATGGACCTCTTCGCCCTCTTTCCAGCGCAGTGTGGGGGCGGGTAGCGAGCCGTTGACCGCGGTGGCTAATGCGCTCTGGCCGCTAATATTTACCGCTAGGTAATCAATGTGCAGATCAAAGCGCTGGCCGCGCAGTTCAGGCTGGGTGCGCCAGGAAAGGTCGGCCTGACTGCGCTGCGCAGCGACCCCGGGGAGACTGAGCAGCAAGCTCCCCTTGGCGGCGCGGCTGACAAATTCTCGCCGGGCAATAGTGTTGGGTTTGTCGAGCTTGCTCACGAGACTCCTTCGATACCGTGTTCGCTGCGCCCCGCTAGTGCTCGGCGGTTTGGCTGATGTGGCTATAGACCCGGTGATTGCCGTCGCGGCTCAGTAGCATGACATCGTAGTCTTGGTGGCGATCCCCCATTTCCATGCCGGGGCTGCCAATGGGCATGCCGGGCACGGCGAGGCCGTAAGCGTCAGCCGGAGGGTTGGCTAAAAATTGCTGAATGACCTTGGCGGGAATATGGCCCTCGAACACATAGTTGCCACTGCGGCCGGTATG
>JBFKEA010000221.1:0-4332 GCA_041619375.1 Spongiibacter sp. | reverse complement strand
TGCACAGCTTCTTGAAACCTTGGCCGACGCCATGATTAGCGTCGAATACTATCTTGGCGAGCTGGAATCGCGCCATTTACCGGATGAGAAAATTCTGTTGATTGCAGAAGACTCGCTAAAACAGCTTGGCTTTCCAGTAGAGCCGGCACGGGAGCAGGGGCATGTGGCCTCCTGAATTGCCGCTGGTGCTGCTGGCCGTCTGCGCGGTCGGCGTTGCGCTGAGCGCGCTGCTGTTGATGATTGCGCGCCGGCGCCCATTGTCAGCTGGCGTGACCTTGCTACTGGTGGCGCCGCTAACGACAGCGGCAATTCTGGTTAGCCAAGACATGCTCAGTTACCGCAACCTAGCGGTTGAACAACACCTCGCGACGGTATTTGTCACTGAACAACCCGGTGAGGGCTTCAACCTAAGGCTGGATATTGACGGCCAGGCCATGCCATATTCCTTTCCCATATACGGCGATGAATGGCGGCTGGAGGCACGAATACTGCGCTGGGACACTGCCTTAGCTAGGCTGGGCTTACATAATTTGGTTCGTCTTGAGCGCCTTAGCGGACGCTATCGCGACCCGCAGCGCGAATCTATTGCACTGCGCAGCGTCCATCCGCTGCCCAGTGATGAGTGGCTGGACAGCTGGAACTTTATTAGTGGCCAACGCTTTATCTGGCGCTGGGTGGAAGTCGAGTTTGGCAATGGTGTGTACGCGCCACTTCGAGATGGTGCGGTGTACAGTGTTTATTTGGGCCGCAGCGGCATGTATTTGAAGCCGAAAAACCCAATTGCGATCAAGGCGTTGCGCGACTGGTCTGCTTGACTACAAGCGCGGCTAGTAACACTATGTCGGACTTTTCTGGAACGATCTGGAGCCATTCTTGGACTTTCTTGTTGACTACGGCCTATTCCTCGCCAAATCGGCGACGGTACTTATCTTTATTGTTTTACTGGTCACCATTATTGCCTCGCTCAATCAGCGCAGCCGGCGCGAAGGTGAAGACGGTCACGTCGAAGTGACGCGACTGCACGAGCGTTTTGAGGACTGGCAGGACACCTTGAATTACGCCCTGCTCGATGAGGACAAATATAAAAAACTGCGCAAGCAACATAAAAAGCAGGAAAAACTCGAACGCAAAGCCAGTAAGGACGCGCCGCCCAAAAAACGGCTGTTTGTATTGGATTTCGACGGTGATATTCGCGCATCGGCGGTGGAGTCACTGCGTCACGAAATTAGCGCCATCCTCACAGTGGCCGGCGAAAAAGACGAAGTGCTGTTGCGCCTCGAAAGTCCCGGGGGAATGGTGCACAGCTATGGCCTGGCAGCCTCCCAACTGCAACGCCTGCGCGATCACAATATTCCTTTAACAATTGCCATCGATCGCGTGGCCGCCAGCGGCGGGTATATGATGGCCTGTATTGGCAACAAATTATTGGCCGCACCGTTTGCCGTCATTGGCTCGATTGGTGTGGTCGCTCAGCTGCCGAATTTCAATCGCCTGCTGAAAAAGCACGATGTCGATGTTGAGCTGCATACCGCCGGTGAGTTTAAGCGTACCCTGACAATGGTCGGTGAAAATACCGAAGAGGGTCGCAAGAAGTTTATCGAAGAGCTTGAAGAAACCCACACCCTGTTCAAAGAGTTTGTTGGTGAGCATCGATCCAACCTCGACATGGAAACAATCGCCACCGGTGAGGTTTGGTACGGGCGCCGAGCACTAGACAAAGGTCTTATTGACGGCATCTCAACCAGCGACGATTATCTGCTTTCGCAGCGTGAGAAAGCCGATATATTTGCTGTGCATTTTAAGCAGAAGCGTTCTTTGCCCGAACGCCTGGGGCTGGCGGCGGAAGGGGCTGTTGATCGCGGTCTGTGGCGGGCGATCGACAAGTTACGAAGCAGCCGTTTTGTAAGCTGAGTATAGAGCGAGAGTGATATGCCGTTTAAAGCTGTAGAAGTCCGCGAAGAACAGGGCAATTACCGAACTGTTGTTATCGACGATGCAGAATTCACCGCCCCGTCGCCGGGTGAAGTGCGAATTGCCGTTGAATATTCCTCGCTGAACTATAAAGATGCCTTGTCGGCTGCGGGCAACAAAGGCGTCACTCGCAATTACCCCCATACTCCGGGGATTGACGCGGCTGGACGGGTGATCGCATCGACGAGTCCCGACTGGCAAGAGGGTGACCGCGTGATCGTCACCGGTTACGACCTCGGTATGAATACGCGCGGTGGCCTAGCCGAACAAATACAAGTGCCGGCTGACTGGCTGGTGGCATTGCCAGAGGGGTTGAGTGCAGGCGATGCCATGATGTTAGGCACTGCGGGGTTAACCGCAGGTCTGTGCGTGGACAAGCTTCAGCGCCAGCTTGGCGACCTCAGTGGGCTGCGTGTCGCGGTGACCGGTGCCAGTGGCGGTGTTGGCAGTATTGCGATTGTATTATTGCGACAATTGGGTGCGGAGGTCACCGCCATCAGTGGTAAGGCGGAACAATACGATTTTTTGCAGCGCCTCGGTGCCAGCCACATCGACGCGCCGGCGATACTGGCCGAGTTTGGCAGCAAACCGATGGTTAAGCCGCAATTCGACGCCGGGGTGGATACCCTCGGCGGCGAGCCGCTAAGCAATTTACTCAAGGCCATCAGCCCAGACGGCGCAGTGGCCTGCTGTGGCTTGGCGGCAGGTGTTGCACTGACCAGCAGTGTTTTTCCCTTTATCCTGCGAGGGGTCTGCCTGCTGGGGGTTGACTCGGTAGAAATACCGCGCCAGCGCAAGGCTGAGATATGGCAGCGTTTTGCCGGCCAATGGAAGCTGGATAGTGAGCGCGCCGCAGAACTGCTTAGCGACGTAAGTCTGGATGAGGTGCCCGAGCAATTGGCGCGTTTCCTCAACGTGTCGGTATGCGGGAGAATACGAGTTAAACTCTAAAAATGTCAGGGCTCCGCAGTAATTACCTTCAACGCCTCGGCCGCTGCCGGGGTATTACCCGCAAAGAAATTATTCTGGTCTTATTGATCGCTTCGGGCCTAACGATTTATGTCAGCGGCTTGGTTCGCCACCGCGTCAACGATGCGCTATATGAGCAAGCAAGCGCTGACCTGCAACGTATCGCAAGCGCGCTTCATCAATACAAACTCGATAATCTGCGTTACCCCAGTCCTGAGCAGGGCCTGCATGCACTTTTTGAGCGACCTGTACTGGAGCCCTTGGCCGTTAATTGGTCGGGGCCTTACATCAGTCGTATCAGCTTGCTTAGCGACCCTTGGAAGCACGATTACCTCTACGATAGCTCGGATTCTCCACCTTCGTTTACCCTTAAAAGTCTGGGGGGCGATAGCCAAGTCGGCGGCACAGACGCCAATACCGATATTGTCATAAAGTTCTATAGCGACGCAGATTACTGATTGCTCGCCAATGCTGCCGACTTTCTGTGATCCCTAAAGAGAAGGAGACGATTTTTACGTCACCGACGTAATGCGGCCCGGAAAAATCGAGGCCGCACAGGTGTCAAACTGCTAAGGCAAGTTTACGCGGGGTTGCGGCGAAAACCGCGGGTAGAGCAAGGGAATGACGAACAGCGTTAAAAAGCTTGCACTGAACAAACCGCCGACTATCACCGTGGCAAGCGGTCGCTGTATTTCGGCGCCGACCCCCTGCGACAGCAGCATCGGTATCAGACCCAATGCCGAGGTTAGCGCGGTCATCAGTACCGGCCGTAGTCGCGACACCGCACCGTCAAACACCGCCACATCAATCGCCACGCCGTCGCGCCGGCGCTGGTTAATGCTCGCTACCATCACCACACCGTTTAGCACGGCCACGCCAAACAGGGTGATAAAGCCCACCGAGCTGGGCACCGATAGATACTGTCCGCTGACAAACAAGGCGACAATACCGCCGATCGTGGCCAGTGGCACATTCAGTAAAATCAGTAGCGCCTGACCGACAGAGCCGAAGGCGAAGTAGAGCATCAGCGCGATCAATAACAGTGACAGCGGCACTACCAGAAGCAGCCGCTGTTGGGCGCGTTGCTGGCTTTCAAATTGGCCGCCAATCTCTATTGAATAGCCCGGGGGTAAATCGAGCTGTGTGTCGAGCGCCTGGCGAATATCGGCAACCACACTGCCCATATCGCGACCGTCGACATTGGCCTGAATAACGACCCGCCGTTGCACACTGTCGCGGCGAATCTGCGGCGGCCCTGCGGTCATGCTGATATCCGCAACATCGCCGAGCTTGAGCAGGGCGCCGTCTGCAGAGAAGAGTCGCAGGTCGGCAATTTTTTCCGGGGTATTGCGATAGCGTTCGGCTAGGCGCACTACGATATCATAGCGCTCA
>JBFKEA010000220.1:0-4335 GCA_041619375.1 Spongiibacter sp. | reverse complement strand
GCCAGGCCGCCACTGCCATACCTGCCGGCGGCGGTAACAGTACACTGAGTACTAACAGTGCCGGCCCGGCCGCCAAAATGCATCTGCGCCGAGCTACCGCGCCGCTTACCGCCTGAGGTCTATTTTTCACTGCACATGCTGCCCTGTTATTTGCCCAGTTGCGGCCGCGCCTAGCCGGCGGGCCTCAGGGATGTCCTGGAGCCCCTGAATAGTATGACCATAGTAGCGGCGAAGACGGCGACAGTTCTAGCGCCGCCGCTCACAACGGGGCGTCGATCAAGGTGCTTTTACAGGCGGGGTCGCCAGCGTTATGCTGACCGTAGACAAGCATGGGGTATACCATCATGAACCGCGATGCCATGCTGGCCTTCCGCCAGCGCTACCGCGCCGACATTAGTCGCTACTATTGCGGCTGGCTACATATGCTCAGCGTGGCCGCCATTGGCCTGGCGGTAATCGGCTATAGCATTGCACAGCTGCGCCAACCCGAGCTCGGCGACTGGCTGCTACTGCCCGCGACTCTGGTACTGGTTAACTTTGCCGAATACTATGCCCACCGCTGGCTGGGCCATCGCAAAACGCGCCTTGGCAAATTGTTTTACCAACGCCACAGCGGCGACCACCACAGTTTTTTTCTGCACGACGCCATGAACTATGAAAGTGTTCGCGACTGGCGAGTGGTATTGTTTCCGAGCTATTTGATCATCGCGTTTACAGTCGGCTTGGTACTACCCGGCGGCTACCTATTGAGCCAGACACTGGGAGACAACGCCGCCTACTTCTACGCCATTGGCGCGATCGGCGGCTACCTGTTATACGAGGTGCTGCACTTCAGCTACCACATTGCCGAGGGCCGCTGGGAAGAAAAACTGTTCCTGTTTATTCCCGGCTGGCAAGCCCTGCGCAACAGTCACCGCCTGCACCACCACCGCGACAAAATGACTGAAAAAAACTTTAATATCACCCTGCCGATATTCGACTATCTGCTGGGCAGTCGCGAGTAAACACAGCGCTAATCGTGCAGCTCTATTTCCAAGCTGTCGAGCAGGCTGAGGGCGTCGTAGCGGCTGAACTTGGCGCCCTTGATGCGATTGTGAAAAATGTCGAGTTGGTAGTCCTGTGCCTCACAAAAATCGGCCTCTTCCAGCACAGTATTGCCGAACTGGGCACCACCGAGGTCGCTGCGACAAAAGCTGGCTTTGCTGAGGTCGGCATCGCGAAAATCGGCGTGGCGCGCCCGGCAATTTTCCATAATCAGCTCCGGCAGTTGCACCCCGTAAAACGACGCATCGTCTAACAGGCACTGCTGAAACTGTAGGGGCGCGCTGAACAACACCCTCGGCCACGACACTCTGGCCCAATCAACACCGCGCAGTTTGCAATGGCTGAACACCACATCGGCGAATTTACTGTAAGCCAGATCGACCAAATTCAGATCGCAGTGTTCGAATTCGCAATCGACAAAATTGCAGCGCGAAAGCACTGCGCCGGAAAAATTGCAGCGGGTAAAACGGCAGCCGTCGAACTCTATCTCGCTGAGCTGCTGCTTGCTGATATCCATATCGGCAAATTGCGCCGACCAGTAACTGCTGTCCGTAAATGCCTGCATGCCGCTTTCCGTCAACCAAAATAAGACAGCCATGCTGCCCTGCTGACGGCAATGCCGCAAGGTAAAAAGGCAATGGCAGCAGCTTAGCTAACAAAAAGGTCAGAGAGGCGATTCTCGGTGGGAATTAGGTTGGTTCGGAGCGGCGATTCGGCTGGGGGAAAACAACCGAGCGGCATTGCACCGCCCGGGGATTGGCGAGGGCGACAAACCGCCACTCGCTGAACTTACCGCCGCTTAGCAGCGGTTATTGCACCTTAGTCGTCAGCGCGGAAGAACATCCCACTGCCGATGATATTGTTCTGCCAAGAGGGCTGCCAAGAGCTCATTACAGGCAGGCGCTCACGGCTAGTTGCATCGACATCATTGACCGAAACGTTCAGGCGCAGGTTGCGCCAGTCGGCACCCTGGAAACGCTGGGCGTAGGCAACGGGAATGCGGAATTCCACTTCATAACCGCCGTCGAACTTGCCGACTTTGGCATCCAGACCTGGCGGCAGGAAGTTGCGGAACATCACCTCACCGCTGGCCTTGTCGGGCGCAGTGATCAGGAACATCCACTTGCCTTCTTTCATCTCGGTAACCTGCGCCGGGTTGCGGGCACTGATATCGGGATGGCGGCCGTCGAAGGTGATGCTGGCAAAGTCGTTGGCAGAGTGGCGATTGCTGTTTTCACGCAACGTCACTTCGTCGTCATAAACGCGAATGCCGACGTAGAAGAAATTATCGTCATAGCTGGCACCAAATTTGTAATTCAAATCGGCCTTATCAAGCTCTACCGGACGACCATCTTCAAAGTGGGCGCTAGTGCCACTTTTATAGGGTAGCGACGCCCACTCATCGAGTTTACCGTCAAACACAATCGGCTTTGGCGCCGCGGCAATCTCATACTTCGGCGTGGGCTTTAACTGCATTACCTCGGTCCAGTCGACATTGGCACCCAGCTCTACCTGTACACTGCCTTTGGCAATAATGCGGAAGGGGTGGGTGGTCTTCTTGGACAGGGTTTTCGGCTTTAGCTTCAGGGTTTTTGTTTCACCCGCTTCCAATACACCGGACGGCAGTTCATTGACCGTAAAGCCAGCGTGAGACAGCGGTTGCAGGCTGTACTTCAGCGGCCCGTCGAAGGGGTTGGTAATGGTAATGCTGGCCGACTTGGGTGCCTTGCCATTCTCGCTATACCAAGGGCTGGGGCTAAAGATGGTGGTTTTCGCGAAAGCCGATTTAATCTTCTCGGGCACCACATACTTATCGTCAATACCATTGAGCGACAAGTTGGCAATGCGTGGGCCGCTGTCGAGCATGCTCACCCAAGTCACGTGGTCAAACTCACCGTAGATTTTACCGCGCAGCAGACTTTCACCACCGGTAGAACCCAGAGTGAAGTGGTCCTGCTTTTGCAAACCACTGTGGTGAGCGTAGGTGTGCATATGCCCGGCAAACGCCGTGTAGTCGCGCTTGGCGAGCGCCTGCTCGACTTCCGGCCAACCGCTGATCTCGCCGTTGTAGGCCCATACTGGCTGGTGGGTAAACACCATGGTCCAGCGCACATCTTCATTGTCAGCCAGGGTCTGTTTTACATAGGCAACTTGCTCGGCATTAAAGCCGGCGCTTGTGCCACCGGGCCCCGACTCTTCGCTGTTAAGAATCAGAAACAGCACATCTTTGTAAACAAAGTGATAGGTAGAGGCGCCAAAGCGCTCTTTCCACACTTCGCCCATTACATCGTTGGACCAGTCGTGATTACCAGGCGTGTAGAAGAACGGCATCTCCAACTCGTCGAGCACACCGTCAAACTCATCCCACATCAAATCGATAACTTCACGATTCTCGGTGAAACCTTCAATCAAATCGCCCACGCTGACCACAAACTCGGGGCGCAGCAGATTGACCTTGCGCATCGCCTGACGAAATACGCCCGGACGCGCGCCACCGGTATTATCACTGACAATCACAAACTGAAAGTCGTCGGGGTCGTTGGCAAAATTTAAATGCGAGTATGGGCGCTTGCTGTAACCGCGGTGATCGAGTGTGAAGGACTCGGCCTTGTCGTGGTTACTCTTGTCGTGCGCCAATGCGCCGATACTGGCAATGCTCAGCATCGCCGCTACTAAAAACTTCTTCATGGTATTTCCGCTCTTTCGGTATCCATTACCAATAAAGCCAGCTGCGCTGCAGCTGGCTTTATCAAACTTTTAGAAGAACAACTCTAAAGATACACCGTAGACACGCGGTGGCAATTCGCCAGACAGAGTGTAGGTGCCCGGCGTGCTGGCCAGCGGCGTAAAGGTGACGAAGAAAATATCGTCGTGATCTTCAATATTCTCAACAAAACCTTCGATCTTCACCTGGCCACCCAAGCTCTCCCAAGTCAGGCGAACATCGCTGTTAGTATGCGCCTCAACACGGTCGTTTTCGTTGCCCAAGCCGCGACGATCCATCCAGTCAACCCAGTTGGTTTTGATAGACGGCGTCAACGAACCGAACTCGCCTAGGTCAAAGCGGTAGCTGGCCAG
This sequence comes from Spongiibacter sp., assembly GCA_041619375.1. Taxonomy (GTDB): domain Bacteria; phylum Pseudomonadota; class Gammaproteobacteria; order Pseudomonadales; family Spongiibacteraceae; genus Spongiibacter. Next base: position 213 of record JBFKEA010000220.1, on the reverse strand, counting down.
CAGCACAGTTGAAAACTCAGGTGCCGCGGTCAAGCGCTCGCCAGAGACATTGAAGGGGCCACCCTCTGCCGAACTTTCGCTTGATGGATTGAGCGGATCGGCCTCTGCGCCTTTACAACCGGGTTCGGCAGTTTTATCAGCACGACCTTCGTCGTTGGCGCAGTACTCGTCGTAGCGCGCATCGGTCCAGGCAAAGCCACCCTGTATCCGCAG
>JBFKEA010000219.1:0-4369 GCA_041619375.1 Spongiibacter sp. | reverse complement strand
TTTGCGGGCAAAGGTATCGGCCTGACCCTCTTCATCAAAGGCCATAACAACCACCGCCGCGCCGAATTTCAGACACTGGCGGGCGCGCTCGCGGAATTCATCTTCCCCTTCTTTAAGGGAGATGGAGTTGACGACAGGCTTGCCCTGTATGCATTTCAGGCCCGCTTCGATGATTTCCCATTTCGACGAGTCGACCATGATCGGCACCCGGGAAATATCGGGCTCCGAGGCGATAAGATTCAGGAAGGTGACCATGGCGGCTTCGGCATCGAGCATGCCTTCGTCCATGTTGATGTCGATAATCTGCGCGCCGTTTTCCACCTGCTGGCGGGCAACGGACAGGGCCTCGTCGTAATTGCCCTCCAGGATCAGCCGCTTGAAAATGGCCGATCCGGTAACATTACAGCGCTCGCCAACATTGACGAACAGGCTGTCGGCACCAATGTGGAAAGGCTCTAGGCCCGCCAGCCGACAGCTGACTTCACGCTGAGGCAGGGGGCGTGGTGCGACGCCGTCAACCGCGCGGGCAATAGCTTCGATATGAGCGGGTGTAGTGCCGCAACAGCCACCGACCAAGTTGAGGAAACCGCGCTGGGCGAAGTCGCGCAGCTCACCGTGCATGTCCTCGGGGGTTTCGTCGTATTCGCCAAATTCGTTGGGTAGGCCAGCGTTAAAGTGGCCGCTGAAATGGCAGTCTGCTGCCTCAGCTAATTCCTCAACAAAAGGGCGTATCTCACTGAATCTTCTGCCGCAATTGGTTCCGACGATCAGCGGTTTTGCGTGGGCAATGCTGTTCCAGAAAGCCGTCGGGGTCTGGCCTGATAGAGTGCGACCGCTGGTGTCCGGGAAGGTCACCGAAATCATAATCGGCAGCTCGACACCCTGATCTTCAAAGTACTGCAGCACTGCGTAAACGGCTGCTTTGGCATTCAGGCTGTCAAAAATCGTCTCAATCAGCAGCAGGTCGGCACCGCCGGCAACCAAACCGCGGGTGGCGGCGTAGTAGTCATTGACCAATTTGTCGAAATTTATATTGCGGGCGCCGGGGTCGTTGACGTCCGGGGAAATTGACGCAGTGCGTGGCGTGGGCCCAAGAACACCGGCGACAAAGCGCGGTTTGTCTGGGTTGCGGGCGGTTTCGGCGTCTGCGACCTCTCGGGCCAAGCGGGCGCCGGCCAGATTCAGTTCTTCGGCAATCTCCCCGAGCTCATAGTCATCCTGTGCCACAGCGGTCGAGTTAAAGGTGTTGGTTTCGATTATGTCGGCGCCAACATCGAGAAAGGCCTGGTGGATATCGCGAATCAGTTGTGGCTGAGTGAGAGTCAATAGGTCGTTATTGCCGCGAAGATCCTTGTGATAGTCCGCGAAGCGATCGCCGCGATAGGCCGCCTCTTCAAGCCGGTGTTCTTGGATCATGCTACCCATGGCCCCGTCTATTACCAGAATGCGGTTATTGAGGGCGGCTTTGAGAAGATCGGCGCGGGCAGTAGAGTGAGTCATGTACGTCCTGATGCTGTTTTACTTAGGGCTAGTAGCCGATGACAGGCTGTGGCCGGAATGGCCTTCGTGCTAAACTGGGCAATTCTATCAGATACTCCGCTTGGCATAGAAATTTCAGTGACGCCGAGCGCGGATATCTGGCCGGGAGTCAACACGAGGTGCACATGACTACAGAGCAAGCCAAGGTTAATTTAACCATCACCGAGTCCGCACAGGGCTACCTTGCCGAGCTGCTTTCGAAACAGGACGATGTGATCGGCGTACGGGTATTTATCACCCAGCCGGGCACGCCTAAGGCGGAAACCTGCATTGCATACTGCCGCGAAGGTGATGCCAAAGATGATGACATTATCGCCGATTACGGTAGTTTTAAGGCACATTTTGAGGGCCGCAGTGTGCCCTTTCTCGATGAGGCATTGATCGACTACGCCAAAGATCGCATGGGCGGTCAGCTAACAATTAAAGCTCCTAATGCACGCCTGCCGCAGGTGAATGACGACAGCCCACTGGAAGATCGTATCAACTATGTGCTGTACAACGAGGTCAACCCTTCGTTGGCCGCGCACGGCGGCGAAGTGTCGTTGGTGGAAATTACCGAAGACAAGGTCGCTATACTAAAGTTTGGCGGCGGCTGCCAGGGCTGCGGCATGGTCGATGTCACCCTGAAAGAGGGCGTTGAGAAGACGCTGATTGAACAGGTGCCGGAACTGACTGGGGTGCGCGATATGACCGACCACAGCAATACCGATAACGCCTATTTCAAATAAGCCGCATCCCGCACGGCGCGCCGCGTTCGCGGCGCCAGAAGGACTCTCGATGATTTTACTGCCCTATACCCGTACCCTTATTCAGGTGCGGTTTTCCGACCTCGACTTTCTCGGTCATGTCTCCAACAGCGTTTATGCACAGTATTTCGATTTGGCGCGCATCGACTTTTTTAATGAGGTCGACAAATTATCGAAGACGCCGCACAACGTCATCGCCAGTGTCAAAATGGATATGCTGCGCGAAATTCGTTTTGACCACGAGGTCGTGGTGGACACCTGGTGTTCCCATGTCGGCAACAAGAGCATGACGATTGAGCACCATATCTACGCCGACGGCGAATGTGCCACTACCTCCACGAGTGTGGTTGTCGGTTTTGATCGCAAGACCCGTGCAGCCATTGCCCTGCCGGAGGATTGGTTGGCGACTGATCCGGCGTTAATTCCCCCTCGCGCAGCGCGATGAGCGAGCGCTGTCCCTGCGGTAGCGAGCAGCCTTACCGCGACTGCTGTGAGCCCCTACATCGGGGTGACGGCGAGGCCGCCAGTGCGGCCCAGCTGATGCGCTCGCGCTACACTGCCTTTGTCCGCGGTGATGAAGAGTATTTGCGGCGCACCTGGCAACGTCAACACTGTCCGTCAACTCTTGGCGACCTAGATACCACACAATGGCTGGGCCTGCGCCTGCTAGACTGTCCTGAGGAGCAGGGGGATCGCGCCGAGGTGGAGTTTGTCGCCTTTTTTCTCGGCGATGGCCGCGTTGCCCAGCTTCACGAGCGTTCGCGCTTTGTGCGTGAGCAAGGGCGCTGGCACTATGCCGACGGCGAGATGCTGGCGGCGGTAAAATTGTCGCGCAATGATTCCTGCTGTTGTGGCAGTGGTCGAAAACAGAAGAAATGCCACCCGGAGTATTAATCTGTGAAGCAGTTGCGCATGCTCTCCTACAATGTGCACAAAGGCTTTTGTGCCAGCAATCGACGCTTTTTGCTCGATGAAATTCGCGAGGGTATTCGTAGTGTTAACGCCGATTTAGTATTTTTACAGGAGGTGGTGGGGGAGAATCGCAGTCACGCCAACCGGCTGAGTAACTGGGTGGATGCCGGGCATTTTGAATACCTCGCCGACAGCGTCTGGCCTCACTATGCCTACGGGCGCAATGCGATTTATGAACACGGGCATCACGGCAATGCCATTCTCAGTAAGTACAACATAGAGCACAGTGACAATGTCAATGTGTCGGTGATGAAGCGCTCCCAGCGAGGTCTGCTGTTTGCAAAAATTACCCCCGGAGTGCAGCTCGTGTGCGCCCATATGGGGCTGTTGGCGTGGGAGCGTCGCCGTCAATTTCAGCAGCTCGGCGAGCAGTTGGAGCAGCGTTTAAGCGGCAATCAACCGCTAATTATTGCCGGTGATTTTAATGACTGGCGCACGCGTTTGCACCAGCGGTTTACCCTAGGACTGGGGCTGCGAGAGGCGATGACCGAGCGCTATGGCAAGCCGGCGCGAACCTTCCCGGCTCGTCGGCCCCTGCTGCCGCTGGATCGAATTTATTATCGTGGATTGATCCTGCGCGACGCTCGTATTATGCATGGCGAGCCCTGGCGGTCGCTGTCGGATCACTGCGCCTTGTACGCCGAGTTTGATCTTCCCTGACTGGCATAAAAAAGCCCCGCTTGATCGGGGCAAAACCATAGGTGGTGTAGAAGCACGGTTTGTTACGCAGCACATGTTTGGCTGGATCAACCAAGCACAAAAAAGGCGCCGGAAGGCGCCTTTTTTGTATTGCAATGCTGTGCCTAGCGTTTGCGCTTTGGCAGCACCTCGCGTAGCCGGTCGCGCATATCGCGCAGCGCCGCTTCGGTATCTTCCCAGCCAATACAGCCGACGGTGACTGACACACCGTATTCCAGCTGTGACAAGTCCTCGGGGATCTTTTGGTTGCCGGGTTTGATATTGCTTTCGATCATTAAGCCAACAATCGAGGTATTGCCCTCAAGTACTTGATTGGTTACGTTTTCAATGACCAGTGGTTGCAGCTCCGGCTGCTTGTTGGAGTTGGCGTGGCTGCAGTCGACCATAATATTCTGCGGGTAGCCGGCTTTGGC
>JBFKEA010000218.1:0-4370 GCA_041619375.1 Spongiibacter sp. | reverse complement strand
GGCGCCGCCTTGTTTCCCAGTCTGGCGGAGGGCGAATACTGCGCCACGGTAGAAATTAAGATGAGTTATTTTCGCCCCGCCGACAGCGGCCGTCTGCGCTGCGTGACCGAGACGGTGAACCGCGGCCGCCGTCTGGCCAACCTGGATGCGCGGGTGTACAGCGGTGGCACACTCATTGCCAAGGCCAATGGTAACTACGCAATTCTCGATAAAACGTAACCGCATAGTGTCGTCGCAACTTCACATGTTGTTGGCGGCGGGCAAGCTTGCCATTATTTTTAATGAGGCATAGTCTGGTTGTTAGAGCGTTTTCGCCCTGGAGGTGAAAGATGGTCTTACATCGACGAGTCTCTATCGCCCTTGCTGTAACGGTATTGCTGGTGTTAGCAGTGCCGATAAAGCAGCAGTTTTTTGGCGAGGTAAAACAGCCCCAGTCCTACGATGAATACTGGGGGGCGCTATCCACTGGTCGCGGCGCTGATTCCTGGGGAGAGGGGGCGGCGAGCTCTGAGCCGGCGCCCGCAGCAGTGGTGCCGAGCTGGCAGCAGCTGCGCGACAATGCCAGCAGCCGCGAGCGCGAATTAGACCAGGCCTTTGAGGACTGGTATCACCCCTTGCCAGGCTGCCATAAGTGGCAGTCTGACCAGCAAATGGCCGAATGCGTAAACCATAAAATGCGTGCCAAGCGCGAGTTTACCGCGCGCGCGGCCAACGGCGGTTAGCGGCGGGCGGGGCAATGGCCCATCGCCGTCGTGGTGGAGGGCGCTGTCGCGCGTCTAGCGGTTTGATCGCGGTTTTGGCCGGCCCTGAGCGCATGCTTGTTCGCGCCGCGCCGGCCATTCTTGCTGTTATTTCTTTTGCCAAGCCCGCCAATAACTTGCGCGATATTCATAAGGCGTCTTAACTGCTTAACAATAGTCGTAAGCGGCGTGGGGCTGAGGCGATGAACAAAACTATGGTGTGGGGCGGGATTGTCGTATTGGTGCTGCTGATCATCCCTATTGCGAAGTACTTTCTGCAAACTAAGCCGCCGGCAGCGGGCTCCGACGAGTTTATGGCGAGCCCACCGCCACAAAGCTCGGCGGCAATAGAGCCGCGAAGCCCGGCCCCCGCAGCCGTCGGTGGCCAGCCTGCAGCGGCGGAGAAGCCTGCAGCGCCGGGGGTGGAGCCGCAGGTACTGAAGGCTAAGCGTGAATTCGATCGCGCCTTTGAGCAGTGGTATCGCCTGCCGTCGGACTGTTACCAGTGGCAGTCCGACCAGCAAATGGCTGAATGCGCGAACCATAAAATGCAGGCGAGGCGGGAGTTTCGCGAGCAGTTTGAGGCCAGCCGGCAGTAAAGTGGCAAGCTTTTCGCTGATCAAGGCCCTGCATATTGCCGCGGTACTGTGCAGTTTTGGGTTTTTCCTGCTGCGCGCTCGCTGGGCCGTGGTGGCGCCGCCGGCGCTGCAGCAGCGCTGGGTGCGGGTACTGCCCCATGTGATCGACACCGCGCTGCTGGTTCTGGGGCTCAGCTTAATGACCATGCTGAGCGCGTGGCCGCAGCATACGCCGTGGCTGGCGGCCAAACTGCTGGCCTTGCCGCTTTATATTGTCCTGGGCAGTATGGCAATTAAATATGGCCGCACACCGGCCCAAAAAGCGCGCTGTGCCCTGCTGGCGGCGCTGGTGTTTGGTTATATGTTTGCGGTGGCGCTAAGCCATCGCCCCCTTCCGATCAGTTTCGGTTAAGTCCATTCGCTTCTTTATTACATCAATCTGTTACAGTGTGGCCTGGGCGTCATTGTCGTATAGCGGGTATAATTTGTTAAAATAAGACAATAAAAACGCAAAGTTAGAGACCGTTCATTAACCCTTGAGCGATGCCAGCCCCGTTTAACTGCGGCGTAGTCCGCATCGATCATCGCCCATTGTTATTTGTGCCGTGCGCAATATCGTCCGAATGTGAATTTTGGGGCCTGCGCAGGCCGCGCTTGCCGCTGTGTGGCAGGGCATTGGCTTTGAGCAGAGTAGATCTTTCAGGAGTGACATGCCGGTATGGCAAACAGTCTGGTTTTGGTGATAGCAACAGCGGGCATAGCGCTGAGTTTGCTGGTGGTGCCGCTGCTGCTACTGTCGCACCCCTACGGTGACCGCCGAGCCAACCGATTTTTGGCAATCTTCGTTAGTATCCTGGCGATTAAATTGTTTCAGCGGGCCCTGCTTTACAGCGGCGCCTTGGAAGTCTATCCGGGCCTGTCGGGGGTGGGACGCTTTCTGTATTTTGCCTTGGCACCGCTGCTGTATTTTTATATCTGCGCCTTGACCAAGGAAGGCTTCGCCTTGCGCCGGGCACAGTACTGGCACTTTTTCCCGGTACTGCTGGCCTTTTTGGCGATGTTGCCCATCTATTTTCTGGGCGCCGAGGCAAAGCGTGAACTGGCAGAGAACTATTTCAGAATTTTCCCTGACGGGGTCGATATTTTCGCGATTCTGGCCCAGGCCAACGAATATACCGCCATCGTCTACATCCATCTCGTCTTGTATATTTCCCTGCCGATACACCTGATGGTCTATTCGGTGCTGGGCCTGCGTCAGGTGCACCGCCACTGGCAGCGCATCGGCGAGCGGTTTTCTAACACTGACCGCATTCAGCTGCGCTGGATTCAGGCGCTGTGCTATTTTGCCCTGCTGTTATGCTTGGCAAGTCTGGCGTGGTTCCTGCTGTTTATTACCGGTCGCGCTGAGGACTTGCGTAGTCTGCCGGCCATGGTGACGACGCTGTTGATTTATTGCATTGGCCTGATGAGCCTTCGCCAGCCGCGTGTTTATGCGGCGAATAGCGCGGTGAACAGTGCCGGCCCGGAGAGCGTTGAGGCGGTTGCCGAAGAAGAGGAGGCGCCGAGGGTAGCCAGCCGCAAGTACCAGAGCAGCGGCCTGTCGGAGGCAGACAGTGAGCAGCTATGGCAGCGCCTTCAACAGTATATGGATGCGGAGAAGCCCTACTTAATACCGAGTTTGACGATTGGTCAGTTATCGGCGTCGATGGATGTGCCGTCGGCGCACCTGTCACAGGTGATCAATACCCACAGCAGTTCGAACTTCTTTGATTTTGTGAATAGCTACCGGGTGCAGCACGCCAAGACCTTAATGCGCGAGACCCTGCAATCAAAAACCAAAATGCTGACCATCGCGTTGGATTCCGGTTTTAATTCCCAGTCGACCTTCTACGCGCAATTTAAAAAGCATTGTGGCGGAACGCCCGCACAGTATCGCCGCTCGCTGCGCAACCAGGGCAAGGAGGAGGCAATTCCGACGCCGAAAAGCTAAGTTCGGAGAAAAAATACTTCCGGAAAAAATAATAATATTTATTTAAATCAATAGCTTATATTTTTATGCGCCTCTTCTGCACAATCCCCCCTTTCCTGTCCGAACACCCCCTGTCGGAAGCTAGCGGGCGACACATACGGCTAAACTTGGCGGGCTTAATGGCTGGTGCTGTGTTCATGCTCATTGCCAACCGCTTCGAATTATAAGGCGCCGCGATTCTCGACAGTCTCGGCGCTGCTCGTTAGCCACTCCGATGTTGCGCAGTCGCGGGGCGGCGACGGCAAAAGCCTAGCATATGTGATTCTTCGAGATAGGGGACAATAATGAAATATAGCTATAGCATGCGTTCACTGCTGGCGAGTGCAGTCATTGCCTCGACAGCTGCTCACGCCGAGGCAGAGGATGCGCTGCCAACTATTACCGATCGCGGCCTGGCGATTGAAGAGGTCGTGGTAACGGTCTCTAAACGCAGTGAGTCGCTGCAGGAAGTCATGGGCAGTGTTTCGGCCTATTCCGGCGACACTCTGGCACAGAACAATATTCAAGATTTTAAAACCCTCGCCGACCTGGTGCCGGGGATGATTGTTCAGCGCGAAGATGGCGGCTCGGATGAAGTGGCTATTCGCGGTATCAGCCGTACCCGCAACGGCCCGTCTCCTGTTGCATTCCACGTCAATGATGTCTTTATCGCCATGCGCGGTGAACCGTACTTCGATCTGGCCGCGGTTGAAATCCTGCGCGGGCCGTCGGGCACGGTATTTGGCCGCAACGCGACCGCCGGTGCCATTAACGCCAAGTGGCGCAAGCCGGAAGCCGAGTGGGGCTTTGGTGGCGATGCCCGCTACAGCGATCTTGAAGAAGAACAGCTGCGCGCCTACGTCAATATCCCCTTCCTCGGTGAGGGCGATGCGCGCTTGTTGGGCCGCTTTGCCGCGATCAAGCGCCGCCGCGACGGTACCCTCGACAATACCATGACCGATGCTGAAGCGGATCCGGGTAATATCGACGACAGTTTCTTTAGAATGTATTTGACCAGCGAAGTGACTGAGACACTGCAGCTGG
>JBFKEA010000217.1:0-4375 GCA_041619375.1 Spongiibacter sp. | reverse complement strand
GTCCAGCGGGAGATGGTTTCGGAGATGTCCTCGCGCAGCCGCCACAAATTCTTTAGCTGTTCCAGACTTTGGCTCATTACGCCGTCGAGCACCCAGCCCTCTTCCACGCAGGCTTCGAACAGCGCCATGGCCTGCTCTTCCGTTGCCTCGTTGAGTTTTTCAAACTCCAGCAGGGCGTAATAGGGGCAGGTGGACTCAAAGGGGCGGGGCAGCTTGCTGTGTGCAATGACTTTTTGCAGGGCCTGCTCGGAGAAAAACTCAAAGGCGGTGAGGTCCATTTCCGACTGGAAGCGGTTGAACAGATTCATAATGCCGTCGAAGTTCTCTACCCCCAATACAAAGGCGGTGAGGTTTTGCGGCTGACGGGTCAGCTGCATGGTGGCTTCGCAGATGAGCCCGAGCGTGCCCTCGGCGCCGATAAACAGCTGGCGCAGATCGTAGCCGGCATTGTTTTTCAGCAGGCCGTTGTTCAGCTCCAGTATGTCGCCGCTGCCGGTCACCACGGTCAGGCCGGCGACCCAGTCGCGGGTCATGCCCCAGCGCAGTACTTTGATGCCGCCGGCATTGGTGGAAATATTGCCGCCGATTTGCGAGGAGCCGGCCGAGGCGAAGTCGACCGGGTAGTAGAGCCCCTGATCATCGGCAAACTGCTGCAGTTGCTCGGTAATGACTCCCGCCTGGCAGCGCACGGTGCGGTCGATGGCATTAAAGTCGCTGAGCTGGTTCATATAGTCAAAGGACACCACCAGTTCGCTCTTGGCAGCCACCGCGCCGCCACTCAGCCCGGTGCGACCGCCGCTGGGCACTACCGCCAGTTGCTCGCGATTGGCCAGTTTGACGATGGCCTGAACCTGGGTGGTGTTGCGCGGAAATACCACGGCCAGCGGCGCCGGCTCCCAGGCCTTGGTCCAGTCGCGGCCGTGACTGTGCAGGGTGTCGGCATCGGTGCGCACCTTGTCGTCGCCGACGATGCTCTGAAGCTCAGCAATAACACGCTCTGGGGAGGAGTGGGGAGTGGCGGATGACATGGCAGATTGTCTCGGAATAGGGCTACGGGAAAAGTGTTTTATGGTATCATATTGCGCTTTCATATTTCCCCCCTCCGAGAGTGCACCCGCAATGGCAAAAACCTCCCTAGACAAGGCCAAGATTAAATTCCTTCTCTTAGAAGGTGTTCATCAGTCCGCCGTAGATGCGCTGCATGCGGCGGGTTACAGCAATATCGATTACTACCAAAAAGCCCTGCCCGATGACGAGCTGAAGCAAAAGATCGCCGACGCCCATTTTGTCGGTATTCGTTCGCGCACCCAGTTGACTGCCGAGGTATTTGAGTCGGCCAAAAAGCTGATCGCGGTGGGCTGTTTCTGCATCGGCACCAACCAGGTCGACTTGAAGGCGGCAACCGAGCGCGGTATCGCAGTATTCAATGCGCCCTTCTCTAACACGCGCTCAGTGGCCGAGCTGGTGATTGCCGAGGCCATTTTGCTGCTGCGCGGCATCGCCGAGAAAAACGCCGCCGCCCATCGCGGTGAGTGGATGAAGAGCGCGGTGGGCTCCTACGAGATTCGTGGCAAGCGCCTGGGGATTATCGGCTACGGCTCTATCGGTATGCAGCTGTCGGTCATCGCCGAGAGCTTGGGTATGGAAGTGTGTTTCACTGATGTGGTGAACAAATTGCCGCTGGGCAATGCTGTGCAGGTGAGCATGGGTGAGCTGCTGGCCACCTCGGATATCGTCAGCCTGCACGTGCCTGAAACGGCCTCTACTCAGGACATGATTGGTGTCAATGAGCTGGCGCAGATGAAAAATGGCGCGATTCTGATCAATGCATCGCGGGGCACGGTGGTCGACATCGATGCCCTGTGTAACGCGCTGAGTGATGCCCGTCTGGCCGGTGCGGCCATCGACGTCTTCCCCGAAGAGCCGCGCGGCAATAACGATGAGTTTGTGTCGCCGCTGCGCGAATTCGACAATGTGTTCCTGACTCCGCATATCGGCGGTTCCACCGTCGAGGCCCAGCAGAATATCGGCCTGGAAGTGGCCGATAAGCTGGTGAAGTACTCGGACAACGGCACCACCACCTCGTCGGTTAACTTCCCGGAAGTGGCGTTGCCCGCCCATCCCGGCAAGCACCGCATTTTGCACGTGCATCGCAATGTCCCCGGTATTCTCAGTGCCATTAACCAAGTGTTCTCTGAGAACGATATCAATATCTCCGGCCAATACTTGCAGACCAATGATCAGGTGGGCTACGTGGTGATCGATATCGACAAGGACTCGGGCGAGCTGGCTCAGGAGAAGCTGTCACAGATCCCCGATACCATCCGCTGCCGACTGCTGTTCTGAGGCGGCGATGAGCGAGGTGATTGCGCTTGAGGCGCTGCTGGATAAAACCGCGCTGGTCGCGTTGAATTACTTTGACGTTGACGGCTCGGCCCTGCAGCAGCGCCTGCTTGCCGGCTGCGTGGTGCGGGTTACGCCCAAAGACGGCCTCACACTGCGCCAGCGCAGTGGTGAGGAATTTACCCTGCCGTCGTCGGCGGCGCCGTGGTTTGTTGCCCCGGCCGGGGTCTATCGCGACAGCGCCGGCGAGGCGGTGGCGAACCCCGATTACCTCGTTACCTGGAATGTCTACCGCTGCCAGGACGATGACAAACCGGAGGGCGAGCACCAGTGGTGGGAGTGGGTGGCCAACACCCAGCCGCCCTCGGTGGGCGCTTAAGGCGGCATCTCGCTGAGCTTTTTCGCCACTGCCAAAATCGCAATTGAGCTGTTTTGCCATAGGTCTGGGCGGGCGCGCTTCTTATACTGACTGCCTATTTGCACAGGTATTGAGGAGCGGGTATGAAACTCGGCTTACATCTAGGCTATTTCCAGAAACAGCCTACCGATCGTTTTATCGAACTGGCACAAACGGCAGAGAAGTTGGGCTTCGACTCGGTGTATACCGCCGAGGCCTACGGCTCCGACTGTTTTACCCCCCTGGCCGCCATCGCGGCAATGACCTCTAAAATTCGCCTGTGCACCGGCGTCATGCAAATTTCGGCGCGAACCCCGGTGTGCGCGGCGATGTCGGCGCTCACTCTGGATCACATCTCCAATGGTCGCCTGTGCCTGGGCGTGGGCGTTTCTGGCCCGCAGGTGGTGGAGGGCTGGTACGGTCAGCAATTTAAGCGCCCACTGGAACGCACCCGCGAGTGGCTGGATATTTTTCAGCAGGTGATTGCCCGCGAGGCGCCGGTGGAGTATCAGGGGCGTCAGTATCAGCTGCCCTATCAGGGCGAGGAGTCGCTGGGTTTGGGCAAGCCGCTGAAAAGTATCACCCACCCTCTGCGCAGCAAAATCCCGGTATTCCTCGGCGCCGAGGGGCCGAAAAATATTGCCCTGGCGGCTGAGCGCTTTGACGGCTGGATGCCGATATTTGTCTCGCCTTACCGGATGGGTATTTTCGAGGAGAGTCTGGCGAATAAGCCCGAGGGCTTCGAAATTAATGCCATGGTGAACTGCATTATCAACGATAACCTCGAAGAGGCGATGTTCCCCGGCAAAATGACCATGGCGCTGTATCTCGGCGGCATGGGCGCGCGCAAGGACAACTTCCACAAAAACCTGATGGGTCGCATGGGTTTTGGCGACGAGGCCGAGAAAGTGCAAGACCTGTGGTACGAGGGTAAGCACGAGGAGGCCATCAAGGCGGTGCCGGATGCGTTGGTGGATGAAATTTCCCTGGTAGGGCCGAAAGAGCGCATCAAAGAGCGTCTGCAAGACTGGAAGAAATCGCCAGTGACTAGCCTGATGATCGGCCACCGCGATCACTTTGAGACCTCGGTGGAAACCATGGAATTTCTCGCCGACGCGGTATCCTAAGACTGCTGGCGCCGCCCTGTCGGGCGGCGTATACCGGTGCCGGGCAGTCATGTCTCGTACGACCAAAAATTGTGCTTTTGCATTAATGTAGTTAGCCTACATTTGTGTTGCCGTCGGTGACACAACCATAACAATAATTATTGCGATCACTGGATGGGAACTCACTATGCGCATATCAGCCCGCATTTGCCGTGGCCTGCTGCCCGGCTGTGTCTTGTTATTGAGCAGCGCCGCTGCCTGGGGGCAGGAGGCCGAGACCGCCGCTAAGAAAATGGGCGGCACCATTGAGGAGGTGCTGGTCACCGCGCGTAAACGCGCTGAAAATTTGCAGGAAACCCCGGTAGCGGTCACCGCGATGAGCGGTGATGACCTGCGCGCCATGGGCATTTTGAGTACCACCGAGCTGAGTAAGTCGGTGCCCAGTTTACAGATCAACGACAGCACCTCGGCGCAAATCTTCATTCGCGGCATTGGCCAGCGCGCGCCGATGGCGCGCTTTGATCCCTCG
>JBFKEA010000216.1:0-4395 GCA_041619375.1 Spongiibacter sp. | reverse complement strand
TGCTGCATAATGGCACCGATCACCACCTGCTTGCCGTCGGACACCGCATCGAGATCGACCTCAACCGCCGCATTCAGGAAGTGGTCCAGCAGCACCGGCGACTCATTCGACACCTTCACCGCTTCGCGCATGTAGCGCTCCAGCTCTTCCTCTTTATACACAATCTCCATGGCCCGCCCCCCCAACACATAGGACGGACGCACCACCAGCGGGTAACCAATTTTCGCGGCGGCAGCCAGTGCGGCCTCTTCCGAGCGCACCGTGGTGTTCGGCGGCTGCTTCAGATTCAGCCGCTCAATCATCTGCTGGAAGCGCTCGCGGTCTTCGGCGCGGTCAATCGCTTCCGGGCTGGTGCCAATAATCGGCACGCCCGCCGCCTCGAGGTCGCGCGCCAGCTTCAATGGTGTCTGTCCGCCAAATTGCACGATCACACCCTTGGGCTTCTCCTTGGCGACGATTTCCAGCACGTCTTCCAGGGTGATGGGCTCGAAATACAGCCTGTCGGAAATATCGTAATCGGTGGACACGGTCTCCGGGTTACAGTTGACCATAATGGTCTCGTAACCGTCTTCGCGCATGGCCAGCGCGGCGTGCACACAGCAGTAGTCAAACTCGATGCCCTGACCGATACGGTTGGGGCCACCGCCAATAACCAAAATCTTCTCGCGATCGCTGGGCTGTGCCTCGCACTCCTCCTCGTAAGTGGAGTACATATACGCGGTTGAGGTGGCAAATTCTGCCGCACAGGTATCGACGCGCTTATACACCGGGTGCACACCCAGGGCGTGACGACGGGCGCGCAGCTGGCGCTCACTGACCGCCAACAGCACCGACAGGCGCTGATCGCTAAAGCCCTTGCGCTTCAGACGACGCATCTGCTCGGCATCGATATCCGACAGCGCGACCTTCTTCAGGGCGTTCTCAGACTTCACAATGTCTTCGATCTGCACCAGGAACCAGGGATCAATCCACGAGTGCTCGTAGACTTCCTCTACCGTCATTCCTGCACGGAAGGCATCCGCCACATACCAAATACGCTCGGGGCCGGGATTCGTCAGCTCGGCAATCAAAATATCGCGGGCATCGTCGCGATCCACGTCGATCTTGTGCTCAAAGCCCGACGAGCCCACTTCCAGACCGCGCAAAGCTTTCTGCACCGACTCCTGGAAGGTGCGGCCAATCGCCATCACCTCGCCCACCGACTTCATCTGGGTGTGCAGCTTGGTCTGCGCCTCGCCAAACTTCTCAAAGGTAAAGCGCGGCAGCTTGGTCACGACATAGTCGATACTCGGCTCGAACGACGCCGGCGTAGCGCCGCCAGTAATATCGTTTTGCAGCTCGTCCAGGGTATAGCCAACCGCCAACTTGGCCGCCACCTTGGCGATCGGGAAGCCGGTGGCCTTCGACGCCAGCGCCGAGGAGCGCGATACCCGCGGGTTCATCTCGATCACCACCAGGCGACCGTCTTGCGGGTTCATACCAAACTGTACATTGGAGCCGCCGGTTTCCACGCCGATCTCACGCAGTACCGCGCAAGAGGCGTTACGCATGATCTGGTATTCTTTATCGGTCAGCGTTTGCGCCGGCGCCACGGTAATGGAGTCACCGGTATGCACACCCATCGGGTCAAAATTCTCAATCGCACAGATAATGATGCAGTTATCATTGCGATCGCGCACCACCTCCATTTCGAACTCTTTCCAGCCAATCAGGCTCTCATCGATCAGCAGCTCGTTGGTCGGCGACAGATCCAGGCCGCGAGTACAGATCTCCACGTACTCTTCTTTGTTGTAGGCAATACCGCCGCCGCTGCCACCCATGGTGAACGAGGGGCGAATAATGGCCGGGAAACCGATCGAGTCCAGCACCTGCAGGGCTTCTTCCATGCTGTGTGCTATGGCTGAACGCGGCGTCTCCAAGCCGATGCGTTTCATCGCCTTGTCGAACAGCTGGCGATCTTCCGCCATGTCGATCGCTTCTTTCTTGGCGCCAATCATTTCGACGCCGTACTTTTCCAGCACACCTTCGCGATCAAGATCCAGAGCGCAGTTCAACGCCGTCTGGCCACCCATGGTCGGCAGCAACACGTCGGGGCGTTCTTTCTCAATAATCTTCTCCACCGTCTGCCAGGTCACCGGCTCAATATAGGTGGCGTCGGCCATCGCCGGGTCGGTCATGATGGTCGCGGGGTTAGAGTTTACCAGGATGACCCGGTAGCCCTCTTCGCGCAGCGCCTTACAGGCCTGGGCGCCAGAGTAGTCAAACTCACAAGCCTGGCCGATAACGATCGGACCAGCGCCAAGGATCAGAATGGATTCTATGTCGGTTCTTTTGGGCATGATGTCTCCGCTTTACGCTGACGGGGCCGCAACGTGCGACGCCCGCATGCGCAGGACGCAATCCGAAATTCTCAACCGGCCTTTTGGGCCTGAATTAACTCAATAAAGTGATCAAACAAGGGCGCAATATCATGCGGCCCCGGACTGGCTTCAGGGTGACCCTGGAAACCAAATGCCGGCACATCGCTGCGCTCTACACCCTGCAGGGAGCCGTCAAACAGCGACTTGTGCGTCACCGTCAACGTCGCCGGCAGGCTGTCTTCATCTACAGCAAAGCCGTGATTCTGGCTGGTAATGTGTACCACTTTGCTGGCCAGATCCTGTACCGGGTGATTGGCGCCGTGATGGCCAAACTTCATTTTCATCGTCTTGGCACCCGAGGCCAGCGACAACAGCTGGTGACCAAGGCAGATACCAAACACCGGCAAACCTGCCGCGACAATTTCTTTGATGGCGGCAATCGCATAGTCACAGGGCTCCGGGTCACCCGGGCCATTGGACAGGAATACACCATCGGGCTTCATCGCCAATACTTCGGCGGCGGGCGTCGTTGCCGGCACGACCGTCAAACGGCAGCCGCGATCGGCCAACATGCGCAAAATATTGCGCTTTACGCCAAAATCATAAGCAACCACGTGGTGGGGCAGCTGCTCGTCATCGAAGGCCTTGTGACCTTCGCCCAGCGTCCAGCTGCCTTCGCGCCACTCGTAGCGCTCGGCAGTGGTAACCTCTTTGGCGAGATCCATACCTTTGAGGCCGCCAAAGCCTTTGGCCAATTCCAGCGCCTTCGCCTCGTCGTCACTGCCGAGTTCATCGCCCGCCAGCAGGCAACCACCCTGAGCCCCCTTGTCGCGCAAAATACGCGTCAGGCGGCGGGTATCGATTTCGGCAATACCGACAATATTGCGCTCGCACAGATAGTCAGACAGGCTCTGCTCACTGCGAAAGCTGCTGGCCATCAACGGCAAATCGCGAATCACCAAGCCGGCCGACCAAATTTCGGCGGCCTCTTCATCTTCGCTATTAACACCGGTGTTACCGATATGGGGATAGGTCAACGTCACGATCTGACGCGCGTAGGAGGGGTCGGTGAGGATCTCCTGATACCCGGTCATGGCGGTATTGAACACCACCTCCCCAACCGAATGCCCGTGTGCACCGATTGCAACACCCCGAAAAATACTGCCGTCTTCTAGGGCGAGTATGGCTGTAACCGTCAAGATAACCTCCTGGATCAGACTTGCGGCCGAGAGTCACCGCCGGCAATAGCCGGAACGACAACTAGGGAACCACAGAGGAAAATACGCGTGCAAAAAAGCGAGATGGGTAATCCTCATCTCGCTCTCCTGCGGGGGTCACGGGTCTACAACAACCCGGCGCCCAAATCTGAAGCGCGATTTTACGCGAAAGCGGCGACGGAATCCACCGCAGACTTGCCCGACTGGGCGCGCGATGAACGTAACTATTACGCCTTCAGGGCCGCAAGCAACTCCGCCGGGGCATCTACTGCACGCCCGCTGGCTGGTGACATCATCAGGTGGGCCGTTTTCGCCACCGCCACCAGCCGCCCGCTCAACGACTCGCTCA
Organism: Spongiibacter sp.; assembly: GCA_041619375.1. Classification (GTDB taxonomy): domain Bacteria; phylum Pseudomonadota; class Gammaproteobacteria; order Pseudomonadales; family Spongiibacteraceae; genus Spongiibacter. The sequence continues at coordinate 469 of JBFKEA010000216.1, read as the reverse complement.
CCCGGTAGGCAATATCAAAACCGCAGCGGTGAAAGTCATTGGCCGCCACGTCAAAACACAGGGTCTCGCCGTAGTGCGCCTCGCTCAAATAGCGCACCGCCATATCGGCATTGACCATCGCCAGGCCGTCGTCGCGACCACCCTCACGAATACCGCGAAGCGACAGAAAGCGGCCGCGCGCCTCGTTCAACAGGCCGATCAGCGCATCGTTACCCAAGTGGTTGCCGGCGTTAATATGGCCTCGCAACAGTGCAATTTCAGTACGAAAAACAAATAGTTCCGGCAGGCTAAACTCCAGCTTTGCCACGCCTCAATCCGCCTTCAGACCCAATACATCCTGCATATCATAGCGCCCCGCGGCCTGCGCCTTCAGCCAGGCGGCCGCGCGCACTGCACCGCGCGCAAACGACATGCGCGAGCTGGCCTTGTGCGTAATCTCCACGCGCTCGCCATCGGCACAGAACATCAC
>JBFKEA010000215.1:0-4414 GCA_041619375.1 Spongiibacter sp. | reverse complement strand
GCTGCTTTACGATTTCCAGTTTGGGCGGTATTGGCGGCACCGGCTTTACGCCGATTATCAATGCGCCGGAAGTCGCCATACTGGGTGTTTCCAAATTGGCCGTTAAGCCGGTGTGGGACGGCAGTGCATTCCAGCCGCGCAAAATGCTGCCCTTGTCGCTTTCTTACGACCACCGCGCGATCAACGGCGCCGATGCGGGTAAATTCTTTACCGAGCTGGGGCAGCTGCTGGCCGATATTCGCCGCCTGCTGTTGTAGGCGGGCTGAGCGGCGGGCGACTAGTCATTTCGGGGGATGTGTTCAGCGCGCAGGTCTGTCAGCCTGTGCCGCTGTAATCAACAGCATAATACTGGGAACTCGCCGTGAAACAGGACAAGCGTATTATTCTCGTGACCGGAGCCAGCCGGGGTGCCGGTAAAGGCATTGCGCTGGCGCTGGCCAAGCCGGGCAGCACGATCTATGTGACCGGGCGCAGCCAGTCTGAGGGCGATGCGGCCTTGCCGGGCACCGTTTTTGCCACCGTTGAGGCCATTGAGGCCCGCGGCGCCAAGGCAGTGCCGCTGGTGTGTGATCATCGCGACGACCAGCAGGTGCGCAAGGTGTTTGAGGTGATCGAATCCGAGCAGGGTCGCCTGGACATCCTAGTGAATAACGCCTTGCAGGTGCCGGAGGGGCTGACGCTGCCCGGGCCATTCTGGCAAAAGCCGCTGGCCCTGCAGGACATTCTTAACGTCGGGCTGCGCTCGAGCTATGTGGCCTCGTATTTTGCCGCGCCGCTGCTGCTGAAAAGCGCCCAGGGCTTGGTGGTAAATACCTCTTCGGCAGGTGGTCGCTGCTATATGCACGGCCCGGCTTACGGCGCCGGTAAGGCCGGTGTCGACAAAATGGCCCACGATATGGCCGTTGATTTTCGCCCTTACAATGTCGCGGTGGTCTCGCTGTGGATGGGCTTGCTGAAAACTGAGCGCAGTATGCGGGTGTTTGAACAGCAACCAGAGCTCTATGCTGAGGCCGTGGCAGCGGCCGAATCGCCGGAGTTTCCGGGCTTGGTAATTGATGCCCTGTATCGCGATGCCGAGTTGATGTCGCGCAGTGGCAAGGTCTACTACGGCGCCGAGTTGGCCGAGGAGTACGGGGTGGTTGATATCGACGGCAAGCAGCCGCCGTCACCGCGGGCAATGCTCGGCAAGCCGCCTAAATTCAGCGATGCCGTGGTGGAGTAGCGCCTGCGCGGGCGGAGCTGTCATCCGTTTGGGGGATTAGTGTGGCGCCCCGCCTTCTATAAAATTTACTCTATTGAAAAGGGCTTAGCGCCGCTTTGCGGTGCGGGCTGGCGTTAAAAATTTGCAGATTTGGGGGCAAGCAGTCATGGGCGAATTAGTCGCGGGACTTCCCGAGGGGCATTACGCCACGCTCGGCAATGGCCACCGTATTCACTACCTCGATCAAGGTGACGGCCCGGTGTTGGTGTTTCTGCACGGCAGTGGCAGCGGCGCCAGTGGTCACAGCAACTTCAAATATAACTACCCCTGGTTTGTCGAGCAGGGCTACCGGGTGATTGTGCCCGACCTGATTGGCTACGGTTATTCCGACAAGCCCGACGACGTTGAATATCCGCTGGATTTCTTTGTCGAGTGCGTGCACCAGACCTTGCAGCATATCGGTGTGAGTCGCTACAGCTTGGTGGGTAATTCCCTCGGCGGTGCTATCGCCTTGAAATACACCCTCGATTACCCCGAATGTGTCGACAAGCTGGTACTGATGGCGCCCGGCGGGATCGAGCAGCAGGCCGACTACTTCCATATGCCGGGCATGCAGATAATGAAAGAGGTGTTTACCTCGGGGCCAATGGCGCCGGAGCGCCTGGAAGATTTTATCCGCCGCGGCCTGGTCTACGACGATTCTGTGGTCGATGAGCAACTGGTCAACGAGCGCTGGGGTATTTTTCAGCAGCAGAACAGCCAGGTGATTACCACCATGACGGTACCCGATATGACCGAGCGGCTGGCGGAAATACGCTGCCCGACGCTGGCGTTTTGGGGAGTGAATGAGCAGATGATGCCCGAGACCGGCATTATGAAATTGGCCAAAGGTATTGCTGATATTCGCCTGACACTGGTGTCGCGTTGTGGCCACTGGGTCATGGTTGAGCACCGCGAGATGTTTAATCGCCAGACCCTCGACTTTTTACAGAACGGATAAGTTATGGATAGCTCCAAAATTGATGCGCTGGGCGACGAGCTTTACGAGGCGCTGCGCAGTCAACAAAGCATCGCACCGCTGACCGCGCGCGAGGCCGATATCACCATTGACGACGCCTACTATATTTCCCTGCGTATGCTTAACCGCCGCCTTGCAGATGGCGAAAAAGTGGTCGGCAAAAAAATTGGCGTCACCAGCAAGGTGGTGCAGGAAATGTTGGGCGTACACCAGCCCGATTTTGGCTTTTTAACCGATGCCATGACCTTTGAAAACGGCGCGGCAGTGCCGGTAGCCGGGCATCTGATTTCACCTCGCGCTGAAGCTGAGATTGGCTTTCGCCTGAAAAAAGACCTGCAGGGCCCCGGCGTTACCGAGGCCGATGTGTTGGCCGCGACCGATGCGATTATGCCCTGTTTTGAAATTGTCGATTCGCGCATCGACAATTGGCAAATTGCTATTCAAGACACGGTTGCCGATAACGCCTCCTGCGGCGTGTATGTGCTGGGTGACAATGAGGCCGATCCCAAAGACTTTGATCTGCCGGCGCTGAAAATCCGCGTGTGGAAGAATGGCGAATTCCTCAGTGAAGGTTTAGGCAGTGCGGTACAGGGCAATCCGCTGACGGCGGTGGCCTGGCTGGCCAATACGCTGGGGGCTTTTGGCATTCCCTTTAAGGCCGGTGAAGTGATTTTGTCGGGTTCGCTGGTTCCTTTGGAGCCAGTGCAGGCCGGCGACAGTTTGCGTATGGAGCTGGAAGGGGTCGGCAGCGCCGACATCAGCTTTGTGTAAGCTAGCTGTGTGAATAACACGATATAAAGCGACTATTTCGGGGGCGAAACAACGCGCCCAACTGACAGTGAGAAATCTTATGGCTGAAAAAATTCGCGCGGCCATCATTGGGCCGGGCAATATCGGTACCGACCTGCTGATGAAAGCAATGCGCTCTGAGCTGATTGAACCCGTGTGGATGGTGGGTGTGGACCCCGAATCGCCCGGTCTGGCCCGCGCCAAGGAAATGGGGATGAAAGTCACCGCTGAAGGTGTGGACGGCATGTTGCCGACCATGCGCGAAGACGGTGTGCAGATCTGCTTCGACGCGACCTCGGCCTATGTGCACGCGGAAAACTCGCGCAAGGTCAACGAGCAGGGCGCGCTGATGATCGACCTGACGCCGGCGGCGATTGGTCCTTTTTGCATTCCACCGGTCAACCTCAGTGCCGCAGTGGCTGAGAAGTGCATGAACGTCAATATGGTGACCTGTGGCGGCCAAGCCACTATCCCCATGGTTGCCGCAGTATCGCGCGTGCAGTCGGTCAGCTACGGCGAGATCGTGGCCACGGTAAGCTCTAAATCTGTGGGTCCGGGCACGCGCAAAAACATCGACGAATTCACTCGCACCACTGCCGGCGCAGTAGAGAAAGTTGGCGGTGCGCGTGAGGGCAAGGCGATTATCGTTATTAACCCCGCTGAGCCGCCGCTGATTATGCGCGATACCATCCACTGCCTGACTGACGATGAGCCCGATCAGGAGGCTATTCGCAAATCGGTCGACGATATGGTGGCCGAAGTGCAGAAATACGTGCCCGGCTATCGCCTGAAGAACGGCCCGGTATTCGACGGCAATCGCGTGTCGATCTTTATGGAAGTTGAGGGTCTGGGGGATTTTCTGCCTAAGTATGCCGGCAACCTCGATATTATGACGGCAGCGGGCCTGCGCACCGCTGAGATGTTTGCCGAAGAAATTCTGGCAGGCCGTTTTTCGCCATCGGCCGCCTGAGGGAAGGACAATGAATATACAAGGTAAAAAAGTCGTTCTGCACGATATGTGTTTGCGCGATGGTATGCACGCCAAACGCCACCAGATCTCGCTCGATGAAATGGTCAATATTGCCACTGGCTTGGATGAAGCGGGTATGCCGCTGATCGAAGTCACCCACGGCGACGGCCTGGGCGGCAGCTCGGTAAACTATGGCTTTCCGGCGCACAGCGACGAAGAGTATCTGAAGGCGGTGGTTGGCGCGGTCAAAAATGCCAAGATCTCCGCTCTGCTGTTGCCCGGCATCGGTACGGTCGACCATTTGAAAATGGCTGCGGATCTGGGAGTGAGCACCATTCGCGTGGCGACTCACTGCACCGAGGCCGACGTTTCTGAGCAGCACATCGGTATGGCCAGCGAAATGGGCCTGGATACCGTTGGCTTTTTGATGATGACT
>JBFKEA010000214.1:0-4420 GCA_041619375.1 Spongiibacter sp. | reverse complement strand
CTTTGAGCAGCGCGCCCAGCCAGCGCTGGGGAAAGTTGCGATACAGGGCATTGAGCGCGCTCTGGGCGGCGGCTAAACTGCGGCGCAGGGCGTATTCGGCGTGGGCGGTGGATTCGGCGCTGGCGGCTTGTTCGCTATGGAACTTTAGCAGCGCCGAGCTGATAACCAGCTGGCTGTGGACATCGCCCAGTCGCGCCGACAGCAGCTCGCGACGCTTGAGGTCGCCGCCCAGCGTGACTAGGGCAATATCGGCGGTGGCGGCAAAGGCCGCGCTCAGGCGGTCGAGTTTGCGGTAATAACGGGCCAGGGGCCGCTTGCGACCGGCCTTGGACAGTCGCGCGCCGCTAAGCGCCAGTACGATGGCGCGACTGAATACCGCGGCGCTGTGACCCAGATGGGCGCTGAGCAGGGCGTCGAAGCGCTGCTCGGCAGCGGCGCTTTGGTCGTTTAGCGCCAGCAGCTCATCGGCCAGGAAGGGGTGGCAGCGCATGGCGCCCTGGCCAAAGATCATCATCGAGCGGGTGAGAATATTGGCGCCTTCCACGGTAATAGCGATGGGCACTGTCTGGTAGGTCTGGGACATAAAATTGCGCGGTCCCAGTTGGATGCCGCGACCGCCGAGAACGTCCATACTGTGATCGACCACTTGGCGCATCATTTCGGTGGCGTGGTATTTTGCCATTGCGGTAAGCACCGCCGGGGCGCCATCGGTCAGTGCACGGGTGACAAAGGCGCGAAAGGCCTCCAGCGTATAGGCGGAGGCGGCAATGTCGGCAGTGGCCTCCTGTACGCCCTCAAATTTGCCCACCGGGATGCCGAATTGGCGGCGGATGCGCGCGAACGCGCCCACGGTGAGGTAGCTCATTTCGGCGGCGGCAGTGGACAGTGCCGGTAGTGACACGCCCCGCCCTGCCCCCAGACATTCCACCAGCATTTGCCAGCCGCGGCCAATATAGTCGCGACCGCCGATCAGCAGATCGAAGGAGATAAACACCTCGTTGCCAGTAATCGGGCCATTCATAAATGCCGCGCCGGGATTGTGGCGGCGGCCGATTTCCACGCCGGGTAGGTCGGCGGGCAGTAGAGCACAGCAAATACCCAAGTCGGCGTTGTCGCCCAGTAACTTGTCGGGATCCTCCAGTCGAAAAGCCAGGCCGATGACGGTGGCGATGGGCGCCAGGGTGATCCAGCGCTTGGAGAAATTCAGGCGGATGCCGAGCATCTCCTCACCGCGATAGTCGCCGCGGCACACCACGCCATAGTCGGGGATGGCGCCGGCGTCAGAGCCGGCCTCGGGGCCGGTGAGACCAAAGCAGGGAATTTCTTCCCCTACCGCCAGGCGCGGTAACCAATACTGCTGCTGCTCGGCAGTGCCGTATTTGGCCAGCAGCTCGCCGGGCCCCAGCGAGTTGGGCACCATGACGGATACCGCGGCGACGCTGGAGCGGCTGGCAATTTTTCCCACCACCCGGCTCTGCGCATAGGGGCTGAAATGCCGGCCGCCGAATTGCTCGGGGATGATCAGGCCGAGGAAGCCTTTTTCTTTAATGAATTGCCACACTGCTTCCGGCAGGTCTTTGAGTTCATGCTGAATCTGCCACTCATCGAGCATGGCGCAAAGCTGCTCAGTTTCGCCATCAAGGAAGGCGCGCTCGCGGCTGCTGAGATGCGCCAGATTAATGGCCTCGAATTGCTGCCAGTCGGGGTAGCCGGAAAACAATTGTTTTTCCCACCAGGTGGTGCCGGCGTCCAGCGCCTCGCGCTCGGTGTCGCTCATTTCCGGCATCATTTTGGCCAGTGCGCGCCGCGCCGGCTCGCTGATCAGCCGACGGCGCAGGCCGTCGACCAGCAGCAGCGACAGCGTCGCGAGCAGCGCCAGCAGCCAGAGTGGGTGCAATAGGCAGGGCTGAATACTGGCGGCGAGCAGCCAGCCCAGGGCAAAGACCAGCGCGCCGCGATGACGCGGCAGTCGCAGGTAGAACACGGCCAGCAGGGTGGCGACAAGACAGACAATAGCGATCAGTGTGCTCATGCAGCTCTCCTTGAGACGGCGACGCCGCGCCGCAAGTGCGGTGGCGCCACTACACAGCCTAGGCGCTTAGCGCGCGCTCTGCACAGTCTTTAGGTGTCTGCGGGCGGAGAGCTTGGGTGCAGGCCGGATACCAGGTGCAGGTCGCGCTGCGGAAAGGGTATGGTAATGCCGGCCTCGTTGAGCGCGGTGTCTAGTGCCCACAGGTAGGCCGAGCGGGTGGAGCTGTGTTGGGTGGAATACTCCGGTTTCACCCAGACCATCAATTCAAAATCGAGGCTGGAATCGCCGAATCCCTTCATTTGCAAGGTCGGCTGGTGGATGGGCGAGTCGAGCAGGGTCTGCGGCTGCTTCATGGCGGCGGCCAACACTACCTCGCGGAGTTTCTCTTTGTCGCTGCCATAGGCCACGCCAAACGGGATGCGCATCCGGCAGAAATTGTTGGTGAGGGTGAAGTTGGTGACCTTGCCATTGACGAACTCGGAGTTGGGTACCACGACCTCGGCGTTTTCCAGCGTAGTGATCAGCGTGGCGCGCACGCGGATTTCGCTGACTACGCCAATCACGCCGCTTTCCAGCTGCACGTAGTCGCCCACTTTTAGTGAGCGCTCGACCAGAATGATCAGCCCGGATACGAAGTTGCTGAAGATCGCCTGCAGGCCGAAACCAATGCCCACCGACAGCGCAGAGGCCACTAGAGCCAGTTTGGAAAAATCGATGCCCACCACCGACAGGGCGAAGAAGCTGCCGATGACCAGCACCATATAATGGGTCAGGCGCTCCATGGTATACAGCGAGCTGGGACTGAAGCCGGTGCGCCGCGCCGCGATACCGCGCAGGCTGCGGCGCAGGGTGGTGGAGATGGTCAGCGCAACGCCGACGATAACTACCCCGGCCAGCAGCGTCCCCAGGGTCACCGGGTGCTCGCCGAGGTTGATCAGCGGGTAGTTGAGGCTACTCTGCAACTTGAGCAAAAAGGCTTCGACGGTAATGGCAGTATCCTCGTGGGCGGTAGCGCTGGCTGATTAATATATAGCGCAGCGCGGCATTTCTACCAGCAGTGTAGCTCAGCGCGGTCGGCGGTTTGGCTTAGGGCTGCCAGCTGACTGTCGCGCCCCACACCACGGGCATGGCAGTGTAGCGGCCGATGGTGTCGAGCTGATTGGTGACATTGTTGTAGTAGTACTCGTCGCGGATATTGCGCCCCCACAGCTGCAGCTTCCAGGGGCCGGCCAGCGGCGCAATGCCGACGCGGGCATTGATCACCGTGTAGTCGTCCATAAAGAAGCGCCGGTCTTTCTCCAGCGAGGCATTGGTCTCGCCGCGGTAGCTCAGGTCGGCGCCCAGTGACAACTCGTAGCGATCCAGCACCGGCAGGGTGTAATCGGCAATCAGCGAGTATTCCCACTGCGGGCTGTAGTTAAAGGGTTTGCCGCTGAAATCGAATTCGTCGCCATTACTGTCGCCGCTGACAAACTCCTCAACTTCCGTGTCCAGATAAGATGCCTGCAGGGCGATAAACAGGCCGCTGAGCGGGGTCATTTTGAGGTCTAACTCAGCGCCGCGCACATTGGAGCGCGGCGCGTTGCGCAGCACCGGCAGAGCGCCGAAAACCGGGTCGCGGAAGTTGGTGACCAGTTGTTTGTCGCGGTAGCGGTAGTCAAATACCGAGGCGTTGACCTGCGCCCTATCCCACAGCCGCAGTTTGCTGCCGATTTCTATCGCGTCCAGGCGCTCCTGGGTGGCCGGCGCGTACTGCACCGAGTCGGAAATATTGATCACCGGGAAACTGCCGGATTTATAGCCGCGGCTCAGCGCCAGGTAGGCGAGTTTTTCCGGGGCGAACTCCCAGTCTAACGCGATGCGACCGGAGATATTGTCCTCGGCCAGCTTGCCGTAAAAGCGCTGCGGCCGGCGGGTCTCATTGTCCAGGGTGAAGCAGCCGCCGGACTCGGCGCTGCCCGGCGCGTAGCCGGCCAGCGGCGACTGCAATAGGCTGAGAGCGGTAAAGGCGTTGTTCAGGCCGCTGCCCTCATTGCGCGCGCCGGGGGCGTCTTGGTCGGCACCGGGGTTGTCCTCGACGTCGACATCCTGTGAGCAGCCATTAAAGTTGCGCACTTCATCGGTGTAGCGCGTACCCAGACTCAGCTTCCAGCTGTCGGCAAAGCGCCATTCGCTGTGGGCAAAAATCGCCGCGACTTCCGCCAGCTGTTCGCCGCCAAAGCCCGAGCGGTTATCCAGGCCGGCAACGCCGTCGCCGTCGGGGGCGTCGACCGGGAAGACAATGCTCACGGTGTCGTGGTGCAGGCGCTGGAACTCGTCCACCTCATCTTCGCTGTAGTTCAGGCCCAGCTGCCAGAACAGACTGTCGCTGGCGTCGCCGGAAAAGCG